>NZ_JCAXEJ010000013.1:0-126551 GCF_059759005.1 Paenarthrobacter sp. GQ52
AGTTGCTCGAGGTTCACGCACTTATTAGTCTTTTATAACTGTGCGAATGTGAGTACGCCACCCGTTCACCTGCCCACTCCCCACCCAGGGTCAATATGCAGGCCCTGACGAAAGTTGATGACTAGAGTATGGCGCAATTTGGGATGCAGGCCGGAGACCGAGGGAGCCTGGAAGTCCGAACGACTGAAAACGGATTGATTGAAGGCTACTTCATCCCAAAGGAGGCTCCGGCTCCTGGGACGGCGGCAACAAATCAGTCCTCTGGCATAAAACTCATAGAAGTCAGTCCTGTTAAGGGATACTTGACGAGTTACCCTACAGACACCCGGCCCGGGAGCGGCAGCTTTCTGGGCCCGAAGTATTCGAAGATCAGATCACTTGTCATCCCTGTGGATGTCGCACACGACGCGGATCTCTTCGACATTTTGGATACGTTACCTCCGGGATTCACTACGGATTACGAGTATGGACTCGGGCTGACGCAACTTTGCGACCCCTTGGTCCACCTGATTGAGGAATCGACAGATTGCACGGCTATAGAGTTTGTGACCTCAGGGGATCCAAGAGTCGTCAAGGATAAGTTCTTAATCAGCTTCACCAGGTTCAACGCCCTACGAACAGAGCTGCGACGAATCAGGGACCGCGGCAACCGCGGAATCCGCCGGGTTAAGGAGACCTATGCCCACAATGATCTTGCAGACGTGCTCGGCCTGAAACCTCGGTGCCTCTCGCTCGGAAATCTTGAAACATCGAAGTGGATGACCAAGGTCGCCGCAGGTCAGGAGCCGCTTAACGGCGAGGAACAGGACGCGTTGGTCAATGCAACCTCCGAATTCGCGCCACAGATTGCTTCCGAGGCCCCGGAAAAAATGGCGCGACTACAGCGCAACATCAGCTTAGTCAATCTAGAGCAGCTCATAGCATCGTACGAAGTGGCGCTTGATGCTCAGCATAAAGAGAACTGGTGGCAGCAATTCTTCGAGGAGAACATTTTCGCCCTACAACTTTTGTTTGGCGGCCCGACGATGTTCATAGATGCTCAAGTTCCAATAGGCGATGGTTCCAACGCAGCCAAAGGAAAGAAGATCGCCGATTACGTGCTCAAGAATGCACTGACTAACAACGCAGCTTTAGTGGAGATCAAGAAACCATCGACCACACTAATGAAAAGAAGGCCATATCGGCAGGGCGTCTACGGAGTACAGTCCGAGATTGCTGAGGCAGTAACTCAAGTCCTCGATCAGGCGCTACAGCTAACGCGCCATGAGATGGCTACGAAACAGCGGACAGGCGATGTTTCCTGGATAAGCAACGCTCCTCGCTGCTTCGTTATTGCAGGGCTCGCCAAGGAGCTCGACACTGATGACAAGAAAAAATCATTTGATTTGTATCGAGAACACCTGTCAAGTGTTCGTCTCGTTACCTATGACGAAGTCTTGGGACAGCTGACAACACTCCACGACTTTCTCTCGGCTGAGGAATCAATCGACCGTCGAGGTACCGACAAACACTAGCTGAAGTGCAGCCGCTAATCGGACCTACAAATTCTCGTGGTCGAACTCGAATGATTCGATGAGCCTGTTGTAAGCTTCTTCGCCCAGGTCTTCCTGTGAGACGTCATAGCGGGATGCGGGCAGCTGACCTTCGCTTAGTTCTTCCGTTCCATGCAGTTCGAGCCTGCACACGTTGCAGACGTAGGTCTCAGGATGAAAAGTAAGTTTCCAGTAGACGCCCGCCAAGACTGGTTCATAGAGACCATTTCCGAGTGGTTCTACATCCCAATCGGCTTCCGGATCGCCGTCAATCCTCCCGAACAGTCGTCCTTTCGAACCGCATTCGGGACACGCCCAATCCACGCTGGAGAAACCGCTCCCGAAGTCCTCTGGGCTGAGTAAAGCATCAGCTTGCTCCTCTAGTTTATCGGTGGCCTCTTGGAATATGACCTCTCCAAGCCGAATTTCGAGGGCATTGAGGTGATTGCGCGCACGTGCGCGTTTTGCTGCAACTCGGTGACCAGCCTCGGAGAGTTTTTCCTCCAAGAGAGAGCGTACGGTCCAATAGTGATCACCGTAGAAGATCTTGGGATCCTCCTCTAATTGTTCCAGAAGCGTTTTGCATAGAGCCAAAGAATCCAGAAGCACGTGACGCGACTCGCTCGGAGACCCGACATGCATGGCCCCATTACGGATTTCCACCATGCGGCCGCGTCTCTTCTTGTCGATTGGCAGCACGCCAAGAATCTGCTCGAGGCGTCGAAGCAGCACGGCCAGACTTACAGTTCGGAGACGAGGGTCCGAAATATCAGGTTTAGTGGCCAGACTTATGAGAGAGTGTTCCGCATCCGGGCTTAGTGGAACGATTAGAACCGGGTTCGTCATCCAAAGGGCCGCTTTGCCCAGGTGCTCCACAGCCAAAGGGGCTAGCACCGCCACTTTTGCGTAGTCGTCTTCCGCCCAAGCTTTTAGAGCGTCCTCCATCCATCTGGACGCCGAGCTCATCAAGCTCGCAACTGCCGGGTGGATCTTGATGTCTGCTGCCTCGTGGTCAGAAGGTTTCCCCATTGGTGCAGTATGTCAGGGTCAGCGCCACCGGCGGAATTTAGAGCCGCGGTGACCGCCCTAGTGCCCTGCTCACGTCACCAGCAACGATGATTTATGTGACACCAGGCACCAGCCATTGTTGGATCGTTAGATGAAAGTCCTGGAAGGTGAAGCGCTGCAGGCGCCTTGTGATCGATGCGGCCGCACCTCAGAGGGTAGCAGCGGTGTCCGAACGTAAATCATGTGGCTGCTCACAGCCGAGGTGCCCGCGGAGAACGGCGATATCCCGCGCGTGATCGCGTAGTATCCGCTTCGATTTGACGACGAATGTGGATTTAGCGATGACCACAAGGCGCAAACGGTGCATGGGAATGAGCAGACGCTTGCGCTCGTCGTAGAGGCGGCGCTGCTCGCCGCGATCGACGCCAGATATGGTCTGTCGTCGATCGAAGAACGGCGAAGGCCGCGTATGCTGCTCCTCCTGAAACTCTATGACTAGCGCGAGATCCGGCCAATAGCTGTCAACTGGGAGCCTGGCGCCGATGGGACGCGCGGCAGAAACGTCGCCGCGGAGCCAATCAAACGTCGCCTGACGATTGCCACTAAGGCCAAGAATCTTGTCGCATAGGTCCAGGACGTAGTGCTCGTCAGATGCAGCGCGGTCACCCATAAAGTGATTCTCGCAGATTTAACTGGGACCATAAATCAGCCCCTCAGAGAGCAGCCGACTTGGACAGCGATGAGGGGCCTAACGCTTCGGGCAAAATGCACTGAAGCATAAAACCGGCTCATCCCTCCGATCTGCGGGCATGATGGCGGCACTTAGATGCTTTCGCCGCAAGAATGAAGGCAGCGTCGGAGACGCCCCCAGCGAGCCTGGAGCGGAGGGAAAGTCGTGCTTAGCGACCTGCTTTGCCTAGGCTGCTTGGCTGCGACACATCCCAGCCTTCTCAAATCAAGTGGACCAAGAGGTATGGTCAGAAAACGAACGAGAAAATTCAAGGCTGGGCGGGTGTGATGAGCAACCTATTTGGAGCATACGATGCGTTCTTTTCCAAAGGCTTCCGATCACGTCAGTGCATTTATGCCGACTCAGTCAACGGCTGCCTGATCCCGGGCACCGAGGATCGCTTCAAGGAGGCGGTGTACTTTGCTAGCCAAATGGAGGCTGGATATCATGATCCACAGAAGTTTCGCTATTCACTAGGCGCCTTCCTTTCCGCATTTGGATCGATTTCGGAGATCTTGACCAAAGAGCTCGAAGCTAATAGGCGCTGGGCAGATTGGAAAAAGCATCTAGCGACCATCCCGAAGGGGATAGCAGTCAATGAGTATGCTCCAGCGCTGACTCGCGCCCGTAACATAAACATTCATCAGAAGTCGGTTTTTGATGGAAGCACTTGCCAAATCGGCCTCTATCGCGGCCGAAGGCACAAGCTGAGTATTGCATCAGAAGTTCATTGGGATATCTCAAGTGCTGAACTAATCGATCGACTCTGGGATTCTGAGTTCGGCCAAATGATGCTGGACAGAGAACACTCCACGATTGGCGAACAATATGGAGTCCGAAGAATTTACCGTCTTAGAAGAATTACAGATGAACTTCCACGTTCATCCAAAGATCTGAATATCTTGGAAGTTATCCGACGGGCGTTGCTAAGGACCCACGACCTCCTAGGATTCACGCATACTATGGACGGACAGGTGGTTGGCCTACTGAGCGGCGGAGAGATCGCGAACCCTTTCACCTTCGCGCAGGTCACAATTTTGTTGGAAAGCGACATTCGTCCCGAATTGCTCCAACTCTGGAACTGGCCGGATTTGGGGGAAGAGCTAGTACCAGTGCCGAATTTCTAGTACCTGCAGACCTCAGAATTCCACCGGTCGGAAGTCTGTTCCGGCAGACCTGATCTCACCCAAGCCTTGAATCTATGGGAAACAACGCTTTCGGTGTTTCATCTGCGTGCTGAGGCGACTATTGCCTCGGTAATCGGTGTCAAGGATTCGAATAGTCACCGAGGCTTCGCAGGGAAACCGTCGGCCAACGTGGTATGCAACTAGAGCGATATGTATGCAGGCTACTCGCCCTTCCCCAGCCTCCCACCAAGGGAACCGCCCAACCCGGCATTTATTAGTTCGAGGTCTCTAGAGGTCGCGGAGCGCCCCCGGGCTACGGGTTCTCAAAGCGCCCGGATTGAAATTCTTCACGCGCCCCCACAAAGTGTGTGACGGCGCGCGATCCTATGCGGGCGCCAACGACGGCGTGCCGAGTCCTTCATCGGCCTGGCTGCCACTCCCCTGCTAAACAGGGAGATGTCGCATCTGCATCGCCGTCAAGACGAACGAATCTACTAACACCCTTCCGGCCCGGAGGATTCAGCTTAATGGTGCCCTTCTTCTTGCCGAGTGTATTGGTAAGGAGACCAGCGCCTCACCGCAGTCATTGGGAGGACACGCCAAGGCCAGGAACCGGGATCGCCTAATGGACTCTTGGTTCGACACCGCCGATACCCTCGAAGTCACTTGCTGAAAACCCATAGGTTCCTTGCAGAGGATTATGCGCCGATAGCGGGCTCCTCTCTGAGCCCAATCGTCAGGTAGTCATCGAAGAACGATAGAGTTACAGCCACTCTAATTCTAGAGAAGGTCAAAATAGGCACTGCCCGGGTTCCAATCAATTGGATGCAGCAGCGTCCCAGCGGACGGGTTGAGCGCGCTGTACATCATCCCGTTCCCCGCATAGATGCCCACGTGCCCCCAGTTGTACGGACCTTGTGGGTTCTGCACGACAAGGTCCCCTATCTGTGGGCTGTCCGTCATTCGCCCGACCCGCCACTGCTCCACACGCGGCAATTCGATCCCAACCTGCCGATAGATCCACTGCACGAATCCGGAGCAGTCCCAGGCCTTGAATGCCGTTCCACCCCAGACGTAAGCACCGCCCAACCCTGCCTGGGTGAAGCGCAGAATGTCCTGCCTGATTTGAGACAAACCTTCCGCAGACACCGGATTAGGCTCGCCGCTCTCCACCGCACTGCACGTCGGGACTGTGGTGACACCCTGGAGCAGGTAAACGATGGCTGTCGCCTGCGGTTCCCATCGGGCATAAAGCTCTGGAAACGCTGAAACTTGAACTGATTGGGCAGCCTGCCCTTTGCTCATGGCAGACCAGCCTGGCACATCCAGCAAACCTCGAGGACTACCTTGATTCGGTCCAGACGGCCCTCCATAGAATGCCCGTGCGTTGTATGAAGGATCCATCAGCTCTGCAACGGTTCCCCATCCAGCCGCCGGCCGCTGCTGTGCCGAACCTACAGAGTCGTGGTCACTCCCAACCCCGTCATGAGGAAACTGTAATGACGCAGGGACGTTCGCGTTGGCGAGCATCCGGAGGGTCGACTCCTGGAGAGACATCATTATGGCGATCACCATCGCCTCCCGAGGGACGCCAAGTTGCTTCCCGACGGAAATGTACCCCTGTGCCACAGCAATCTGCCCTGCGGAGAGTCCGACAGCTTGACCATCCGGCCGAGATCCACTGTTCTCGAGAACGCTTTGTCTGACTGCGCCGCTGCTTGACACACACCCGACGGGTGATTCCGGCTTGTCGCCCGCCCGGGCTATAGCAACTGCACTGACGACAACACTTAGGGAAAGCACGATGACGAGAACGACGGCGGTTGCGGCCCGCAAGAGCGTTCGGCGCCTGGCTAGCGCGATAGCCGGATGCGGCATCAGTAGACGATCCGGCTAGTCGAGGCATAGAAGCCGACCATGTGGCATCGATCAGGAGGGGCGGTCGCTGCGGGCGGGCAATTGGCCATGACACTGACCGGCGCTGTGTACGAATTGCTGCTACTGACTGTCTGGTCGATGACCTTGAGACGAACCGTGCAGACGTGAAGCCCCGCCCACGGAGCCGGCCGTTCGCGAACTTTTACAAGTTCGTTGTCGCATGCCATGGATTCGAACGTAGCCACCCTGTAGGCACCTTGGCCCGCAAGCGAAGCGAAGGACCCCGCGTTTATGCCCGTCGCTTCAAACTCCTGGACCAGGACGGCCAACGGATTTGATCCATCAGGGAGGACGAACCACCAACCCCGAATTCGAGCGTACACATCAGAATAGGACGAACTACGGGTGTCCCAGCTATAGATTGCCACGGCGGCCGCGGAAGCCAGCGCCCGATAATCGGCCGTGACAGGCGGAATGGGCGCCGGCACCTTGGCGAGCGGAGCTGACTTCGGTTTCGCTGTAGTAGTCGGGGAAATGCTCGGCAGATCCCGCGGCGTCGAAGATTCAGCCGATGGGACACCCGCCCCTTTCGTAGACGGGGACTCCCGCGGTGCGACCAGAACGACAATGAGGGCGCCTAGGATGGCCGCCAGTGCTAAGCCAAACGCCCACCGACGCGTTGTTCGCCCATGCCAAAGGGACTCAACCATGTTTGCCTCCTGGCCTGTTCATGCGCAGCTCGCCAATGAGCAACATGACTCAAACAGCCGAAGTCATGGAACTGCGAATGACTCTCCATGCCGTTTGGTACAGGCGACGGGCCGTGCCGATTTGAACTGCCACATATCGAGCAGTCACTTTGAACTCCTCGGCAACAGCGGCGATGGCAACCTGCCGTTCGACGCCGTGATGTTCAGGCACAACGATTGCTTCGGCCACTCCCCGCAGCAGCGGACTCGGCAGACAACCAACGGCCTGCCGGCATAGACCGGGCATGTCGTGCACAGCTTCAGGATCTACATCCAACGCTTGGCTTATCGTCTTTGCAGTCTGCCGAACCGCGGTGACTGCATTCCAGCGGCGACGGTCTTGGGGCGATGGAGGGGCGTATCGTCGCGGCTCGGTCAGGCTGCCCACTGCCAGGCGCCATACCGGAGCTGACACAGCGGCCCGAGTCAGCCCCAGAACCATGTGCGCCCATTCTTGATCGATGATCTCCTCGGCTTCGCGGTAATCACGGGACACGACCAGCACTGTTAGCTGCTGGAGAATGTCCGGGCTCTCACCGTTGCCCGGATCCAAAAGCAGCGGCAGCGTCTTGTGGCCGAGTTCCCTGCGGACGTGCGCTGCGCAGACATTCCCGGTTACGCCTTGCACCCAGGCTTCGAACGGAACCCCAGGGATCTGCCGGTAGTTTCCGCGTGCCACCCCGTCCCAGACTGCCATCCTGATGTCCTGCATGACATCGTCCACATCGCATGAGCGGCCGATCCGAGCCAAGTGCGAGATGACGTAGCGACGCACGCCTTCGACCGCTCCCATCATTTGGTCGACGGAAACTCGCAGGGTCGGTGTCACCGGATTCAGCAGCGAAAAGTCCACTGGGGATGAATTTGCGTTCTCTATTTCAGCGTTGCCCGCCAGGTGTTCCAGGCTCATGGCTCTCACCGCTTCGACTAACGGATTCGAATATCTCCAGCGCCACCAGACGTGGCGACTCAACGTGGCAGTGACGACACTGACCACAACACAAGCTTCTAAAGAATATTGTCGAAGATAATTAAAGTATCGTCAAGATCCCAGTTCTTACTTTTTGCATGTTGTTCAGTAAGAATGGAGCCATGCCACGGATCACGCAGCCTCACGACGACGCCTGGTCGCCTGAGGTTGAAGACGCCGTGGCGACGTTCGGGAACCGATCAAGGAATGAGATTCTGAGGTTCCTGACGGCAAATGGTCCTGCGTCCAGGGGGGACATCGTCGCTGCGGTCAGCGCCGGCGAACCCAGCGTCGCCAAACACCTCATAGCCCTTGAACAGGTCGGCGCCATTGAGGTCGATGTGGAGGCCGGACGGCGCCACGGCCGGTCTCCTCGCTACTCAGCGAACTCTGCCCGCATCAAGGAGTTGCTGGACGCCCATCTCCGGTATGTCTTGGAGGAGTAGCCGCGGCACGCTCCCCATTCGGGTGCAAGTCGATGTCTTTGTTCAGATACTCGGAGATTGCGCGAAGCGTCTCCGGCGAGACGTCCCCGAGCGTCCTAGCAGCGAATGACTTCACCCGGGCTGCCCTCAGAGACTTCACAAACTCCAACTGCGAGTCGATTCGTTCGGGAACGTCGCCTTCGACGCCGTTCAGCAAATAGGAGGGATCGACGTCGAACATCTCGCAGATAGCGGCAAGCAGCTGCGGATCGCTGACCAGGCGTCCTGTTCCATCCTTCATGTAGAACCATCTTGCTCGAGAGATCTTGATTCCTCGAGACCGGAGTCCGGCCTCAATCTCCCTGAAAGTGACGGGCGAACCCCTCTCGGCTACAACGACGTCGAGCAGCAGGTTTAGCCGGCGCGCAAGGGTCACCTGTGGTGACAACTCTCCGTTGCGGCTAGCGTCTTTTGCCGGCATGCTCCACTGCCTCGTTCCAATAGAAATACTGCTGCGTTGCCATCAGTATTCCGCGAGCGCAGTGACTAAACAATCAACCCCACCTTGAATCTAGTCCGCTGCCTACATGAGGCGTATCCTGTTGCTGTAGACCCGTCTACAGCAAGCATCCCCAAACCTGAGCCGTGGTTTGAATGTCGACATCCATCTTGATGAACCGAACACGGAGCCAGATCCTTCGCTTCCTTATCAGAAGTGGGCCATCAACCCCTGGCGTCTTGGCGTCAGGACTACGGGCTTCCCGCGCGACGGTTCGGCGTCATCTCCTCGTCCTTGAGTCGGCTGGCTACATTCAGGCTTTGGCCGACGAGCGTTACTCCGCTCACGCCTCACTCGTCGAGTGTCAGCTCATTGACCTAGCGGCCCAATACTCAGTGCAGATGCCTCCTACGACTGCCCTCCCGTTGGTTCAAGACTAGAGCCAGCCAGAGGGAGACCGTAGAACCACTCCTCGACCGATCGCTCCCACTTTTCGGGGTCGACATTCCACTCCAGAGAGTGGCCCACAGATTCAAACTCCACCAATCTGACTAGGTCCGGCCTCAGACTGGCAGCTTTCTTGGATGCTTCAAAGGGCGTTGTGTCGTCCTTCTCTCCATGGAGTACGAGGACAGGTTTGTTCAATTCAGTCGCTCGCGCCAGCCAATCCAGGGAATCAAGACATATCGGTTCAGCAAGGCCAGTCACCCACCGGAGGGCCTTGGACCGAAGAATGGTGAAGCCCAGGTTCACAAGTGGCCGCGGAAGTCCGGCAGCCTTGGCGTTCGCTGCTAGGGTCGTTCGCCAGTCGAAGACTGGCGCGTCGAGAACCATCCCGGCTACTCGCGAGGAATTCGGCGACATGGCCGCTGCTTGAAGTGCGATGGAAGCACCCAGTGACCACCCAAAAAGGACAATGCGTTCAGCGCCATTAGAAATGGCGTAGTTGATGCCGGCCTCGACGTCACGCCATTCGGCCTGGCCGAGACTGAAGCGGCCATCATACGACGGCGGGGCGTCGCCGTCGTTGCGGAACGAAACAACCAGCGACGTCAGTCCCAGACTCCTTGCGAGGGGTATGCCGCGAAGAGTCCCAGCCCTCTTGCCGCCCATTCCGTGGATGTGAATGGCCCACGCTCCGGGAGTCACGACACCAGCGGACGGGTCAAATCTCCACGCTGGGGCGACACCGTTGTCGACTGGAATCCCAACATCCTGATACGGCAGTCCAAGTTGCTCCGGTTTCGAGTAAACGTACCCACTCCAGATACCTGACTTGGCTTGTTTGAGCTCCCCCGAGTCCACTCGCTCAACCCCTCGGATGACTGTGCTCCGGTCGGGGTGTAACTCAACGACCGGTCCGAGGCATGCATGCCCTGTCCCCTGCTCATACCAAAAGCTATATCGTCCCGGCGCTTTCGTTTGTTCCGTAGCGGGAAGTTCGATTTCGAGAGACCCGTCTCCATAGGTGTGCACGGCCCGAACGTCCAAATCCTCGCGACGGATGTATTTCGGCACTACAACCTGGCGAGCGAAGTACGCTGCCCCGGCGACGCCTGCTAACAAAATTCCGGTTGAAGCGAGAACTCCAACCGTTAAAGCCCTACGACTGGTTGCTGTCGGCATCGTCCACCCCCGGGGCCCTCTTTCGATCGTCGATCACTTGGCGGAGCCGCACCAGGGTTTCCGGAGAGATTCCCTGCAGCTGACGAGCTGCGAAGTTCCGCACACGTGACTCACGCAGGGTACGAAGAAGTTCCAGCTGAGCGTCTACAAGCTTTGGTATCTCGCCGGCATCGTCTAAGAGGTAGTCACGGTCCACTCCAAAGAACTCTGCAAGATTGCGAAGCAGCATGGGATCGGTCGCCAGTGAGCTGTCGCCGCTGCGCATGTACGCCCAGCGGGAGCGGGAAAGTGGCGTTCCACGCTGACTCATATGCCGATTGATCTCGGGGTAGGTCAACGCCTCCGATCCCTTGGCCTCATAGAGGTCAAGAAGAAGGTTGAGCTTTCGCGCCAATCTGGTCTGAGGGGTTTCGGAGGAAGTGGCATCATCCGTCATGTCGCCCGTTCCCCTTTCCGTCGACGAACTGGAACTTGGCGCACGATCGGTCCCGCCAGGTAATTCTCTGCAGCGTTCAGAACATTGAGGTCATGGATGTCCAAGGAGCTGCCTAAACCGGGCTCGACTAACAGTGCGTCCTGTACTTCAACAAGCATTCTATGGAGTCTCTGTGCCGGGTCCTGTTGGCTGATCATTTCGGTGCCTCGCACGAGCCGAACGTCTTGCCGCTTCTTTGTTGTCTTTTCCCAAATTTTCGAGAGTCCCTTGACCAACTCCTCCTCGGTCGCGGATTGCTTATGGCGGAGAACTTTACGCGCCACGGGCGGGATGGCCAGACCTACGCACAGGAAGGTCATGGCGGCAACGATGGCCGCATCATAAATAGGCGAGATCGCACGCATAGCATCCAGGCGCCCTTGCAGATGCAGAATGTCCATGACCAGCACCAGAATTACAAGGAGAACGGCAAAGACGCAGCCAACCCCGATGCACGTAAATGCCGTACGGAAGTAGGGCCTAAACATGTCACCGCGAAAGCGGAAACACGTAACACCGGTAACGCCAACCACGTAGCCGATGTATACGAACTGGATGGATGAGTAGAGGGCGGCAGGCCACTGGTCACCGTAATCCACCATGAAACGAGTGGAGCTCCCCTGGGTGACGATGGCGCTGAAGCTGGCTGTAAGGCCCGCGATCACCGATCCCAAGAGAATCATGCCAGCACTGTCTCGTTTCTCGACCCTCTCGTCCGGTGTGGCCGCTCGGATGATAGCTCTCGAGAGAAAGTAGATGCCCACGACCATAGATATGTTGGCCAACAGGTCCACGAAGTTACGACCACCCAGGACGGAATCAACGCCCAAGTAGACCTGATCGATGTTGAGCGTCAGTGCGATTGAAATCGTGATCGCGGCCGTCAGCACGCTGTGATCGCGCCGTCTCCTGATTCCAGGCAACAGGCAAACGACGAGTAGCCAAATCAAAGCCGCGGCCACTATCTGGATCATTCGAAGACCTTCTCGAAGGACCTTGGTTCCCTTGCACTGTTCCTGATTGCTGCTGCGAAGAGATCCGCGAGCGATTCCGCGGCGGCTTCCAGGTCATCAGTGAAGCTGCTCCGGGCCAACGCACGGGTTACCAGTCCCACCGAAAGGTTCGGAAAGAGGACCTCAACGTAGTCGGCCGCGACGACTAGTTCGTCGTGCCTCAAGACCATGTGTCCGAGTTCGTGCAGGACGAACTGTTGCCGATGAAGCCCAGATGGACTGACCGCGTGCAAGATTATCTCGACGTCGTCCGTGGACAGCCACAAACCGCAGACTGATCCACCATTCAGTGCTCCGGCAGCTTCAATTTGTATGGGGCGATGCCGTACGCCCTCGACCACCCCGACGAGGCGCTCCAGACTCAGGTGATTCGGAAGCGCTAACGAACCGAAGGCACTCGCTGCGCGTTCCGCCGGTGATCGTCCTGACCTATATGGATCGTTGTTCATGGCATCCCCAGTGATGCGTTTTTCCGTCGGTTCGTGGGTAGCCCCGCACAGAATCGCTGGTGTTGGGCATTCGGCGAACCCTCAATTCCATTGAACGCCCAGGCTTTGGACATGTCCAGACCGCAGCAAGCGCCGAGGGCGGTGAATGAGCAAACTGGTCCTCCGGATAGGCGAACGCCGCCATTACGTAGTCAGCTTTGGACTGGTGATCCCCAATGCCAATCCCATCCACGTCAACCATCGAGGCAACAGCTCGCTCTGAGACCCCAGAGTCACCGCAGCGACGCGCTCCGCGCCGAGGTCGTCCAGCCACCGGCGTTCCCCGCCGTAGAGGTGGCAAACACGAACTGACTTCTTGCCATGCGGAGTGCGGCTCAATGCAGCTAACTCGGACGAATCAGGAAGACGCCAAAGTGGCGTTCAACCTTCCTTCCCAGGTTAACCAGTTCACATGGGCGAATCGATGGAGACTTAAGCCCCTAAGGGATCTGGACTACCGAGACGAGATCTCGCGTCGTGCTTTGAACCTGGCCGGATGATACAGAACGTCGCTGCTTAACTCTTACGGTGACAGCAACATTGACCTCTTCGCTGATCGCATTCAGCGTCTTTACCCGATTCAACAGATCCGAAGTCTGCACCAAAATGACCAGTGAGCGGTTTGATCCTTCGGGCCGTAACCACATACGAGCTTCGGAGGGCTTGTACCCGTCCAGGGTGCTGCGAGGCTTAGTACGCTCCTGAAGCCAATGTCTGAAACTGTCTGTTGTTTAAGCCGGTGAGGTCGGACATGCGCATCCTAGTCGGCGGGTCTAGCTACCCTTCGTCTTGTTGCGAAACCTCTCGCCGGGTGTTGCCCTCTTCTTGAGCCACTTCTTCCTCTCCGAAGGTGCTCCACGCAGAGGCGACACACGGTCCCGATTAACCACAGGCCACATTGCTGCTCCACCCGGCAAAGTAGAGTTACTTGGGCCACATGCATAGAACGTGTTCACCACGGTGCCTTGACGAGTCTCTTCAAGCCGATCAACGTCTCCCTCTGAATTATTGCTGACCCCCGCAAATACCCCGGAAGCCACGATTCGCTGACCGCTCTCCACGAACGTACCGATGCCCTCTTGGTTGTACATGAAAACAAACGTCTGGTACCCAGAGGGTCGTCCAAAGTATCGACTTTCAGTGTAGGAATATGTGGCCGCGCCTCGCTCCTCGTAAACACCACTTGACTTCTTCACCACGTCAGCGAACATCGCGTGCCCCAAGGTTCCTTCGACCAATCCCCGAGTTAGATCGCGGAGATCAATCTTGAATTTCCGGTCCGTTACAGTGACTGACCATTCTTCGACGGCTCCATCTCGTATCCGAGCGACAATCCACGCGTGATTGGTCATGAAGACATAGTCCGTGCGACCTTCTACTCCAGGAGCCAGCTGCTGCATGATCGGGACGCCGAAGAGTGATCTGACATGGTCACTCGTTACTCCCACGATCATCTGGGTCAACCGTCGCTTCAAATCTCTCCGGCTTCCAATGCCGCGCTGGTACCAGCTCCGCAGGGCAGCGACGAAGGGTACAGCCGCAGCCACGGCAGCAAAGACAGAAGCGAACTGCCCCAAAAGATTCCAAAGAGATGCATCCACGGGCTAATTGTGCCGTACAACCGCCATGGAACCTTTGACCGGGGGTGCCCCAAACCTACTCGGACGGGTCGCTATCATCGGCGAAATTTGTTGCCGGATCTTTGTGCTCAGCTTGTGCTGCGCGTTCTGCCGCTCGCCGTGCGCGGTACTCACGGCTCCTGCGTACTTGCTCTTCATCCTTGGAGTCACCATCACGGAAGTAGACCCGGAGCCCACCATGGATGCTTTCGTTCCACTTCTTCTGGTTGTCCCGTATGTCACGAAGCGCCCTTGCTGCATGATGGATACCGTAAACCTCTGTGTAGATACGCGATTTATAAGTGTGGAGATCGATTACCACGTCGCTGCTGAGTGATTCTTCATCTATCCCCTCATAAGTGACGACTCCCTTGTATGTCATAGGCATGTCTTCTCTGCTGGCGCGCACGCTCAGGAAATCGAATACTGTGCGCCATTCCTGCCCTGGTGCTAAGAAAGAGATGACCCCAGGAAGTTCCACTGGTTCTTCGCCACCATCATCGTCTGTGCGGTTCAGAACAGGATTAAAGGAGAGCCGGACATTTCGACCTGCAGTTTGACCGAAGTTCTTCACTACAAGATCAAGTATCTGGCCACCCACAACATTCTCATCTAGGTAGGCCACGACGTATGGCTGAGATCGTTCAAGCTCCAACGACTTTGTTTGTGTTCTGGCCTTCGAAGCTTCAACTAGCTGACCTCTAGCGAACACTGCGGCGACTGCGGCAATGAGCAGTGTCAGTGCCGTTGAAACTGCTGAGATCCAGTCGGTCGCACTCGGGTCGTCATCCCCTGCCGCCTTGATTAGTTGTCTGGCAAGATCTGCCCATTGATCTTCCGTCACAACTCAAAACCTCTCGCCCGGACACATGCCGCCAAATTACGTGATCGAGTTTGCTCACCTGTGTTGGATAAAGCTCAGCTACTTTGCGGACTAAGCTTGTCGCAGCGCTGGTGCTTAGCCCCTGATGCTCCGAACCAGCGTGCTCTTCGATGAAGCGCATCACCATCCGGTCGGGCTTGACTGACTGAAAGCCCACCAAGATAAGTAGATAGTTGAACGTTACCCCCGAAGACTGGCTTGGAAGACGCAGCCACATCTTCTTGATTCGCTGAAGGTCTTCGTCTTGGGCAAACTCCGCATGCATGTCAGCCGTCGTGAAGATTCCCCCGCCTTCCAGCTCCTTCAATGCCAGGGCTGCACGATGAATAACTTCAGCCTTTAGGAGGGCACCAGGCTTTGTGTGAGCGGGCTTGTGATTGTCTACAGCCTTCGCCCACCCTGCGCTTCCACCAACCTCTTCGAAAGATGCCAGAAGTTCTTCTACGCCGTCACCATGAGGGTCAGCGCCTTGCGCCCTTCGAATCGCACAGTAGGCATCAACCACATTGATCACGCTTGTGTAATGGGAGCCTGTGGAGAAGATGGAATCGATGATGCAGAGAGCAAGGCTTCCCGGATACCCGTTGGCTGTGATCCACGTTGATTCAGCACCGAAGATCTCTCGGCACGATTCAGTTAATTTGGTTGCATCCAAGGTCTGCTCAATCGTCATTTCTGGACTGTAGCAAGCTTTCATCTTCGAGATCGATCATGTCCTTCCTCAGAAATGAGCACATGAAATGTCACCTAAGATCAACCAGGATCGGATTGACATGGAGTTGGAATTTTTCGAACCTGCTGAAGCTGCAGCCCTCATGCGATGCAGCGAAGGATGGCTACGTGACGGCGCTGCTGCGGGGCGCTTCCCACACGCCTGCTGGGGCAAAGGAAAGATCGTCTTTACGTCTGAGCACATCGCGGAGATCGCCAGGATTAGTGAGATATTGCCCTGTTCCCGCTCGGCAACAGATGACCGGGAGCGAAGCAACACCAACACTCGGCTCATAGGGACTAGAGCACGCAACCGCATGGCCTCCTAGGAGACCACTAATCACCCCATAAACGCCGACACCGAACGCTCCGTCGCGTCAGCCCCAGCCTGCAGGGCCTCAGGCATGAGGTGCCCATAAACGCCCTCTGTAGTCCTGGTGGACGCGTGCCCCAACCGACGCGAAATCGTGAAGATAGGGACACCGTCCTGAATCAACCACGACGCGTGTGTGTGCCGTAGGTCGTGAATTCGTGGATTCTTCCGGAGGCCGCGGTCCTGGGCTGCCTTGACCGCCGGCATCCAGTAGTGGTGCCAGTACAGCTTGTGAACAATCCGCTCACCTTTGGGTGTCGTGAAAAGCAGGTCACCACCAAGGCGTCCTGCCACCAACGGAATCAGCAGATCCACCAGTGCAGGATTCAACCCAATAGTCCTCTTGCCTGCGCCTGTCTTCGTAGGACCAATGTAGAACTGATTCTGCCCATCCCGCTTCCACGCTTTATTGATCCGAGCGGTAGCCGGTTTGCCCAGAAGATCAATGTCCGCGACGGTCAGTGCCGTGGCTTCCCCAAAGCGCGTCCCAGTCATCACCAGGAAGTTGGTGAAGTCCTTGTACCGCTCCCCCATGCCGTCCATGATCAAACCGAACTCCGCATGGGTGAGGAACATCATCTCGTCCTCAGCCTTCTCAACGCTCGGCAACTGGACCCCGCGGCATGGATTGCGAGTGATGTAGCCCAGCATCTCTGCGGTGTTCATCGACGCCGAGATCAGCCCATGGACATTCTTGATCGTCTTGGGCGACCGTCCCTTGGCCATCATCGACTTCACCCAGTAGGCGATCATCCGATAATCCAGCTTGTCGACAGGGACGTGGCCGATGACCTTCTTCACATGGAGATCGAGCATCGTCTGATACGTCTTGACTGTCCCGCTCGACGGACGGATCAGCAGGTCGATGTGTTCCTGAATAACCTCACCAACAGTTGGTACGCGCTTCGCGTTGTTAAGGATTGCATGCTGAGCGATTTCGAAGTTCTGCCCATTGGCGTCGAGCAGTCGCTTGAGCGTTTCTGCTTCGGATTCGGTGGCTACAGTGAGGCCCTGGGCCTTGCCAGTCTTGGGCTCCCGCCAACGCACCATAAAGGACTTGGAACCGTCCTTTTTAGTGCGTGTAGAGATGCTGGCCATGCATAAAACGCTACGCCGCTGTACACACTTTTAGGGGATTTGTACACAGTCAGGGGCCATATAGGCCCCTGACCTGCGACAACACAGTGCCCGAGGTGGGACTCGAACCCACACACCTTTCGATACTGCATTTTGAGTGCAGCGCGTCTGCCAATTCCGCCACTCGGGCGCGGATTACCGGGAAGTTAAATCTCGCTGACTGCTCTCATTTCTGTGAGCAACGCGATCCTTTCCCAGCACGCGAAACTACTCTACATGCAGATAGGCTGATTCAAAGAACCGGGCGCGCTGATGCAACAAAAACCAGCCATCAAAGAGTCCACACTAAGATGGACATGAACCCGCCGAACCTTTTCAAGGAGATCCCGTGACCGAACAGACGGAGTCCACGTCCACAGCCCAGCCGGCCCGACGCGTTGTCGTAGCCGAGGATGAGACCCTCATCCGCCTGGACATTATCGAGATTTTGAAGGGCGAAGGGTACGACGTCGTAGGCGAGGCGGACAACGGCGAGAAGGCCGTGCAGCTGGCCGAGGAACTCAAGCCTGACCTTGTCCTCATGGACGTGAAGATGCCTGTCATGGACGGCATTTCGGCAGCTGAGAAGATCGTCAAGGCACGCATTGCACCTGTTGTGCTGCTGACCGCTTTCAGCCAGAAGGAACTGGTGGAGCGCGCACGCGACGCCGGCGCCATGGCTTACGTCGTCAAGCCCTTCTCCCCTGCAGACCTGATCCCGGCCATCGAGATCGCCCTCTCCCGTCACGAGGAGATCAAGGCGCTCGAGAACGAGGTTTCCGATCTCCAGGAGCAGTTCGCCACACGCAAGCTTGTAGAGCGCGCCAAGAGCCTCCTGACCACCAAGATGGGCCTGACGGAGCCGGAAGCTTTCCGCTGGATCCAGAAGACCTCCATGGACCGTCGCCTCAGCATGCGTGAGGTTGCCGAAACCATCATCAACCAGGTCAATTAACCCAAAGCAACACACGACGTCGGCCGCTCACCTCACGCGAGGTGGGCGGCCGCCGTCGTACTCCCCAAAAAACGAAGTGGGCCCCGCCAAACGGCGGGGCCCACTTCGCAAAACGAAACTAAAGAACTAGTTCTTGGCCTTCGACTTCTTTTCAGGCCACGGGCCAACGGGTTCCTTGCGTGAACCGTCGTCGGTCTTGGAGGTGTCGGCGAGATCGCCTACCTTGTGGACCTTCAGCGAGTTCGTGGAACCGGCCTGTCCTGGAGGGGAACCGGCAGCGATGACAACCAGGTCGCCTTCGTCCACGAGATCCATTTCCAGCAGGCTCTTGTCCACCTGTGCAGTCATCTCGTCGGTGTGGCCCACGGAGGGAACCAGCACCGGCTGGATGCCCCAGGTGAGGGCCAGTTGGTTCCAGACGTGCTCAACCGGTGTGAACGCGAAGACCGGCTTGACCGGGCGCAGGCGCGAGAGGCGTCGTGCCGAGTCGCCGGACTGGGTGAAAGTACAGATGTACTTTGCGTCCAGCTGGTCGGCGATTTCGACGGCGGCACGGGTGATGGCGCCACCGCGGGTCTTGGGCTTGGTTCCCAGCGGGGGGACGCGCTCAAGGCCGTGGACTTCGGTGGATTCGATGATCCGGGCCATGACCTTGACGGTTTCGATGGGGTACTGGCCCACAGAGGTTTCGCCGGAGAGCATGACTGCATCGGCGCCGTCGAGAACTGCGTTGGCGCAGTCGGAAGCCTCGGCGCGCGTCGGACGCGGGTTGTCGATCATGGATTCCAGGACCTGGGTTGCCACGATGACCGGCTTGGCCCAACGGCGTGCCAGTTCAATGGCGCGCTTCTGGACGATCGGCACCTCTTCGAGCGGCAATTCAACACCGAGATCGCCACGGGCAACCATGATGGCATCGAAGGCGTCGATGATTTCGTGGAGCTGCTCCACGGCCTGCGGCTTTTCGATCTTGGCGATCACCGGCACACGGCGGCCTTCTTCATCCATGATCTCGTGGACGCGCTTGATGTCAGAGGCATCACGCACGAACGAGAGGGCAATGAGGTCGGCGCCGCGCTTGAGGGCCCAACGGAGGTCGTCCTCGTCCTTTTCGCTCAATGCGGGGACGTTGACGGCAACACCGGGCAGGTTGATGCCCTTGTTGTTGGAGACCTTGCCACCAACCGTGACGGTGGTGACAACCTTGACGTCGTCAACCTCGAGGGCCCGCAGAGCCACCTTGCCGTCGTCAATGAGCAGGGCGTCGCCCACGTTGACGTCTTCGGTGAGGCTCTTCAGCGTGGTGGAGCAGATGTCCTTGGTGCCCGGGACGTCTTCGGTGGTGATGGTGAAAGTGTCGCCCACGGCCAGCTCGTGCGGGCCGTCAACAAACCGACCCAGGCGGATCTTGGGTCCCTGGAGGTCGGCCATGATGGCCACGGGCTTGCCAAGCTGGGCGGCGGCCTTGCGGACGTTTTCGTAGGTGGTGTCATGCACGGAGTAGTCGCCGTGGCTCATGTTCATGCGAGCAACGTCAACGCCGGCCTCCAGCACCGCGAGGGTGTTCTCGAAGCTGGAGATTGCCGGGCCGAAAGTTGCCACAATTTTCGCGCGTCTCATATACCTACCCTAAGTAGTCATGCTGATTGAGTAAAAGAAGTGTTCCTGCCGGCGCTATAAGACCGCTATCGCCCGGTCGGTGGGGGCGACCGGTGCCGGGAGGATGGTGCTTCCCATCAGGAACCTGTCCACTGCAGCCGCGCACGCACGGCCTTCCGCAATGGCCCACACAATCAGTGACTGGCCACGTCCGGCATCACCGGCAACAAACACTCCCTCAGTGTTCGTCATGTAGTAGCCGTCGCGGGCAACGTTGCCCCGACCGTCGAATTCTGCACTGACCTGCTCCGTGATACCTGCCGGCTCAGCACCGGTAAAGCCCAGGCTCAAGAACACAAGGTCAGCTGGAATGATTCGTTCTGTACCGGCCTTGGGCAGGCGTTTGCCATCCACGAACTCGGTTTCAGCAACTTTAACGCCGGTGAGCTTGCCGTTTTCTCCAACGAACTCAACGGTTGATGCAAGGTAGGTACGTTCGCCGCCTTCTTCGTGGGCGCTGGCGACCTCGAAAAGGGTGGGGAACGTTGGCCACGGCTGGTGGGTGGCGCGTTCGGCGGGCGGCTGCTTGCCGATCGCGAGCGTGGTCACCGAGGCAGCCTGGTGGCGGTGGGCGGTGCCGATGCAGTCAGCACCGGTATCGCCACCACCAAGGATGACAACGTGCTTGCCGCGCGCATCGATGTGGTTCTCAGGGTTCTCCCCCGCCACCTTGCGGTTGGACGGAACAAGGTAATCCATGGCGAAGTGGACACCCTCAAGCTCACGGCCCGGGATGGGCAGGTCACGCGGGACGGTGGCGCCGGTGGCGACAACAACGGCGTCGTAACGGCGTCGCAGCTGCTCCCAGGTCACATCAGTACCCACAGCGACGCCGGTCCGGAAGCGCGTGCCTTCGGCCTTCATCTGTTCCAGGCGACGGTCAACCTGTTCCTTCTCCATTTTGAAGTCGGGGATACCGTAGCGGAGCAGGCCGCCGATCTTGTCGTCGCGCTCGTACACGGCAACAGTGTGGCCCACTCGGGTCAGCTGCTGTGCCACGGCCAAGCCGGCGGGACCGGAACCAACCACAGCCACCGTCTTGCCGGTGAGGCGTGTGGGAGGAAGGGGCTGAACCCAGTCGTTGTCGAAGGCTTGGTCGATGATCGAAACCTCAACCTGCTTGATGGTCACGGCAGGCTGGTTGATCCCCAGCACGCAGGACGCTTCGCAGGGTGCAGGGCAAAGACGGCCGGTGAACTCCGGGAAGTTGTTCGTGGCATGAAGGCGCTCAATAGCTTCTTCACCCTTGTCCCGCCACACGAGGTCGTTCCACTCGGGAATGAGGTTACCCAGCGGGCAACCCTGGTGGCAGAACGGCACGCCGCAGTCCATGCAGCGTCCCGCCTGGCTCTTCAGGACGCCCTTTTCCTGGGCTTCGTAAACTTCTTTCCAGTCCATGATGCGGACGGGAACGGGACGGCGTGGCTGCGTCTCGCGCTGCCGGACTTTCAGAAATCCGCGTGGATCAGCCACCGGTTACCTCCAGGATTCGAGACCATACTTCTTCGCCATCGGGGTCAAGGCCCTCTTCGATGGCGTCGAGACGGGTTTGCAGGACTGCGGCGTAGTCGCGCGGCAGTACTTTGGTGATGCGGGCGGCGGTGTCGTCGAAGTTCTCGAGCAGACGGCCGGCCAGGACGGATTCGGTTTCCTCGACGTGCTTGGTCAGCAGGCCGTGAACGATGTCGCGGTCCTCGGCGTCGAGCTCCAGGAGCTGGAGTTCACCGGTATCGAGGGCCATCTTGTTGACGCGCTCAGGCTGCAGGTCCAGTACGTAGGCAGTACCACCGGACATGCCGGCACCGAAGTTGCGGCCGGTACGGCCGATGATCAGTGTCTGGCCACCGGTCATGTATTCGCAACCGTGATCGCCAATACCTTCGACGACGGCGGTCGCACCGGAGTTACGGACCAGGAAGCGTTCGCCAACCTGGCCACGCAGGAACATTTCACCGCTGGTGGCGCCATAACCGATCACGTTGCCGGCAATGACGTTGCGCTCCGCCTGGAACACGTTGGTGCGATCCGGGCGAACGATGATCCGTCCACCGGAGAGGCCCTTGCCGACGTAGTCGTTGGAGTCGCCGAACATGCGCAGCGTGATACCGGCAGGCAGGAAAGCCCCGAGGGACTGGCCGGCAGTACCGTTCAGCGTCACATCGATCGTATCGGTCGCCAGCACATCGGTGCTGAACGTCTTGGTCACCACGTGGCCGAGCATCGTACCCACGGAACGGTCCGTGTTGATGACGTCCAAGGTGATCTTGACGGGCATGCGGTCGCTGAGTGCTTCCTGCGCCATGGTGATCAGCCGCTGGTCAAAGTGCTTGTCCAGCTCGTGGTTCTGGCCGGTCATGTTGCGCAACGGCACATCGTCGTCGAACTCGAGCCCATGCAGGATGGGATCGAGGTCCAGCCCTTCGGCCTTCCAGTGGTTGATCGCTTCGCGGGTGTCCAGGACTTCGGCGTGGCCGATTGCCTCTTCCAGGCTGCGGAATCCGAGCTCGGCCAGGATTTCGCGGACTTCTTCTGCGAGGAACTCGAAGAAGTTGACCACGAACTCGGGCTTGCCGTTGAACCGGGAGCGAAGCTCGGGGTTCTGCGTGGCAACACCAACAGGGCAGGTGTCCAAGTGGCAAACACGCATCATGATGCAGCCGGAAACAACCAGCGGTGCAGTCGCGAAGCCGTATTCCTCGCCACCCAGCAGGGCAGCAATGACAACGTCGCGTCCAGTCTTGAGCTGACCGTCAACCTGAACCACCACGCGGTCACGGAGACCGTTGAGCATGAGGGTCTGCTGGGTCTCGGCGAGGCCAAGTTCCCAGGGCACACCCGCGTGCTTCAGCGAGTTCAGCGGCGAGGCGCCGGTACCGCCGTCGTGACCTGAAACAAGCACGACGTCGGCCTTGGCCTTGGTGACGCCGGACGCCACCGTGCCGATCCCGACTTCCGAAACCAGCTTCACGTGCACGCGGGCCGAAGGGTTGGCGCGCTTGGCATCGTAGATGAGCTGCGCGAGGTCTTCGATCGAGTAGATGTCGTGGTGCGGGGGCGGTGAAATGAGTCCGACGCCGGGTGTGGAGTGACGCGTCCGGGCTACCCAGGGGTAGACCTTCTGGGCCATCAGCTGGCCACCTTCGCCGGGCTTGGCACCCTGCGCCATCTTGATCTGGATGTCATCGGCGTTGGTCAAGTACAAGCTGGTGACACCGAAGCGGCCGGAAGCGATCTGTTTGATGGCAGAGCGGCGCTCCGGGTCCAGCAGGCGGTCAACGTCCTCGCCACCTTCACCGGTGTTGGACTTGGCACCCAGGCGGTTCATGGCAATTGCCAGGGTCTCGTGGGCTTCCTTCGAGATGGAGCCGTAGCTCATTGCACCCGTGGAGAAACGCTTCACGATGCTGGAGACAGGCTCCACTTCCTCGAGCGGAACAGCCGGACGGACACCGTCCTTGAACTTAAGGAGCCCGCGAAGGGTCATCAGGTTCTCGGACTGATCGTCAATGCCCTTGGTGTAGGACTTGAAGATGTCGTACCGGCGTTCGCGGGTGGCGTGCTGCAGGCGGAACACCGTCTCCGGGTTGAAGAGGTGGGGTTCGCCGTCGCGGCGCCACTGGTATTCGCCGCCTCCGAGCAACGGCTGGTGCGGGTGCTCGATGCCGCCTTCCGGGTACGCCATCTGGTGGCGTGCCGAAACTTCCGCGGCGATGACGTCCAGGCCGACGCCGCCCAGCTGGGAGTGCGTGCCGGAGAAGAATTCGTCCACGAGCTCCTGGGACAGGCCCAACGCTTCGAAGGTCTGGGCGCCCGTGTAGGAAGCCACAGTGGAGATGCCCATCTTGGACATGATCTTCAGGACACCCTTGCCGAGGCCCTTGATGAGGTTGTAGACGCCGTCTTCGGCAGTGACGCCTGTGACGTCGCCGTTGGAGATCAGCTGTTCAACCGATTCCATGGCCAGGTACGGGTTGACGGCAGATGCACCGTAACCAATGAGTACCGCCACGTGGTGCGTCTCGCGGACGTCGCCGGCCTCAACCACGAGCGCGGTCTTGGTGCGGTTGGCGCTGCGGAGCAGGTGGTGGTGGACTGCGCTGACCAGCAGGAGCGAAGGAATCGGAGCCCACTGCGCGTTGGAGTCACGGTCGGACAGCACAACGTACTGCACGCCACGGTTGATTGCACCGGAGACCTGCTCGCAGATCTCGGTCAGGCGTGCACGGAGTGCCGCCTCTCCACCCTCTGGGCGGTAAAGGCCACGGACCTTCATGGCGATGCGGTCGCCGTCGGGGCTTTCGATGTTCGCGATCTTGGCGAGCTGGTCGTTGTTGATCACGGGGAACGGCAGGGAGATCTGCGGCTGGCGGACCTGCTTGCCATCCAACAGGTTGCCGTTGGGACCGATGGCGCACTTCAGTGAGGTGACCAGCTCTTCGCGGATGGCATCAAGCGGCGGGTTGGTGACCTGTGCAAAGGACTGCACGAAGTAGTCGAACAACAGGCGCGGACGCTTGGAGAGCACAGCAACAGGAGTGTCCGAACCCATGGCGCCCAAGGGCTCAGCGCCGGTACGGGACATGGGCCCGAGCAGGATCTTCAGCTCTTCGGTGGTGTAGCCGAAGGTCCGCTGGCGAATGTTCACGGACGCAGCCGTGTGAACAACGTGCTCGCGCTCGGGGAGCTCGTTGATGTCGATCAGGTTGTCCTTGAGCCACTCAGCCCACGGGTTTGCTGCAGCGACCTCGGCCTTGACCTCGGTGTCGTCGATGATGCGTCCGGCCTCAGTGTCCACCAGGAACATCTTGCCGGGAGCAACACGTCCCTTCTTGACCACGTTGGAAGGCTCCACCTCGATCACGCCAACTTCGGAGGCGAAGATGATGAGGCCGTCTTCGGTGATCCAGTACCGTCCCGGGCGCAGGCCGTTGCGGTCCAGCGTTGCGCCGACGAGGTTGCCGTCGGTGAAGGAGACAGCGGCCGGGCCATCCCACGGCTCCATGAGCAGTGAGTGGTACTCGTAAAACGCACGGCGGGCGGGATCCATGGTGGCGTGGTTCTCCCACGCTTCCGGGATCATCATCATGATGGAGTGCGTGATGGGGCGGCCGGACAGCCAGAGGAGCTCGGCTACCTCGTCGAAGGAAGCGGAGTCCGAGGCACCAGGGGTGCAGATCGGGTACAGCTCTTCGGGGACCGAGCCCAGCAGCGGGCTGGCCAGCTGGGACTGGCGGGCACGCATCCAGTTGCGGTTGCCCTTCACCGTGTTGATCTCACCGTTGTGGGCGATGGTGCGGAAAGGCTGCGCCAACGGCCATGACGGGAACGTGTTGGTGGAGA
Organism: Paenarthrobacter sp. GQ52; assembly: GCF_059759005.1. Taxonomy (NCBI): domain Bacteria; kingdom Bacillati; phylum Actinomycetota; class Actinomycetes; order Micrococcales; family Micrococcaceae; genus Paenarthrobacter; species Paenarthrobacter sp. GQ52. The sequence goes on from NZ_JCAXEJ010000013.1 coordinate 25,177, forward strand.
AGCGTGAGTGGACGATAGCGAGCTTCGTCTTGAAGCGCTTATCCGAAAGGTCCGGGTAGAACGGCTCCAGCTGGGCGGTGGTCAGCATGCCCTTGTACACAATGGTGCGCGAGGACAGGGACGGGAAGTACACGCCGAACTTGTTCTGGGCACGCTTGCGGATACGCCAGGCGCGGGAGTCCAGCTCGTTGTGCTCAAGCTGCTCACCGGTGGCGGAGGCAAAGAACGGCTGAGAGAAGTACGGCATACAGGCCCGTGCCATGGCGCCTACGAGGTCGGCGACCACGGGAACCTCACGCCAGCCGAGAACCGTCAGGCCCTCGTCAGCAGCAAGTGCTTCAATGCCGGCCTTCGCAGTCTCGGCTTCACGGGACTCAGCGGGAAGGAAGGCGGTGCCCACCACGTACTGGCCCGGGGCTGGCAGTTCGAATTCGGTGACGGCCCGGAAGAACTCGTCGGGAACCTGCATGAGCAGGCCTGCACCGTCGCCGGTACCTTCATCGGCGCCCACGGCGCCGCGGTGTTCGAGATTGCGGAGGGCGGTCAATGCCGCTTCCACGATGTCGTATCCCGGTTCCCCGCGGAGCGTGGCAATAATAGCCAGGCCGCAGGCGTCCTTCTCCTTGTCAGGGTTGTAAAGACCCTGAGCCTCCGGGAGCGCGGCAAAGCGCTTGAATGGAGACATGGCACCCTGAGGTTCGATATTTTCGGACCAACCGGGGTTATGAAGATGGGTCATGGGAGACGTCCTTCCTCGGAATCGTGCGTATGGAAGGGACAACGTTGGCCCCACCTTGCCTGCCCTGTGACGGGCACAACAAAGCGCTAGTAATTGGAATTGTAGGCCAGCCGATCCAGCGCAACGAACAGTTACGCAGACCTCTGGCCCCGGCTTGACCAGTGAACATCGGTATGCTGCGATCCGGTTTCCGGGGTGCCACGACGCTGTGGACTGGGCCCTACGAGCGGTGACTCTGTTGCCCCTTTACCGAACGCGACTACTTGGTGTCGTCTGCCTTCGGCGTGGATCCGGGGGCCTTCCTCGCGGCAGTAGCAGCAGATGTGGAACCGGTGCCGGACATGCTGTCCTTATCCCTGTCCCCTGCTGATTCCTGCGGCTCGTCAACGTGGCCCGGATCGCTTTGGTTATCTGGGAGATTACCACGCGAACCAGTATCTGAGACAGATGCGTCCACATCATGACTGGTGACGCTGGTCACCGCGGCAGGGTCTTCTTCCGCCTTCTTTTCCGGCTCCCGGCCCGGCAAATAAGGAGTGTCGGGCACCGGACGGCCCCGCCTGCCAAGGATGAAGAAGATCGCCAGCGCGCCAATAAAGACGAAGATGCTGGTCCACACATTGAGCCTGGTGGTGATGCCAAAAAGACTGATCTGTTCGGCATCGTCAATGCGCAGCGCCTCAATCCACACACGGCCCAGGGTGTAGTAAACCGCGTACAGCCAGAAGAGCCTGCCCCAACGGAAGTTGAACTTCTTGTCCAGGAGAAGCAGGATGGCGACGCCAACGAGGTTCCACAGCATCTCGTACAGGAACGTCGGGTGGAAGAGCGTACCCGCAGCCATATCGGGTGGGAAGTTGGCATTCGCGGGATCGATTTCGAGTCCCCAGGGCAAGGTGGTGGGCGCACCGAAGAGTTCCTGGTTGAACCAGTTCCCCAAGCGGCCGATGGCCTGTGCCAGCAACAATCCAGGAGCAGCGGCGTCGAGGAAGGCAGTCAACTTGACGCCGGCCCGGCGGCAGCCGATCCAGGCACCTACCGCACCTAAGATGACGGCACCCCAAATGCCCAGGCCGCCACGTTGGATCTGAGGTATCAGGGAAAGGTCCCCAGTGCCGTCAAAACCCGGGCCGAAGTACGCATCCGGTGAAGAGAACACGTGGTAGAGGCGGCCACCGATGATGCCGAACGGAATAGCCCAGATGGCAATGTCCCACAGGCTGCCTTCGGGCGTCCCGCGGCGCTTCCAACGGGTGGAGGTCAACCACAAACCCACGATGATGCCCGCCAGGATGCAGAGGGCGTAAGCGTGGATGCGCAACGTCCCCCACGGCAGCGGAATGTCGAAACCGGACCACGACGGGCTCGGGATACTCATGGGGACCATTGCCGCAGCGTGGAGGACGGTCTGCATTCGCTTCGCTGTTTCCTTTTCCTAGGCTTCTGCAGCTGCGCGGCCCAAGCCGGCGCTGAGGTTCTTGGTGAGTTGTCCGACGGCGTCCACGCCGCCATCGCGGAGGGCCGCCACCAAAGCGGTGCCGACGATCACGCCGTCCGCGTAGGCGGCGATTTCGCGGACGTGGTCCGGGTTGGAGACGCCCAATCCGACGCAAACGCGCTCGGCGCCGGCCGCATGGGCACGGGCCACCACATCTTCAGCACTGCTGCTGACGGAGGTGCGTGTTCCAGTAACACCCATGATGGATACGGCGTAGACGAAACCACGGCTTGCCTTGACCGTCATGTCCAGACGCTCCGGGGTGGACGAGGGCGCCACGAGGAACACCCGGTCCAAACCGTACTTGTCCGAAGCTTCGAACCATTCCTGAGCCTCGTCGGGTACCAGGTCCGGTGTGATGAGTCCTGCTCCCCCGGCTTCGGCCAGCCTTCGGGCAAACTCGTCGACGCCCATGCGCATGACAGGGTTCCAGTAGGTCATGACCAAAACTGCCGCATCAGTAGCGGCCGTAATGCCGGCAACCACGTCAAACACATTGGCAACGCGGAAGCCGTTGGAGATCGCTTCTGTGGTAGCGGCCTGGATGACCGGTCCGTCCATTACGGGATCGGAGTACGGAATCCCGATTTCGATGAGGTCGGCACCGTTGCGGGCCAAGGCTATGCCGGCCTCAATGCTCTCCTGAACCGTGGGGTAGCCCGCGGGAAGGTAGCCCACCAGGGCGGCACGGCCTTCTGCTTTGGCGCGATCAATGGCGACGGCGGATTTGCTGGCGAATTCTTCAGTCATCAGTTCTGGTCCTCATTGACATCCACGGCTGCTTCGGACGTGCGCTCGGCCGGTCCTTTGGGCTTGCGCGTGGACAGCGTAGTGCCCTTGACGTGCCCTTCCTCATCCAACATGTTGAACCAGGCAGCGGCAGTTTCCACGTCCTTGTCACCACGTCCGGACAGGTTGACGATCACCGTCACGTCCGACGGCGTGTCCTTGCCTTCGGTGAGCCGCTTGCCGATCTTAATGGCACCGGCCAGGGCGTGGGAGGACTCAATGGCGGGGATGATGCCTTCAGTCCGGCACAGCAGGCTGAACGCATCCATGGCCTCGGTGTCGGTCACGGCCTCGTAGGTCACACGCCCGATGTCGGCCAGGTACGAGTGCTCCGGTCCGACACTCGGGTAATCCAAGCCGGCCGAAATGGAGTGGGATTCGATGGTCTGGCCGTCTTCGTCCTGCATGAGGTACGAACGGGCACCGTGGAGTACGCCTGGACGGCCCAGGGAGATGGCTGCAGCGTGGCGGCCCGTCTCTACACCTTCGCCGCCGGCTTCGAAGCCGTAAATCTTCACGGAGGCGTCATCGAGGAATGCGTGGAACAAACCGATCGCGTTCGAGCCACCACCGATACACGCAGCGATAGCGTCGGGAAGCTTGCCCGTTTGCTCCAGGATCTGGCTGCGTGCTTCTTCACCAATGACTTCGTGGAAGTAGCGGACCATGGCAGGGAACGGGTGCGCACCAGCTGCAGTGCCCAGAAGGTAGTGGGTGTGCTCCACGTTGGAGACCCAATCCCGGAGGGCATCGTTGATGGCGTCCTTGAGGGTTTGGGAACCGTTGGTCACCGGAACCACCGTGGCGCCGAGCAGCTGCATGCGGGCCACGTTCAAGGCCTGCCGACGGCAATCCTCAGCACCCATGTACACAACGCACTCGAGGCCCAGCAGGGCTGCGGCCGTGGCACTCGCAACGCCATGCTGACCGGCACCGGTCTCGGCGATAACGCGGGTCTTGCCCATGCGCTTCGCAAGGAGTGCCTGGCCCAGCACGTTATTGATCTTGTGGGAGCCAGTGTGGTTGAGGTCCTCGCGCTTGAGGAAAATACGTGCTCCCCCGGCGTGCTCTGAGAAGCGCTTGGCTTCGGTCAGCAAGGAAGGCCTGCCGGAGTAGTTCTTGTTGAGGTCCTTCAGCTGCGCGATGAACTCGGGATCAGCTTTGGCCTTCTCAAAAGTGTCCTGGACCTCGTCAAGGGCGGCGATGAGCGACTCGGGCATCCAGCGTCCGCCATAGCTGCCAAAGTAGGGCCCCGATGCGTTCCGCAGCGAAGGGCCACCCTGCAGGAATGCGTCCGCCGCATTCTCTTCTGAGCCGGCTGTTGGCGCGTCGACCATCAGTCTCACCGTCCTGTTCCAGTTAGTTCATTGGGTAGTTCCACGTGCCACAAGGCAGCCGCAGGCTTATGCCCGGGCTGCCCTGCAACTATTCGCCGTGATTCAGTTACTGCCTCAGTTCCTGACGGCGATGGCGGCAGCTCCAGCTGCCTTGAATTCAGTGATGCGTTCGCGCGGTGTGGAGTCGCTGACCAGCGCCTCCCCCACCAGGATGGCGTTAGCGCCACCCGCGGCATAGTGCGAAACGTCCTCGGGACCCCTGACGCCGGATTCCGCCACGATGACGGACTCAGCCGGAATCAAACCGGCCAAAGATCCGAAAACGGAGCGGTCGACGTCGAGCGTCTTGAGGTTGCGGACATTGATGCCGATGATCTTGGCCTGTGCCGCAACCGCGCGCTCGATCTCTTCCTCGGTGTGCGTTTCCACCAGCACGTTCATCCCGAGCTCGTGGCTCAGCGCACTGAAGTCGGCAAGCTCCGAGTCGGACAGTGCCGCTACGATCAGCAGGATGAGGTCGGCTCCGTGGGCACGGGCCTCCCAAATCTGGTACTCGTCGACGGTGAAGTCCTTGCGCAACAACGGAGTTTCGACGGCGGCGCGCACCGCATCAAGGTCCGCCAGCGAGCCGCCGAACCGGCGCTGTTCGGTGAGGACGCTGATGACGGAAGCCCCGCCGTCGGAATACTGCACAGCGAGCGACGCAGGATCGGCGATGGAGGCCAAGTCACCCTTGGAGGGGCTGCGGCGCTTGATTTCAGCGATGACTTTGAGGTCGTTGCGGATGGATGACGGGCCGCCAAGGGCCGCCCAGGCATCACGAGCGGGAGCGGCGTTTGCGGCGCGCTCCTTCAGCTCCGCGAGGGACACGAGGCCTCGGCGGGCCTCCATGTCCTCCTTGACTCCAACAATGATGTCATCAAGAACGGTCACGATTAGTGGCCGTTGTTCTGCAGCTTGCTGCCGCCAACTCCGTAGCCTGCCTTACGCATGACGAAGCCCACGATCAGGCCGATAACCATGACAACCAGTCCGCCGACGAAGATCGGGGTGCTGGCGATGACGAACGCGATGGAGGAAATCAGGGCACCGACCAGCATCACAAGTACGCACGTCCAGGCAGCCGGGCTGTTTCCGTGGCCGATGGCGTCAGCGTGGCTGGCCATGGTGGATTCCGCTTGGTTGTTGGACACTGTGGTTTTGCTCATGTGAAATCTCCTCAGGATGAATACTGCTTACATTCTGCCATTTATTGGCGACGGCCGGGACATCGCCGGACGTCAGGACGGCCAGTGTCGGCTTTGTTGCACCGGACCTGCATAAAAGTCCGCTGTGAGTGCCTACGTCGGGTCTTCACCGCGTGAGAGGCTGTCCCAACTGTCGATCTCGTCCACGGGTTCGCTGCCGCTCTTCTTTACCCTCGCCGCGGCGTCGTACTTGGTTCGTGAGGTCCAGTGGCGTCCGGCCAGGGGCAAGACAATTGCGCAGACCGCCAGGAGGGAACCGGCAACGATGGCAACCACAGGGAACGCAGTTACTGCTGCGTCGGCTTGCCCGCCCGAGACTCCGGTGGCGGCAGCAATGGAACCTTGTGCGGCTCCCAGCGGATCCAGTATCACCGTGACCGCCGCGAGGATGATTCCCGCAGCAGACAACGTGATGAGGACAGCGATGATCCAGCGGGCGATCTTTCCGGCAATGGATGCGGCCAACCCGCCGGCCAGAGCGACGACCGCCAGCGCCGTGACTGCTGTGGCGGCCTTGCTGCCCTGGACATGGAGGTCGCTGTTCGAAGCACCCGTGGGGTCCAGGCGCACCTCGATCCAGGTCTGCGTCGTGGCTCCGAAAACAGCCAACGCAAGAATGGTGGTGGCAAGGACAATCGTGGATTTCCGCGCCCAGCGCGGCGACTGCCTGACGGAAGGAGCTGATGCTGCCGTGCTCATGTGGCGGGAGTCCCGTCGTCGGAAGCGTCCGCGTTCCGCACGGTGTCCGCGGCGATGTTCTGCAGCGACCCTGCTGTGTGGACTGCCCTTAGCGGCGCTGCGGCCTTGTTCACCGTCTCCAACGCCTCGGAAGGCTTGTGCGAATCAGCCACGATTCCACCGCCGGCCTGCACGTAAGCGCGGCCTTCACGGAGAAGTGCGGACCGAATCGCAATGGCCATATCCATGTCGCCGGCAAAGTCCAGGTAGCCAACCACACCGCCGTAGATTCCGCGCCGGTGGGGCTCGAGTTCGTCCAGGAGCCTCAGCGCCCTGGGCTTGGGCGCTCCGGACAACGTACCGGCCGGGAAGGTCGCTTTGAGGACGTCGTAGGCCTTGGCATGGGGGGCGAGCTCGCCAACCACAGTGGACACGAGGTGCATGATGTGGCTGAACCGCTCCACTTCCATGAACTGCGTGACGTCAACCGTTCCGGCTACACACACCTTTGAGAGGTCGTTGCGCGAAAGATCAACCAGCATCAGGTGCTCGGCGCGCTCTTTCTGATCGGCCAGCAGTTCAGTAGCCAGGGCCTTATCGGCTTCAACAGTCTTACCGCGGGGGCGTGAACCGGCGATCGGGTGGGTGATGACTTCCTCACCGGTCACCGTCACCAGGGCTTCGGGTGATGAACCAACGATCGAGTACTCGCGGCCGTCCGCATCCTGCAGGCTGAAGAGGTACATGTACGGGCTTGGGTTGGTATTGCGCAGGACGCGGTAGACATCCAGGGGGTCGGCGGCGCACTCCATTTCGAAGCGCCGGGAGATCACTACCTGGAAAACCTCCCCGTCAACAATGGCTTCCTTGCCGCGATCAATAGCCTCCAAGTACTTGGCTTCATCCCAGCGTTCCTGCACGCTGGAGGCGAAGTCCAAGGCTGCAGTTTCCAGCACGGAAACCGGCTGGGCAACAGGAGTGCTGATCTGGTCCAGCAACCCCTTCACCCGGGCTACGGCGTCGTGCCAGGCGTCATCCACACGCTCGGAACTGTCATCAAAGTTGATGGCATTGGCGATCAGGAGGACGGTACCGTCCACATTGTCGTGCACCGCCATGTCGGTGACCAGGTTCAGTGCCATCTCCGGCAACTGAAGGTCATCCTCGGGCGGGGAAGTCAGGCGCTCCCAGTGCCGCACGGCTTCCCAACCAAGGAAACCGACCAGGCCGGAGGTGAACGGCGGCAGGCCGTCGAACCGGTCCGTCTGCAGCGCAGCAATGGTGTCTCGAACAGCTTCCACCGGGTTACCTGAAACCGGCACGCCGACGGGCGGCTCACCGATCCAGTGCGCTTCCCCGTCCTTGGTGGTCAGCGTTGCCCGGGATTTGGAACCAATGAAGGAATAGCGGGACCAGGCGCCGCCAACCGCTGCGGACTCCAGGAGGAAGGTACCCGGCTGCCCCTTGGCCAGCTTCCGGTACAGGCCAATGGGGGTCTCGGCGTCGGCCAAAACCTTGAGTCGGACAGGGATGACACGGCTGTGGACGGCGAGTTCGCGGAACTCTTCCAGGCCCGGGCTGATGATTCCAAGGTCCTGCATGGCTATGTTCTCCGCCTTATTGTCTGAGGTGGTGCGTCAGTGGAAAGTGGTGGGTGCCTTATTCGCGGTGGCCCGTAACGACGGTGAAGTCGCGACCATCGAAGCAGGTCCGGGTTCCGGTGTGGCAGGCTGCGCCGATCTGGTCCACGCGGATCAGGAGGGCATCGCCGTCGCAATCAAGGGCGACAGACTTCACGAACTGTACGTGTCCGGAGGTGTCGCCCTTGCGCCAGTACTCCTGGCGTGAGCGGGAGTAGAACGTGACCCTGCCGGAGGTCATGGTGCGGTTGAGTGCCTCGTCATCCATCCAGCCGAGCATGAGGACCTCGTTGGTATCGTGCTGCTGAACGATCGCTGCGACAAGGCCGGAAGAATCCCGTTTGAGGGCGCTGGCGATCTCCTGCGGCAAGGGGCTCGCGGGGTCGCTGGAAAGCTCCGCGGCAGGAGTTGGGCTGGGGGCGGACTGCTCTGACATCAGATCAAGTCTAGTGCCTTCGGAGGGAGCAGGATTCTGCGGCGGTTCCAGTGCGCAAGAGTGCTCCGATCGTGCTAGTTTCACAAGTGATGCATTTCGTCGATCCTTCCCGAGAAGTACTGGCCGAAACCCTGCTGGCGGCCGGGCCTGACTCCCCCACGCTCTGCGAAGGGTGGTTGACCCGGGATCTTGCCGCGCACTTGTACCTGCGCGAACGGAAGATCGCCGTGGGCCTGGGGCTCCTGATCCCCAGCCTGGGCAAGGCCTCCGAAAAAGCCACCTCCAAACTCGCTGCCAAATTGAAGAGTTCGGACGCCTACGCGGACCTCATCAAGACGTTCCGTGCAGGTCCCCCGGCCCTTTCCCCCTTGAAGATCAAGGCGCTGGATGAGACGTCAAACCTCATTGAGTACTTTGTGCACACCGAGGACATTCGTCGCGCCGGCGACCGCTGGGCGCCCCGGGCCTTGGACGAAGCCTATTCGGACGCCCTTTGGGACGAACTGATCAAGCGTGCCGCGTTCCTGTACCGCGGCGTGGACCTCGGCATCGTGCTTGTGCGCCCCACCGGCCCCCGCCACGTAGCCAAGCGTGCCCCCGTCTCCGTTGCCATCGTTGGCGAACCTGGCGAACTGCTCATGCACGCCCACGGCCGCACCAGCCAGGCCCTGGTCACCTTTGAGGGCCAGCCGGACGCCGTCGCTCTTTTGCAGTCCGCGGACATTGGCCTCTAACCACTAATCGGGCTTAACAGCAAGGGAGGGTCACCTGCACGGTGACCCTCCCTTGCTGTTAAGCCTGAAAGCTAGCGGACTTCGAACCCGGCGTCTCGAATCGCAGTCTTGACCTGGGCAATCATGTCGTCCGGGCCGAAGTGGAACACGGATGCCGCCAGTACTGCGTCGGCGCCTGCCTCCACAGCAGGCGGGAAGTGCGCAGGCACTCCTGCCCCACCCGAAGCGATGATCGGAATGTTCACCGCGGCACGAACCAGGCGAATCAATTCGAGATCGAATCCGTCCTTGGTGCCGTCCGCGTCGATCGAGTTGAGCAGGATTTCTCCCACACCCCGATCGGCTGCTTCCTTGGCCCAGGCAATGGCGTCGATTCCGGTCCCGGTGCGGCCACCGTGGGTGGTCACTTCGAAACCGGACGACGTCGGCTGGTCGCCTTCGCGCGTACGGCGCGCATCCACGGAGAGCACCAGCACCTGCGAGCCGAAGTGGCGGGTGATTTCGTCAATGACATCGGGCCGGGCAACGGCAGCGGTATTGATGGACGCCTTGTCCGCACCAAAGCGCAGGAGCTTGTCCACCTCGGCAACACCACGGACGCCTCCACCCACGGTCAGGGGAATGAAGACTTCCTCCGCTGTACGGCGGACGACGTCGAACGTGGTTTCGCGGTTTCCGGACGATGCTGTGACATCAAGGAACGTGAGTTCATCGGCCCCGCCATTGTCGTATCGGTGGGCAAGCTCCACCGGGTCTCCGGCGTCGCGGAGTCCTTCAAAGTTGACGCCCTTGACGACGCGGCCGGCGTCGACATCCAGGCAGGGTATGACGCGTACGGCTACAGCCATGTGCTGCTCCTCAGTTCTTTGTGCTCAGCTGTTGTTACGCGGCTCAAATACGGCAGGCGTGGATGCTGCTGACCAGGATGGCGCGCGCGCCAAGGTCGTACAGCTCGTCCATGATGCGGTTGGTTTCCTTCTTGGGAACCATGGACCGCACGGCAACCCACTCGGAATCGCGAAGCGGCGAGACCGTGGGTGACTCCAAACCAGGGGTCAGGGCTGCTGCGTCTTCCACAAGGTCCTTGCGGATGTCGTAATCCATCAGCACGTACTGGCGTGCCACAAGAACGCCCTGCAGGCGACGAATGAGGATCTCGATTTCCTTGGCCGTTCCGTTGGCGGCGCCACCGGAGCCGGAGCGGCGGATCAGCACGGCCTCGGACTTCAGGATGGGATCGCCAAAGATTTCCATACCGGCAGCCTTGAGGGTGTTGCCTGTTTCAACGACGTCGGCAATGGCATCCGCCACGCCGAGGCGCACGGAAGACTCCACGGCTCCGTCCAGGCGGACCACCTTGGCGTTGACGCCTCGCTCGGCGAGGTAGTCGCGCAGAAGTCCGTCGTAGCTGGTGGCCAGGCGCTTGCCTTCAAGCTGCTCGACGCCGGTGAAGTCACCTACGGGACCAGCAAACCGGAACGTGGACGGGGCGAAGCCCAGGGGAAGCAGCTCTTCGGCTTCCACCTTGGCGTCAAGCAAGAGGTCGCGGCCAGTGATGCCGACGTCCAGGGTTCCCTGGCCTACGTAAACAGCGATGTCGCGGGGACGCAGGAAGAAGAACTCAATGTCGTTGTCGGGATCAACCATGACCAGTTCGCGGGTGTCGCGGCGCTGGCGGTAACCGGCCTCGGACAACATTGCCGAGGCGGCTTCGGACAGGGATCCCTTGTTGGGGACTGCTACACGGAGCATTGGGAGACTTTCTTTTTGGAATGGAGGTTTTCAGGCACGTTGGCCACGCAGGGGGCTCCGCAAAAGGCAGGCGGAGTGGCGTGGCTAGAGATGCTTGTAAACGTCCTCCAGGCTGAGGCCCTTGGCGAGCATGAGGACCTGCAGGTGGTAGAGCAACTGGGAAATTTCCTCAGCAGCGGCTTCGTCCGATTCGTACTCCGCGGCCATCCAGACTTCGGCGGCCTCTTCGACCACCTTTTTGCCGATGCCGTGGATTCCGGAGTCCAGTTCGGCAACCGTGCGCGAGCCTGCCGGGCGGGTCGCTGCTTTCTCACTCAGTTCTGCGAACAGCGTCTCGAAATTCTTCACGCCCTCCAGACTACTTGCTCGGGGGCGACCACCGCTTGTTGGGGCGTTGCATGACGAAGGGGATGTGAGTGAAGACACACCCACATCCCCTTCGAGCCAATGCTTCTAGCTGAACTGCTTGAGTGTCACAGCCGTGGCCAAGGCAGCGGTCACTGCTTCGTGGCCCTTGTCCTCCTTGGAACCGGGAAGGCCTGCACGGTCGATGCCCTGCTGCTCGGTGTCACAGGTGAGGACGCCGAACCCGACCGGTACGCCGGTGCGGACACTGACGTCGGTGAGGCCCGACGTCGCGGCCTGGCAGACGTAGTCGAAGTGCGGCGTTCCGCCGCGGATAACCACGCCAAGTGCTACGACGGCGTCAAAGTGCGGCGCGAGCCTGGCCGCAGCAACGGGAAGCTCAAAGCTGCCCGGAACCCGCAGCAGCGTGGGTTCCGCAATGCCGGCTTCCTTGGCTGCGCGCAGGGCGCCGTCAACCAATCCGTCCATGATCTGCGTGTGCCAGCTTGCCGCCACAATGGCGAGCTTCAGCTGCGAGGTTTCCTCGGGGTTGAGGGTGGTGAGGTCAATAGTGGGTGCGCCGTGGCCGCTCATGTTTGCTGTGAATCCGATCAGTCTTGGTTGTTGTCAAAGGGGTTGGGTGCCGGTGTCTTGCCATTGCTGACCGGCTCGACATCGAGCGTCAGCCGGTGGTCCATCCGGTCCTTCTTGGTCTGCAGGTAACGCAGGTTCTGTTCACGGGAAGGCACTTCGGTGGGCACCATCTCCACAACAGTTACCCCGGCCTTGTCCAAGCGGTGCTGCTTATCCGGGTTGTTACTCAGCAAACGGACTTCGTGGAGGCCCATCTCGGCCAGGATCTGACCTGCCGCAGCGTAGGAGCGCGCGTCAACCGGCAAACCCAGCTGCTCATTGGCTTCAACAGTATCGAAGCCGGCTTCCTGCAGCGCGTATGCCTTGATCTTGTTGGCCAGCCCGATGCCACGGCCCTCCTGGCCGCGCAGGTAGAGCAGGGTTCCGCCCTCTGCGTGGATGAGTTCCAGTGCGAAAGCCAGCTGTTCTCCGCAGTCGCAGCGGTAGGAACCGAACACATCACCGGTAAGGCACTCGGAATGCAGCCGTACCAAGGGTGCGCGGCCTCCCGCGGGCGGGTTCGGGGAACTCACGGCAAGGTGCTCGTGCCCGGTTTCAAGGTCCGTCCACGCCTGTGCCACGAAGTCACCAAAAGCCGTAGGCAACTGCACAATCGGCCCACCGGACACAGGGTGCGGCGCGGGGCCGGTGTGGTCGCTGTTGCGTGTGGTCGATGCGGTCATCGCTTCTCCTCGTCCTCCTGTGAAACATGTGCCGACTGGGACTCTACCGCCTCAACATACGACACCAGGTCCTCGATCGAGATGAGGGGGCATCCATGTTCAGCGGCAAAATCTCGCAAGCTGTCCAGCCGCATCATTTCACCGTCGTCATGTACCAACTCTGCGATCACACCCACCGGAGCCAGCCCGGCAAGACGACACAGGTCCACGGCAGCTTCCGTGTGACCTGGACGTTCACGCACTCCCCCGTTAACTGCCCGCAACGGGAAAATATGCCCGGGGCGGGTGATCGATGCCGGAGTACTGCTTGGATCTGCCAGAATCCGGGCCGTCAAGGCGCGGTCAGTGGCTGAAATTCCGGTGCTGACTCCGATCGCGGCGTCGCAGGAAACGGTGTAGGCGGTTCCTTTGGCGTCCTCGTTGATCTCCACCATCGGCGGCAGGATCAGGGCGTCCGCACGTTCTCCGTCCAACGGAACACAGATGACGCCGGATGAATACCGGATGGTCCAGCCCATGAGGGCCGGAGTGGCATGTTCCGCTGCGAAGATAATGTCGCCTTCATTCTCGCGATCTTCGTTGTCCACCACGATCACGGCCTGCCCAGCGGCCATCGCCGCGATAGCGGATTCAACAGGATCGAGACCGGTACGATGCGTGCCGGCGGGAGTTGTCTTGGCGGGCGCGCTCATCGTGCGCCTCCCTGGACAGGCGCGAAGGACAGCAGTCGTTCGGTGTACTTGGCCAGAACATCAACTTCAAGGTTCACGCGGCCGCCCACCGCTTTGGCCCCCAAGCCTGTTTCTTCCAGCGTGGTGGGGATCAGTCCCACTTCAAACCACGGTGCCGTTTCGGCCGCAGGACTGACGGCGGTCACGGTGAGCGAAACACCGTCGACGGCGATCGAACCCTTTTCGGCGATGTACCGTGCCAGCGGGGCCGGCACTCCGAACCGCAGCCGGTCCCAGTTTCCCAGCGGCTCGCGTTCCAGCAGTTCACCCACACCGTCCACATGGCCTTGGACAACATGGCCGTCCAGCCGCCCGCCGGCCGGAACGCAGCGTTCCAGGTTCACGGCATCTCCCTGGGCCAGCTCGCCGATGGTCGTCCGGACCAGGGTCTCCCCCATGACATCCACGCTGAAGTCCTGTCCGTCGATCCGGGTGGCTGTCAGGCAAACTCCATTGACGGCGATGGAACCGCCTAGGGGCAATCCCTCCGCGGTGGTGGGCGCTTTCAGCCTCAACGTTGCGCTGGTATCGCCGTCGTGCTCAATGCCCAGCACAGTGCCTTGCTCAGCAACGATTCCCGTAAACATCAGTGTCCTCCCGTGACATATTCCGCAGCTTCACTGTGTGAAGCCAAATTGTTCTGCGGAACCGAATTCTTGATAGTGCTGGCGGCCCCTCGTGGGGACCGCAGATGGAGCCGAAGGTCATTGCCGAGGATGCGCACAGCGCCACCGCCGGCTTCATCCCAAGACCAGTGCTGGGCGTCCTCCAGCGTGGTGATACCGAGGTCGTTCAGGGCAGGAGTTCCGGATCCCAGCAGCGTCGGGGCCAGGTAGACGATCAGTTCGTCCACCAGGTCTGCGGCGAGGAACGTGCTCAGAATCGAAGAGCCGCCTTCCACCATGAGATGACGGACCCCCTGCTCGAACAGCATGCCCAACGCTTCCGCCGGATCCCGCGTGGGCAGGTGGACGAAACGCCCATCAGTTCCGCGGACCGCAGCGTCTTGGGGGACGTCCCGCAAGCCCATGACGGCTCGTATTGGCTGATGAGGTGAAAGTTCGCCGTCCGGGGTTCGGGCCGTGAGCCGCGGGTTGTCGACCAGCACGGTCCCGGTGCCCACCAGGATCGCGTCAATGAGTCCGCGCAGTCCATGGTTGTCGGCAAGCGACTCCGGACAGGAGATCCACTGGCTGGTGCCATCCACCGCTGCGATGCGGCTGTCCAGGGTCTGGGCGATATGCAAGGTGACGAACGGACGCTTGGCCGCGACGGCGTCGAACCAGTCACGGTTCAGGTCCAGCGCCTTTCCGCCTTCCAGTCCCGAGCTGACGTCAACACCGGCGGCCGTGAGCGTACGCGCACCGCCTGCGGCGGGGTCATGGGGATCGTCGACGGCGTAAATCACCTTAGCGATTCCCGCGGCAATGATCGCTTGGGCGCAGGGTCCGGTGCGACCCACATGGTTGCAGGGCTCCAGAGTGACCACCATGGTGGTTCCGACGGTGTCCATACCCTTCTTGCGGGCTTCGGAAATCGCGTCCGCTTCGGCATGGGCCGTTCCGGCTCCCCGGTGATAACCAGTTGCCAGATGCTCGCCCTCAGGACTGAGGATTACCGCCCCGACCAGCGGGTTGGCTCCGCGGGGACCCGCCAGGGCCGCGGTCAATGCGGCCTCCATGGCCGCTTTTTCGGCGGCGGTGTAAGGCGTGTTGGCGAAGCTCACAGGATCGCTCCCGCAGAAACGGCAGCTGCCGGGCTGGCAGCGGGGACGGCGCGTTCACGCTTTTCTGCCCGCCACCATACGAAGAACCCTGCGAGGGTGAAGAACCCGTAGAACAGGTACATGACCGCGCTGGCGTAGTAACCAGCGCTGAACAGGAGCGGCACGCCCACAATGTCTACGGCCACCCAGATCAGCCAGAACTCGGTCCATCCACGGGCCATACCGTAGGTTGCCAGCAAGGATCCCATGAAGGTCCAAGCATCGGCCCAAACGGGCGGGTAGGAGCCAAGGGCGTCGAACAAGGGCGTCAGTGCTGCTGTGCCGGCCACCATCGCACCAATCAGGGCGATGCGGACCTTATTGCTGGCCCAACCGGGGACGATGGCGCGCCCTTGGGTGCTTGATTGCCGGCCCTGCTGCCACCGGTACCAGCCATAGATGGCGACGGCGATGAACATGATTTGGCGTGCGGCTTGTCCCCACAAGGTGGCTGGCGCTGCTGCGCCGAAGACGTTGCCCAGGAAGACCGTGAGCAGGAGGATGTTACCGACGATGCCGATTGGCCAAGCCCAGACTTTGCGGCGCATACCGCCGAGGGCGCTGAGGAGCCCAAAGATGTTTCCAAGCACTTCGCGTAAGACAAGAGCAGATCCTCCAACGGGGATCTGTGCTTCGAAGAGCCATCGCAGAAAGTCCATGCCGTTCCTTCCCAGTAAGCCGCGATGACTCCGGGGGTGTACGACAGCGCAATGCCGGGCGTTCGCAAAAGGAACGCCCAAGGCATGACTGTACGTGCTTCTCCCATCCAGACTTTAACTGTCGGTACCGGAATTTCACCAGTTCAACCGTCCGCCACCGGATGCCCAATTTCTTGGAATCCAATGGCTCGCGGGTCGCGGACTATAACCGCCGGTTCGGACTTACACCGACCCCGGAGCACGTATGTGTGTTGTTATTCTGCCACAACTACCAAGATGTCCGGGCTATTCCCGGGCCATCTTCGTAACATATGGTGACGGTCGTCAGGCTTTCGTCGCGGAAGCAGCCTGGCCCGCAGCGCGGAGCCGTTCGATCGCTTCCGCAGGGTCCTGATGCCCATAAACTGCCGAGCCCGCAACGAATACGTTGGCCCCTGCCTCAGCGGCCCGAACAATGGTCTCCTCAGTGATGCCGCCATCCACCTGGATGGCAACGCCGATGCCCGAACCTTCGATCGCCGCCCGGGCACGACGGATCTTGGGCAAGGTGATGTCCAGGAATGACTGTCCCCCGAATCCGGGCTCCACCGTCATGATCAGCAACATGTCGAGCTCGCTAAGCATGTCCAGGTAGGGCTCCACGGGCGTTGCCGGGCGCAGGGCCATACCTGCCTTGGACCCGCGGGCCCGTAGCTCGCGGGCCAGCTTGACCGGCGCCATGGCAGCTTCGGCATGGAAAGTCACTGAAGCAACACCTGCATCCGCGTAGGCAGGTGCCCAGCGGTCGGCGTCGGAAATCATCAAATGCGCGTCCAGCGGAACCGGGCTGACCGCTTGAATTCTCTGCACCACCGGCAGTCCAAGCGTCAGGTTGGGTACGAAGTGATTGTCCATGACGTCCACGTGGACGGCATCCGCATTGCTGATCCGTTGGAGTTCCGCCTCAAGGTTGACGAAATCCGCTGAAAGGATGCTCGGGTTGATACAGCACTGAGACAAGGCAGCCCCCTCTAATGGGTGATAGTCGAAAGCTCGGTGAAGGTCTAAGGGTTGCTAGCTACGGCTTCTTGCGGATGATCGCCATGAACATGGCATCTGTCTGGTGCACGTGCGGCCACAACTGGGCTGTGAGCTCGTGACCAGCGCCGAGGCTACCGGTGAGGCTGACATCATCCAACGCCTGTCCGGCGTCGAGGAGTTCAAGGTCCCCGCGCTTGGCCAACACGTCAGTAACAACAGCCGTGGTTTCGGCTGGATGCGGCGAACACGTCACGTAGGCTACGACGCCACCAGGCCTGACGGCGTCAAGCGCGGACTTCAGCAAATCACGCTGCAGCGGACCCAAATCTCCGATGTCTTTGGGCGAACGGCGCCACCGCGATTCGGGCCGCCGTCGCAGCGCCCCAAGACCACTGCAAGGTACGTCCACGAGCACACGGTCAAAAGTCCCGGGCTGCTCCGCGCCCACTTCACGACCATCACCGGTCCGCACTGTCCAAGCCTCTTTGGGAACAGCCGAGAGCGCTTGCTGAACAAGTTTGGCCCGGTGTGGTGCAGGCTCGTTGGCCAGGAGAGTTGCGCCGTCGCGGTAGGCCAGGGCAGCCAAAAGAGCCGCCTTACCCCCGGGGCCGGCGCACAGGTCCAGCCATCGCTCACCCGGTGCTGGCGGCTCCCCCAGCTCGACTCCGGCCAGAGCACGCGCCACAAGCTGTGATCCGACGTCCTGAACACGCGTCGTTCCCCGCCGGACCGATTCGAAACGGCCGAGGTCTCCGCCAGCGGAGAGTGCTGAATCCTCCACCAACTCACCGGCGGTGGCTCCATTATCGAATGCCTCGTCGAGGTTCCCCAGTCCTGGCAAGGCCACCAAGTTGACCACCGGGGCGGCGTTATCTGCCTCCAGGAGGGCGTCGATTTCGTTTTTGGGCCGACCATGGTTCACCAACGATTGGCGAAGTGCCCGGACAATCCATTCAGGGTGCGCATGGCGCAAGGCTGCGATCTTGGTTTCATCGGATTCATCATCCAGCAGGATCTCAAGCCACTCGGCCATGCTGTGCGCAGTGACCTTGCGAAGTACCGCATTGATAAGGGCCGACGGGCCGGCGCCGATAACCGCGCGTGCCAGGCCGACGGTCTGGTCCAGCGCGGCATGGGCCGGAACCCGCATGGAGAGCAGCTGGTGCGCACCGATTCGCAGGGCATCCAGAATTGCAGGATCCAATTGCTCCAGGGGGCGGTCCACGCAACGGGCAAGAATGGCATCGTAGGTACCCTGCCCGCGCAAGGCCCCGTAGCTCAATTCAGTGGCAAATCCGGCATCCCGACGGTCGAGGCGGTGTTCCCGGATGCGCGCCGGAAGCACAAGATTTGCGTAGGCATCTTCGGAAGCAACCGCGCGGAGCACTTCAAAAGCCACCAATCGGGCTGGATCTGCGCGGCGGGTGCGCTGCGACGGAGCGTTATTGGTGAAGCCCCTCTGCGGTCCCCTGTTTCGCTCGCGGCCCTGGGCGTTGCGCTTGCTCTCCCCACGGGCTCCACGGTTGCCCTGCGAGTCTCGGTTTCCCGCCCCGCTGCCGTCCCGGCTCCCGCTGTTGTTGGGGCCTCGGCGGCCGGACTCGCTCATTCGAATACCACTCTCTCGGGTGTTGCCAAGCCGCGGGCCCAGTCGGCCGACGACATCATTTTCTTACCTGCCGGTTGGATCCGGCCAAGCTCCACTGCATGGGAACCTGTACCCACCAGAACCGACTTGCACTCCACCCGGATGCTTCCCGGAGGAAGGTCCTTGACATCGGGACGGAGAGCTACCGGTTCAAGTTTGACCCTTTGGCCTTCAAAAGTTGTCCATGCGCCGGGTTCTGGAGTAACTCCGCGCGCACGGCGGTTCAAAGCAAGGGCCGGCTGCTGCCAGTCCAAGCGCCCGTCGTCGAGTGTCAGTTTGGGGGCAAGGGAGATCTCCCCGTTTTGAGGCTGCGGAGCGGCCTGACCCGCGTCAATAGCGGAAAGGGTCTGGCTCAGCAGAACCGCGCCGCTGATGGACAGGCGCTCGAGGAGATCGCCAGCGGTATCTTCAGGACGAACTGTTTCGGTCAGTGTCCCGAATACAGGCCCGGTATCGAGGCCTTCTTCAAGCTGGAATGTAACGGCCCCGGTGACGTCGTCGCCCGCGATGATGGAACGCTGCACGGGGGCAGCACCGCGCCATGCCGGAAGCAGGGAGAAGTGCAGATTGACCCAGCCGTGCCTCGGGACACCCAAGGCAGCTTTGGGGACGATGCCGCCGTAGGCAACAATGGCGGCGACGTCGGGAGCGAACTCCGCGATTCTGGCCGTCGTGTCGGCGTCGACCTTTGCCGCGCGAATGACCTCTATACCGAGTTCCATAGCCCGTGCAGCCACAGGCGAAGGAGTCAGGACACGTTTGCGGCCCACGGGCGCATCCGGCCGCGTTAGAACGGCCACGACGTCGAAGCCCGCCTTAATCAGCGCGTCCAACGACGGCACAGCCACAGCCGGTGTTCCGGCGAAGAGTACCCTCACTCGGGCGCCCCGAAGCTTCCGCCGCCAAAACTGGACCCGACGGAACTGGCGCGCTTGGACGTGGTTTGCTCGGTAATCGCGTGGTAGTTGGCGTTCCGGATAGCGCGGAGGGCGGCCTTACGGTCGTCGCCTTCCAGCCTGTCGGTATACAGGACCCCATCAAGGTGATCTGTCTCGTGCTGGAAGCAACGTGCGAGCATGCCTTCAGCCTCCACCGAGACCGGATTGCCGTTCAGGTCCACGCCGGTTGCCCGGGTGGCCCGAAAGCGACGCACAGGGAAGCCCAGGCCGGGAATGGAAAGGCAACCCTCCACCTCGTCCGGCTGGAAATCCTCACTGTTTTCCAGGACCGGGTTGATGATGTGGCCTTCCACTCCCCCGATGCGATAGGTAAACACGCGCTGGCTGACGCCCACCTGCGGCGCGGCGAGACCTGCACCCTCAACGTCCTCCATGGTTTCCGTCATGTCAGCTACCAGCTTGGCGAGCTCCGGACCGAAATCGGTGACGGGGTCAGCTACGGTGCGCAGCACCGGGTCCCCGATGATTCGGATACTCAAAATTGCCATCTGCTGTCAGTCCTCACGATCGTCAAACCAGGTTCCGGTTGTTGCGGAGCCTAAGCCAGTTTAGTTGAGGACAAGGCCGGTGTCGGTGCCGCCCCGGCTGACGCAAAGACCGGCGGAGCAACAGGAAGCAGTGGCTGCCCCGCAGCGACAACGTCCGCTGACATCTCCCATACCCGCCGCAAGGCGCAGAACTTCCACCAATGGTGCTTGAGGATGTCGGGGTTGGCCCGCTGCGGCCGGACTTCGGTCTCACCGATGGCCACCGCGAGCAGCATGGGGTTGTCTCCGTATTTCCACGGCTCCCATTCACCCGCAACAGGATCCACCAGGCTTTCCTCGGCCTTCATCCCGGCCGCGAGTTGCATGACCACTTTGTCATCCAAAGCCTTGACTGTTCCGTCTCTGGTGGTTCCCTTGGTTTTGTAGTCAATCAGGCAGATGCGGCCGTTGATCCGGGCAACGAGATCCAACGTCCCGGCATAACCCACCGTCTTGTTCCATACAGTGATCTCGGGCGCGAGTGGCTCCACCCGGTAGAGGTCCCACCATTCGTCAAAGCGCGCAGCGAAGGCCTGTTCACCATGGGCAGCGAGGTCGTCCCTGCATTCCTGCATCCGGTGCGGACGACCCATCGCCCGCAACGCTACCTGTTCGCAGTAAGTGTGGACGCGGTCACCTCGTGCGGCCGCCGCATCCCGGTAAACCTCCGCGGCTTTGGAAGCTTTGTTGATTGCCTGACGGATTTTCGCCGGGCTTCCGAGAATCGAAGGAAGCTCCGGATCCGCGGCAAGGCTGCTCGCCCCCATGTAACTGAACCACCCGTCCAAGGCGTGCGCCTGTTGTCCGATCACCGTAGTAATGGACGGCACGGAAAATTGCTCAGTTGTGGATCGGGCGTACATCCGGCCGTAGTCAGTAGCGTGGGCAAGCAGTGGAGCAGTCATACAAAGACTGTGTCACAGAGGGCCGACAGAATTCATCCGCGGGAAGATCAGCGCCAGCTGCTCAGGGGACAGCCGGGCGAGCTTGCCAGCGAGGATCGGGGCGGTCAGCGCGAGATCCGCGAAGGGCGTGGCAGGTTCCGTGGAGGCCGCGGCCTTGGCCGCAGGCAAGTCCGGGTCTTCTTGTTCGCGCATGCTGATGTGTGTCGCGTCCACGCAGTTCGTGACGCAGGAACCCGCAATCCGCCAAACAAGCCTGCTGCACAGAAAAACCCCGTCCGGACTGACTCAATCAGTCCAAACGGGGTTTAACCATTTGCAAACAGGTGGTGGGCGATACTGGGTTCGAACCAGTGACCTCTTCGGTGTGAACGAAGCGCGCTACCACTGCGCCAATCGCCCGGTGCATAGAAAACACTAACGGACCAGTGCCGGAATGCAAAACGGATCATGACCCCCGGCCTCACTTAGAACTACAAGAGTGGAATTACAGCAATGAAACTTACGGAATTCCGCGTAAATACAAGGATCCAGCGGGCTCCTCGATCAAAAGCAGGCTACCGATTTGGAGTTTGCAGGAACCTCCTATAGAGTTTTTACTCGTCGGAAAGCGACGGAATGCCTGCAGGGCTGCCCGCCGAAACGACACTGCGGACGTAGCTCAGCTGGTAGAGCACCACCTTGCCAAGGTGGATGTCGCGAGTTCGAATCTCGTCGTCCGCTCGCAAGGCACTGTCAAGGCAAGAATTCCTCGGAATCCTGCTTACACGGTGGGTTGGCCGAGAGGCGAGGCAGCGGCCTGCAAAGCCGTATACACGGGTTCGAATCCCGTACCCACCTCGGTGAAAACCATGTCTTCCAGCTGTTGGCTGGATGCATGGGCGATTGGCGCAGCGGTAGCGCGCTTCCCTGACACGGAAGAGGTCACTGGTTCGATCCCAGTATCGCCCACCAGAACAAGGCAACTTGTTTGTTGTTGAACGCCAGGCATCAGCCCGGCAGGCAACATGTGCGGACGTAGCTCAGCTGGTAGAGCACCACCTTGCCAAGGTGGATGTCGCGAGTTCGAATCTCGTCGTCCGCTCTCCTTTTGAAGGACCCGGTAACGGGCGATTGGCGCAGCGGTAGCGCGCTTCCCTGACACGGAAGAGGTCACTGGTTCGATCCCAGTATCGCCCACCAGAACAAGGCAACTTGTTTGTTGTTGAACGCCAGGCATCAGCCCGGCAGGCAACATGTGCGGACGTAGCTCAGCTGGTAGAGCACCACCTTGCCAAGGTGGATGTCGCGAGTTCGAATCTCGTCGTCCGCTCCAAATAGGGAAAGCAGCTCTTCGGAGCTGCTTTTTTTATGCCCGGATTCGGCCACAACCCAATTGATTAATGGAAGTAACCGATACCCCTCAGAAGAAGTCGCTTTATCTAATGTGATTCGGCTCGCATAATGTACTGCGAGCTCATCACCGTTCCACGCCTACCGGCAGGAGTACCCCCATGAACCAAATGACGGCTTCCAAGTCCGTCCTGCGGCGCAAGCCCATCGACGATATCGAGGAAGAGAACAAACACAGCGGACTTTTTAAGAGTCTTGGCCTCTGGCAACTGACAGCCATCGGCGTCGGCGGAATTATCGGCGTCGGCATCTTCTCGCTGGCCGGGCTGGTAGCCCACGGCAGCGAGAGCAACCCGGGCGTCGGCCCTGCCGTGCTCTTCTCGTTCCTCATCGCCGGTCTCGCCTCCGGTGCAGCAGCATTGTCCTACGCCGAATTCGCCGGCATGATCCCCCGAGCCGGATCGGCCTACACCTACGGCTACGTAGCCCTGGGAGAGATCATCGGCTGGTTCATCGGCTGGGATCTCCTCCTTGAGTACATCGCCATCGTGGCTGTGGTGGCCATCGGGATTTCCGGTTACTTCGACGCCTTCCTGTCCGGCATCGGAATCCATATGCCCACGTGGATGACGTCCACCGCTGATGAGGGCAAGGGCGGCATCATCAACCTGCCGGCCATCTTCGTCTGCCTCCTGGTCACTTGGATCCTGAGCCGGGGCACCAAGGCATTCGGCCGGTTTGAACTGGTAGCCGTTGCCATCAAGGTCATCCTGATCCTGTTCATCATCGGCCTGGGTATTTTCTACATCAACACCGAGAACTACAACCCGTTCATGCCCAGTGGCTTCGGCCCGGTCCTGGCCGGTGCCGCCACCGTCTTCTTCGCCGTCTTCGGCTATGACGCCATGAGCACCGCCGCAGAAGAGGCCAAGGACGGCAAGAAGCACATGCCCAAGGCCATCATCCTCTCCCTCATCGTGGCCATGCTGCTCTACGTTGCCGCGACACTCGTGCTCACGGGCATGCAGAACTACAAGGACATTGATCCGACGGCCGGCTTCGCTTCGGCGTTCACCGGAGTCGGATTGCCTGTCATCGCCACCATCATTTCGGTATTCGCGGTGCTGTCCATCCTCACTGTTATGCTCACCTTCCTGCTGGGCGTCACCCGAGTGTGGTTCTCCATGAGCCGTGACGGCCTTCTCCCCGGCTGGTTCGCCAAGACTGACCGGCACGGCACTCCGCAGCGCGTCACGTGGATCGCAGGTGTTGCCTCGGCGTTCCTCGCCGGTGTCTTCCCCATCAAGGAAGTTGCCGACCTCACCAACATCGGCATCCTGGCTGCCTTTGTGGTGGTCTGCATTTCCGTGATCGTCTTCCGCTACACCAAGCCCAACGCTCCGCGCACGTTCCGTTTGCCGTTTATGCCGGTGGTCCCCGCGTTCGGTGTCCTGGCATCGGCATTCCTGATGTTCCAGCTCCACTGGGAAACCTGGGTGCGGTTCGGGGCCTGGCTGGTCATCGGCCTGATCATCTACTTCGCCTACGGCCGCAGGCACTCCCTCATGAATCCGGACAGCCCGCGCCACAAGGTCGAAAATAAGCCGTTGGCGTAGTTCGTCCACAGGCCGCCGCCGAACCCTTGGCACCCCGGAGAACTGGTGTTAGGGTCGGACGCGGAGGAGCGAACTGGCTCCGCGAATGGAAGGGAGGTGCCCGTGGGTTTAATTGACGACCTGAAGGGCAAGGCTCAGGGTCTCATTCAAGGCAACGAAGAAGCCATCAAGAATGGCATCGACAAGGCCGGGGATTTTGTGGACCAGAAGACGGGCGGCAAGTACGCCGGTCACGTCGACAAAGTCCAGAATGCCGCTTCCGATTTCGTGGCCAAGAACGACGGTAAGCCTGGACAGGCTCCCGTCACGGATGAGCCGAAGCAGCCGTAGCTGCCTGAGCCGCCGTACCAGATACGTCAAGGGGGCACCGGTCCCGCCGAGAGGCGCCACCGGTGCCCTTGGCGTTTAACGGGCAGCCGCTAAACCGGCTGGTCAGGTACGTTGGACGTTATGCCTTCAGCTTCCGCCCCTGCCGTCCAAAGCCGCGCCGCCAAGGAGACGCTGGGACCACCCATCACAGCAGGCATCGTCACCGCCCTCGTGGGTTTCACCTCGTCATTCGCTGTGGTCCTGGCGGGTTTGAAGGCTGTGGGGGCGAACCAGGCACAAGCATCCAGCGGCCTATTAGCGCTGACGCTCACCTTTGGACTGGGAATCCTGTGGCTCTCGCGCCGGTCCCGGATGCCCGTAACTTTGGCGTGGTCGACGCCCGGGGCGGCGCTGCTCGCCTCCGCTGGAATGGTCGACGGCGGCTGGCCGGCTGCTGTGGGTGCGTTCCTGATCGTCGGGGTGCTGATCGTCCTGACCGGGCTACTTCCCGTCCTGGGCAGGATCATGGCGAAGATCCCCACCGCACTGGCGCAGGCAATGCTCGCCGGCGTGCTACTCCCGCTATGCCTCGCACCCTTCAAATCGTTGGGATCGGCTCCCCTGTTCATCGCACCAGTGGTGGTGTGCTGGGTGGTCCTGATGAAATTCGCACCACGTTGGTCGGTGCCGGCATCGCTGCTCGTCGCGCTGGCGGTAGTAGGCGTCCACATCGTGTCCAACGGCGTTCAGATTCCCGGCGGCAGCCTCCTGCCAAGGCTGGAGTGGACCACACCGGCATTTACCGTGGAAGCTGCGGTGGGTTTGGCACTGCCCCTCTTCATCGTCACCATGGCGTCACAGAACATTCCCGGCGTCGCGGTACTGAAGTCGTTCGGCTATACCACCCCCTGGCGGCCGTCGATGCTTGTGACCGGAGCGGGCACCATCGCGGGAGCGCCGTTTGGAGGCCATGCGATCAACCTGGCTGCCCTGAGCGCAGCCTTGGCTGCGGGTGAGGAGGCAGGCAAAGACCATGGCAGGCGGTGGTTCGCAGCGTTCGTCTCAGGCTTTGCCTACCTGATCCTGGCCGCTGCCTCAGCGGCACTTGTCACCTTGGTGGCTGCAGCACCGCCCGGACTTCTCGAGACCGTGGCCGGACTCGCACTCCTGGGGACGCTGGCCTCGTCCATCTCGTCTGCACTGGCGGTTGCCGAGGAACGTATTCCCGCCTGCATCACCTTCCTGCTGGCAGCATCAGGCCTGAGCTTCGCCGGCGTTGGCGCTGCTTTCTGGGCATTGGCAGGCGGCATCCTGGTGCGGTGGATGCTGAAGAGCCGCAAACCTGTTCAGAAATCCTGAAGCAGGCAGAAACCCTGGGTCAGGCAGGCTCGTGGTTTTGGGCCTCACGGGCCAGAGCCGTCAGCCTGGACACAGCACGGAAGTACTTCTTCGTGTAGCCACCGGTCATCATCTCTTCGGTAAAGAGCTGATCGAAAGGTACGCCACTGGCAAGGATCGGCACGTCTTTGTCATAGAGCCGGTCCGCCAGAACCACAAAGCGGAGGGCGACCGCCTGCTCGGTGATGGTTTCGACGTCGCTCCACACCACGGCCTCCACCCCCGAGATAAGCTGCCGGTAACGGCTGGGGTGGACGGCGGCCAGATGGTTGACCAGAGTGCGGAAATCGTCCACAGCCACAGTCTTACCGTCGAACTCAGCACGCATACGGTGCTTAAGCTCTTCGGTCTTGAGCGGTGCGGGAGCCGCGGGCAAACCGCGGTGGCGGAAGTCTTCGCCGTCGATCCTGACGACGTCGAACTGGTCGGCGAGAACCTGTATTTCGCGCTGGAAGTCCACTGCCGCGAAGCGTCCTTCACCCAAGGAACCGGGAAGCGTGTTGGACGTGGCCGCGAGCTTCACACCGGCGTCGGCGAGTTCACGCATGAGCCGGGACATGAGCACGGTGTCTCCGGGATCATCAAGTTCGAATTCGTCGATGCACACCAGCTTGTAGCTGCTCAGTGCTTCCACGGTCTTGCGGAAGGACAGCGCACCCACGAGGTTGGTGTATTCCACAAACGTACCGAAGGCCTTCGGGCCCGGCGACCTGTGCCAAAGGGAAGCCAGGAGGTGGGTCTTACCCACACCAAAACCGCCGTCGAGGTAGATTCCTGCCCTCGTTGCAGGCGCCTTCTTGGCGAACAACTTCTTGAAGAGACCGCCACCGTCATCGGATCCCACGCCGTCGGCAAATGCGGAAAGCAGCTTCACTGCGTTTGCCTGGCTCGGCTGGGAAGGATCTGGCCGGTAGCTGTCGAACGATACCTCTCCGAATCGCGGAGACGGGTAGAAACCCTTGAGGAGTTCCTCCACGGAGACTGCCGGTGTGCGGGCAGCCAGTTGTTCGATCTTTACCACGGTGGTCCGTTCCTTCGGTATTAGGTCCCCAGCAAGAATACCGGCATTGGACACTCGGAAAACCGCCACGTGACCAAGCCCATGTTTCACCGTATGACCACAGGGAAGCATTACTCGCTGCCCGTGGTTAGTGTTGGAGCACGCCCGGCCGGCACCTGCACCACCTTCCACGGCCTGGCTCCGACCGTTGTCAGTGAAAGGCCATCACCATGTCCTACCGAGTTGAACAGAACGAAAAGTTTGCATCGTATGCGAACCCCGAACGCCTTGTGTCCACTGAGTGGCTCGCGGCAGCCCTTGCAGACGGCGCCATTGCCGATGGCAAGCTTGTGGTTGTCGAGTCCGACGAAGACGTTCTTCTCTACGAAACCGGCCACATCCCGGGCGCCGTCAAGATTGACTGGCACACCGACCTGAATGACGAGGTCACCCGCGACTACGTGGACGGCGCCGCTTTTGCCGCCCTCGCCGCCTCCAAGGGCATCTCCCGCGACAGCACCGTGGTCATCTACGGTGACAAGTCCAACTGGTGGGCTGCCTACGCGCTTTGGGTCTTTACGCTGTTCGGCCATGAGGATGTCCGCCTCCTCGATGGTGGCCGCGACAAGTGGATCGCCGAAGGACGCGAGCTGACCACCGACGTCACACAGCCCTCAGTGGGTGAATACCCGGAGGTGGAGCGCAATGATGCTCCGATCCGCGCGTTCAAGGAAGACGTCCTGGCACACTTGGGCAATCCCCTCATCGATGTCCGCTCCCCTGAGGAATACACGGGACAGCGCACGCACATGCCGGCCTACCCCGAAGAGGGCGCGCTGCGCGGGGGCCACATTCCCACCGCCGCGTCCATCCCCTGGGCACGCGCTGCGGCTGAAGACGGCACTTACCGGAGCCGTGAAGAGCTCGAAGCCCTGTACCTCGGCGAGGCTGGCTTGGAACCCGGCGATGACGTGGTGGCCTACTGCCGCATCGGCGAGCGTTCCAGCCACACCTGGTTCGCGCTGAAGTACCTGCTGGGCTTCGACACTGTCCGCAACTACGACGGCTCCTGGACCGAGTGGGGCAACGCTGTGCGGGTTCCCATCGTCAAGGGCGCCGAGCGCGGTTCCGTTCCTGCGTCCCTCGTCAGCAACTAGGGGCGCGGTTAGCACCAAGGCAGGAAATAAGGCATCCGTAGTGTTCGGCCACACAAGATGCATTGACCGCTGTTGTGCGTAAGCTGGAAGTGATGAGTACGAACACTTTGCCCACCGCCCTGGCGGAAATCGTCGATGACTTCCAGGCACTGACGGAGCCTGACCGCCTGCAACTCCTGCTCGAATTCTCGAGGGGCTTGCCGGAGCTTCCGGAGCGCTTGAAGGACCACCCTGAACTGCTGGAACAGGTTGTGGAGTGCCAGTCACCGTTGTTTCTCACTATTGAGTCCGAGAAAAATCCCGACGGCGGCGCCCGCGCCTACCGGCTCTTCTTCAAGGCTCCTCAGGAAGCGCCCACAACCCGCGGCTTCGCAGGGGTCCTGCACGAGGGCCTGGATGGATTGACTGCAGAGGAAATCCTTGCCGTGCCCGACGATATGCCGGAGTTGCTGGGCCTCACCCGGGCCATCACTCCCCTGCGCATGCGGGGAATGACCGCCATGCTGGGGCGTATCAAGCGGAAAGTCGCAGCCGCCAGCCGGCTGGAAAACTGACCCGCTGGAAAACTGAAGGGCACAACCACAGGTATGGCCAAGAAGATGGCTTCACAGGGAACGCCGGCTACTGCAGCACTTGCAGCGGCTGGCGTTCCCTTCGTGTTGCACCCCTATGCGCACGATCCGTCGGCGGCCAGTTACGGCATGGAGGCCTCGGAAGTCCTGGGCATTGAGCCTGAACGGGTTTTCAAGACCCTCATGGTGGAGGTTGAAGGCCGCCTGGCTGTGGCCATCGTTCCGGTGTCCGGGAACCTCGACCTAAAGTCCGTCGCAGCAGCCCTCGGAGCCAAGAAGGCAGCAATGGCCGATCCCAAGGCCGCCGAACGACGCACCGGATATGTGCTGGGAGGCATATCACCGCTGGGACAGCGGCAGGCCTCCCCCACAGTCCTTGACGAGTCTGCCTTGGACTTGGCTACCCTCCTTGTGTCCGGAGGCCGCCGTGGACTGGACATAGAGCTGGCTCCGGCCGATCTCATCCGGCTTACCAAGGCCATCACGGCTCCCATCGGCACTGCCTCGAGCATCAAGGGCTAACCGAAACCGAAGCCGCCTGGCCACCCGCAACTCCGGGGTTCCTCAGCCAGGCTGCCCGGTGGCGCCCGTCTGCCCGGGATTGTTTCGGGGAGCCAGTTGCCTCTGGAGCCAGGCGCGGACCAGGCGCTCCCAGCGTTCGGGGTCCACGTTCCACTCTTTGGTGTGCCGGGCGCCGTCGAACGGCTCAAAGGTGACCATCTCGGGGTTCTTCTCCGCAAGGCTCGCGGAAGGCCCGAAGGGCACGTAGTCGTCGTCCACGCTGTGGATCAGCAATGTGGGGGTCCGCAACTCGACTGCCCGCGCTTCCCAGTCCATGGCTTTCAGGTCCACAGGCGCAGATAGTCCGGTCAGCCTGCGTCCCAAGGGATGGCTCAGCATCATCTGTCCATACCGTCCTACGTTGTAGGGGATCCTGTTCATCTCGGCGTGGTGGGCCATGACATTAACCCAATTGATGACCGGGGCATCCAGTACCAACGCGCGGATGAGGTGGCGGTGCTTGGACAGGTCCGCTGTTTGCAGGCTGATCGCCCCGCCCATGGACCAGCCAAACAAAACTATTTCCTGCGCACCCTGATCCAGTGCGTATTCGACCGCGGCCTCAACGTCGCGCCATTCCGTGGAACCGAGGCCGTATCGCCCATCCGGCGCGGCGGGGGCAAGTCCGTCATTACGGTAGGAAATCAACAGGCTGTCCATACCGAGTTCCCGTGCAGTGCGGACGGCACGAAGGCCTTCCAGGCGCGTGGCTCCGCGGCCGTGGACCATGATGGCGCAGACTGGCGCCGCGGCCGAAGCTTCGGCCCGGATCAGCCAGGCAGGTGCTTTCCCGCCGTCGATCTCTATGTCCACGTCCTCGGCCGCAAGGCCGATCGCGGCCGGGTCCGGGTACGTTGCACCGCTCCACCAAGCACGGCGCGCCTCCGGGAGGTTGCCACTGTAAACTTCCTCGACCTCGCGCAGTACGGTTTGCTCGGCGGGCGAATAGGACACAATCCGGCCGATCCTGGCATGTCCTTGGCCGCCGGAGAAGAAGAGGCTGAAGACGCCGTCGATGGTGGTATCAGGGGTGGCCGCAAGAATGACCTGAGGTCCCTTGTCACCGCGGATTACGGCTAGTACTTCCTGGTCCTCGTGCCGGGCTGCGGGCGTGATGACACGGCGGGCAAAATACACGGCGAGCGCCGAGGATCCCGCGCCTACCAGACCGGCTACGGTACCGCCGGCCAGGAATCCTGCGATGGCCCATTTGGTTCGGAGGGAGAGTTTCTTGTCTGCAGCGTCGCTCGCTGGCGGGGTAGTCGATGCCATGGTTCCATTGTTGCTGCTCAGCGGCGGTGCTTGGGGCAGGCGTGGACCGCGCGGCGATCGGCCCGCGAATCCTGGCGCGTGAATCAGAGTCCCAAAAATCTGCGGACAGCGGTTCGCCGGGACTACGCTGTAGCCATGAGTGATCCCATCGTCATCCTGACTGAAGAGCCCCTCGGCCCCGACGACCGCGTTAATATCGCCAAATTGCTCGACGGCGGTGATGCGCCCCTTATTGTCTTGGTCCCCTCAAACACAGAGCGACATCTTCTGGTCGACTTCCTGGAAAACCTGTCGCTGCTTGATATCGCCAAGGCGTTCCGGGAGCTCACTGCACAGCATCCCGACCCTGAGGCTGAGCGTGCGGAGGCCTCTGAGACGCTGGCTGCATCGCTGGCGGCGTTGGCCGGGTTGGGCGGTGGCGTCACCGGGGAGGTCGTCGACGGCGGTGCCGTGGCCGGCTTGGTGGCGAAGGTCCGTGCGGTGGACGCCGCACAGGCGGTTGTCATTACCCGGCCCCATGCCATTTCTGACACGTTCCACACTGACTGGGCCAATAAGGCACAGGATCAGCTGGGTCTTCCGGTCCTCCACCTGTACGCCGGTTCGGGATTTATCGGCGACTCGTGAGCGTTGCATTAGACATGAACACTCCTGACAACACCAGCAAGACAACTTCTGTGCCCGTGGAAAAGAGCGATGCCCAGTGGCGGGAGGAGCTGACGCCCGAGGAATACCGTGTTCTTCGGCAGGCGGGAACCGAGCGGCCGTACACGGGCGAGTACTGGGACACCCACACGGAAGGCGAGTACCAGTGTCGCGCTTGTGGCAGCCGGTTGTTCACCAGCCGGGAGAAATTTGATTCCCATTGTGGTTGGCCGTCGTTCTGGGCACCCTTGGCCGAAGGTACGGTCCGGTATCTCCATGACCGCACCATGGGAATGGATCGTGTTGAAGTCCGGTGCGCCAACTGTGACTCTCATCTGGGGCACGTTTTCGAGGGCGAGGGCTATGGCACGCCCACGGACCAGCGGTTCTGCATTAATTCCGTGTCGCTTCGCTTGGTGACGCCGGAAGAGAGCTAGGCAGTTCCGGACGGGCTGGCGCTTTGCCGGCCCGTCCGGGAACTCAGCGTTTTTTGGGGGCTCCCTATGGCGGGACTGAATCTCAACCCGCCTTCATGCACCGGATGGCCAAGACTTTCTTATGCTCAGGCCATTCTTGGATTAGCAACGCTTTTTGCTTGCTACGCTCTGCCCAGAAGCAAACACCTCTTCGAAAGGGCCGGGCTCCATGACCACTATCACCACCACTATCCTGCCGCGTGTCACCGCCGACAACGCCGAATGGATGACCCTGAAGGCTGCAGCCACAGCACTGCAGGCACTCCAGGAGCAGGACGGCTCCATTGCCGATTCCGCAGCCCACTCCGAGGCGGCAAGCCTCGTTGCCACAGTGACTGACGCCATCGCAGCCCTGTCACCGCACTTCCCCCACGATGCCCGGTACCTGGAACTCCTGGTGGAAGACTTCGGCCGATGGGTCGAGGGCGGCTTCGGGGTGCCGGACTTCCTGGACTCCCTCCAGGCGTTCCAGCCCCAGGAGCAGCGCATTGACGGCCTCCAGCACCTGGTGGTTTTCCCCATGTACACGCAGAACGGCAGCACCAACAGGTTGGTCGAAGCCGTCCTGATCGAGGTTATCTGGCCGGAGTTCATTGGCGGCCTGGAGGCCGGCGAGTACTCCAATAAGCTCTTCGTCCCCATCCGCTTCGTGGATTTCACTCCCGGGTACGACACGAACTCGGCTGTACTCTTCCCCGAGACGGTGGCCGTCCGCGAGACCCCTACCTTTACTTGGGGTGCCATCTTCGCCGACCGCGAGGCCGCTCGTTTCCGCCGCGTCCTCAAGGCAGCTGCGGCCACCACGTCGCTGGAACTTCCCGAGGATGCAGCGCAGCTCATCGAGGACCAGGAACTGACTCAGCGAACCTTTGTCATGTGGGACCTGATCCACGACCGCACCCACATGCGCGGGGACCTTCCCTTCGATCCGTTCATGATCAAGCAGCGGATGCCGTTTTTCCTTTACTCGCTGGAGGAACTGCGCTGCGATCTGACCGCGTTCCGTGAGTCCGTACGCATTGAAAAAGACGAAGAAGCCGACCCCGATGCCCGCAAACATGCAAAGCTCGTCCAGTACGCAGTGATCTTCGACCGGATTTTCCGTTTCGCCATCACGGGCAGCCGCGTCCGTAACTACGACGGCCTGGGCGGCCAGCTCCTGTTCGCATGGATGCACCAGCACCACGTGCTCCACTGGACAGACAGCAAGCTCTCCATCGACTGGGACGAAGCTGCCTCGGTTGTAGTGGAACTCGGTGCCAAAATCGAGGAGCTCTACTGGCGCTCGATCGACCGCCCGAAGGCTGCCCACTGGCTGGCAGCGTACGAGCTCATTTCGAGCACCGTGACTCCCCACCCGGCGTCGGTATGGGCCAAGGGCCCGGACGCGCTGCCCTTGGACGGTCCGCCCCGCGGCCTCACGGACCAGGTGCTGGATGACGAGTTCCCCCTGTCCATGTTCTACGAAGCACTGGAGAAGAAGATGCGCCCTGTCATCGAGTCCACCACCGGAATTACTGGCTCGACGGCGGCCTGATGACCACACTGACTATCCTTGTGACCGGCGGAAGCAGCGCATCGGGCATCGCCGTGGCGCGTGCGTTGGGGGCCGCCGGTCACAAGGTGCTCACCGTGGGTTCGGACGATGTCCGGATCAAAGCGGCCGCGGCTGAGGCCGGCAATGGGGCAACTCCCCTGGTTTCCGATCTCTCCAGCCTGGATTCCGTACGCGAACTTGCTGCCAGCTTCCGTAACCTCGGGATCGAGGGCATCGATGGCGTGATCCACTTGGTGGGCGGCTGGCGGGGCGCCAAGGGCATCGAAGACCAAACGGATGAGGACTGGGACTCGATGGAACGGAGCGCTGTGACCACACTCCGCAACGTCTCCCGGGTCTTCTACGGCCAGATTGAAGCATCCCCGCACGGCCGTTTTGCCATGGTGTCGTCAACCACCGCCGCTGCTCCAACAGCTGCAGCCGCCAGCTACGCGGCGGCAAAAGCAGCTGCAGAAGCTTGGACCTTGGCGGTAGCGGATGGTTTCCGGCGGGCGCAATCCGGAACAGCCGGGAACGCGGAAGCCCCCACCGGGCAGCACAGCGCGGCAGTAATTTTCGTGGTCAAAGCCCTCGTGGATCCAGCCATGCGGGAAGCCCATCCGGAAAGGCGATTCCCCGGCTTCACGGACGTTGAAGAACTGGCGGCTGCCGCCGTCGGACTCTTTGAACAACCCGCCGCCACCCTCAACGGCCAGCGCATCCTGCTGGCCCCATAGAATCCTGCCGGCCAAATAGACTTGAAAGCGTGAATGAACAAGTGACGAGCACAACAGAGGCAATCCACAGCGCCAACGAAACCCCCGGCGCGGGTCAACTGCATAACCCTGCGGTTCGTGGGTTCGCATCGGACAACTACTCCGGCGTACATCCGGAGATCCTCTCAGCACTGGCAACCGCCAACGGCGGGCATCAGGTGTCCTACGGTGAGGACGTCTACACGGCACGGCTGCAGGAGGTCCTGGAGCAGCAATTCGGCCCGGGCATCGAGACCTTCCCGGTCTTCAACGGAACCGGCGCCAACGTCCTTGCCCTGCAATCCCTCCTTCCCCGGTGGGGCGCGGTGATTTGCGCCTCCACAGCACACATCAATATGGACGAGAACGGTGCGCCGGAACGGGTGGGCGGGATCAAGCTCCTGCAAGTGCCCACCGAGGACGGCAAGCTCACGCCCGAGCTGATTGACCGTGAAGCCTGGGGCTGGGGCGACGAGCACCGCGCCCAGCCGCTGGTGGTGTCCATTACCCAAACCACTGAGCTCGGCACCTGCTACACGCCGGAAGAAGTGCGGGCCATCGCCGACCACGCTCACGCCAAAGGCATGAAGCTGCACATGGATGGCGCCCGGCTTGCGAACGCCGCAGCGCACCTGGACGTTCCCCTCCGCGCGTTCACCCGCGACGCCGGCGTGGACATCCTGTCCTTTGGCGGCACCAAGAATGGACTACTTTTTGGTGAAGTCGTGGTGGCCCTGAACCCGGAGGCGGCTGACGGCCTGAAGTTCCTGCGCAAGATGAACATGCAATTGGCATCGAAGATGCGCTTCATCTCGGCCCAGTTCATTGCCCTGCTGGAGGATGGCCTCTGGCTGCGTTCCGCCGCCCACGCCAACGCCATGGCCGCCCGCCTGCGAACGGCAGTGGAAGGACTCGACGGCGTGAAGCCAACCCAGGCAACACAGTCCAACGGCGTCTTCGCCATCCTTCCCGAAGGCGTGGCAGACAAGCTGCGTGAATCCTTTGCCTTCTACGACTGGGATGCCGCCCGCCGCGAAGTTCGGTGGATGTGTTCGTTCGATACCACGGAGGAAGACATTGACGCTTTCGTGGCAGCAATTAAGCGCGAACTGGCCTAACGCGTAACAGGTGCAATCCGGGGCGGCGAGCCTGCACAGATTCGCTGCCCCGGACGCATAATCTGCGATGGTGAACGCCCTCGCACAGGTTCCCTCGGAATTTCTCTCCGCCTTGGGATCGCTACGAAAAGCACAATGCCGCAGCGAACTGCGGCTTGACGAGATCCCCGCTCCTGCCCGCCTGGCTCCCTACGCAGTCGCCCTGGGCGCCGAAGTTTTCAGCCCCACTGCGGCCACCCGCCAGGTTCCCGTCCATGGACCGGCCGCCAAGGCCTTCGCCGCAAACCAAGGCAGCAGTTCCTCCAGCGAAGAGGACGACGAACTGGCCACTGGCCGCTTCATCCTCCTTTATGACCCCGACGGTTCTGCTGTCTGGGAGGGGGAGTTCCGAATCGTCACTTACATTCGGGCTCAAATGGACGCAGAGATGGGGAACGACTCCATGCTCGGCTCTGTTGCCTGGACCTGGCTCGTTGACGCCTTGGAGAACCGCGCCGCGCCCTATCGGGCTGCCGGCGGCACTGCCACCAGGATCCTGTCCGAAAGCTTCGGCACCTTGGCCGAACGGCCGGACACCATAGACATCGAGCTCCGGGCGTCCTGGACACCGGCCAGCCAGGATGTACAAGCCCACCTCGAAGCCTGGTCCGACATGGTATGCACCTTCGCAGGCCTGCCGCCCCTGCCGCCAGGGGTCACCGGACTACCCAACAGGAGACTCAATTGAGTGTGAGAAACGCGTCGGCGGGTACCCGCAAAGGACCTGAAACACCCCGCTGCGGCCGGAATCGGTAAGCTTAACTCACCATGACCCCTGAAAATCCGGAAAACACCACGGCCGGCGATCCGGTTGCTGATCCCACCACCCACATCAAGGTAGACGGCTTCGATAGCCACGTCCCTGAAATCATCGATCTCGATACTCCCCGCGAAGGCGTACCCCTGGTCATCGACACCCCGTCCGGGCTGGAGCGGTGCGCAACCGCAATCGCCGCCGGAACAGGACCTGCCGGAGTGGACGCAGAACGCGCTTCCGGCTTCCGCTACGGGCAGCGGGCTTTCCTGGTACAGATCCGCCGCGAGGGCGCCGGAACCTGGCTGATCGATCCCGAACCATTCGAGAACCTGGACATCATCAATGACGCCCTCCGCGGCGTCGAATGGATCCTTCACGCGGCGTCACAGGACCTCCCTTGCCTTTCGGAGCTCGGCATGTGGCCGGACAAGCTCTTCGATACCGAACTTGCCGCCCGCCTCGCGGGACTCCCCCGCGTGGGTCTTGCGGCCGTCATTGAACAACTCCTCGGATTCGGCCTCGCGAAAGAACACTCCGCTGCCGACTGGTCCACACGCCCCCTGCCGGAACCCTGGCTGCGATACGCAGCGCTCGACGTCGAAGTCCTCGCAGAACTCCGCGAGGAACTCATCGAGTTGCTGGAGGCTGACGGCAAGCTTGAATACGCCGAACAGGAGTTTGCAGGCATCCTCGCGGCAGGCCTTTCCGCCCCGCGTGTGGATCCCTGGCGGAAGACCTCCGGACTCCACCAGATACGCGACCGCCGCCAATTGGCAGCTGTACGTGAGCTGTGGCTTGAGCGGGACCAATTGGCTCGCAAACGGGACGTAGCTCCCGGCCGGCTCATCCCCGACTCGGCGCTGGTGGCTGCAGCCAAAGCCATGCCCACCACCGTGCCGCAGCTCCTGGCCACCAAGGGATTCCACGGCCGGTCCGCCCAGAGGGAAGCCCCGCGCTGGCTCCGCTGCATCACCAACGCCAGGACACTCACGGATCTCCCACCCCTGCACTTACCCACCAACGCCCCGCCTCCGCCACGGGTCTGGGCGGACAGGGATCCCGAGGCCGCAGCACGCCTTGCCACCGCCAGGCCGGCCCTGCAGGCAAAGGCAGATGAGCTGAAGCTGCCAGTGGAGAACCTGCTGACACCGGATTATTTGCGACGAGTTGCCTGGCGCCCTCCGGCTGATGTTTCCCTGGAGTCCGTCGCTGCAGAGTTGCGGTCCCTGGGTGCGCGTGAGTGGCAAATCTCCTTCGCCGCCCCGATACTCACCGAAGCATGCTTGAACCCGGCCCCGCTTCCCGGCAAGGAGTCCAAGGGGAAGGAAGTCCAAGCGTCCAAGGACGCGCTACCTTCCGGTAATGCCGGCTGAGCTCCCGCCCGCCTTGAGGCCTGTCACCCGAACTGAGGTTCGTGGGGCAGGCCTTTCGCGTCCCCGGGGACAGGTGGGTAACGCCTCCGCGGGCCTTGCAAGCTAAGTTACCCACGAGTAACATTGGACCCAATGCCAGCCGAAGCCCCCGCGACGCGGGACTCGGCGCCATGTCTCAACGAGGAGTTATTACATGAGTCCATCACGCAGTGCTCAGAGGAACGTCCGCGACGTCGTCTTCGTGGACGGTGTGCGCACCCCCTTCGGAAAGGCCGGCGAAAAAGGCATATATGCGGGCACCCGCGCCGATGACCTCGTGGTGAAGTGCATCCGCGAACTGATGCGCCGGAATCCCTCACTGCCCGCGGACCGGATCGACGAAGTTGCCATCGCTGCCACCACCCAGACCGGGGATCAAGGCCTCACCATCGGCCGCACCGCGGCGCTGTTGGCCGGGCTCCCCCGCACGGTACCCGGCTTCGCCATCGACCGCATGTGCGCTGGCGCCATGACGGCAGTAACGACGACGGCGAGCGGCATCGGTTTCGGTGCCTACGACGTCGTCATTGCAGGCGGCGTGGAGCACATGGGCAACCACCCCATGGGTGCAGGCGCCGATCCCAATCCGCGGTTCATGTCGGAAAGACTGGTGGACCCCGCGGCCCTGAACATGGGCAACACGGCAGAGAACCTGCACGACCGCTTCCCCGCGATCACCAAGGACCGCACGGACACCTATGCAGCGGCCTCCCAGGCCAAGCTCGCCGCAGCTTACTCCAACGAACAAATCCAGCATGACCTGGTCCCCGTAGCCACCATGAAGCCCGGCCAGGGCTGGGCACTGCACACCGCGGACGAGCCGCCGCGGCCTGGCACCACTGTTGCCGACCTGGCCGAATTGCGGACACCGTTCCGCGCCCATGGTCGCGTCACCGCCGGCAACGCTGCGGGATTGAACGACGGCGCCACAGCCGCGGTTCTCGCTTCGGCCGAAGCTGCTGAAGAACTTGGCCTCTCAGTCAAGATGCGCTTGGTCTCCTACGCTTTCGCCGGCGTCGAACCCGAGGTCATGGGAATCGGACCGGTTCCCGCCACGGAAAAGGCCCTGAAGAACGCGGGACTGGGTATCGAGGACATTGGACTCTTCGAAATCAACGAGGGC
Organism: Paenarthrobacter sp. GQ52; assembly: GCF_059759005.1. NCBI lineage: Bacteria > Bacillati > Actinomycetota > Actinomycetes > Micrococcales > Micrococcaceae > Paenarthrobacter > Paenarthrobacter sp. GQ52. The sequence goes on from NZ_JCAXEJ010000013.1 coordinate 62,975, forward strand.
TTCGCCGTCCAGGTCCTCAGTTTCCTGGACCACTTCGGCATCGCAGATGACGATCCCCGGGTCAACCGCTATGGCGGTGCGATCGCCGTCGGACACCCACTTGCTTCCTCGGGCGTCCGCCTGATGAACCAGCTCGCGCGGCAGTTCGAGGAAGACCACTCTGTTCGTTACGGCATTACCACCATGTGCATTGGATTGGGCATGGGCGCCACGGTGATCTGGGAAAACCCGCACCATGCAGCCTACGAAGTGTTCGCCAATGACCAGGGCACCACCGAAGCCACCACCGAAGGAGCCGCCGCATGAGCGCCGCCGAATTCCAGAAGCTCGCCGCACTTTTCCCTGATGAGGTTGTCACGCACTCCTATGTGCAGGACATCAAGCTGCCGGGGGGCGCCGGGACCTTCGCGCTGATCACCTTGGATAATGGCCTTGACCACTCCAAGCCCACCACACTGGGGCCCAATACGCTCGTTGAACTCGGCGGGGTCTTGGAGAAGCTCAAGGAGCGGGCCTCGCGGGGAGAAATCGTCGGCGTCGGCGTCACCGGAAAGCCTTACTTCCTGGTGGCCGGGGCCGACCTTTCGGCCGTAAAGACACTCAAGGAACGCGAGCACGGGCTCTGGATGGCACAGCTTGGCCACGCCGTCTACAGCACGCTCGCCGACCTGGGTGTTCCGAGCTTCGCCTTCATCAATGGCCTGGCCTTGGGCGGCGGGCTGGAGATCGCCCTGCAGTCCACGTATCGGACCGTCTCCACGGGTGCCGGCGCGCTGGCCTTGCCTGAAGCGTTCATCGGCCTCGTACCGGGTTGGGGCGGCGTCTACATCCTGCCCCGCCTCATCGGTCCCGAGAATGCCGTCAAGGTGATGATCGAGAATCCCCTCAGCAACAACCGCACGCTGACCGGACCCCAGGCGTTCGAACTCGGCGTGGCTGATGCCATGTTCGAACCTGCCGACTTTGTGGAGCAGTCGCTAGCGTGGGCGGCCCGGGTCATTTCCGGCGAGGTGACGCCTGAGCGGAAGAACTCCGTTGATGCCACCGATGACGCAGTCACCGCCCGTTGGGCAGCTGCGGTAGCCGCAGGTCGGGCTTTCGTGGAGTCCAAGACCTCCAACGCCTCCCCTGCCCCGGGCAAGGTCCTGGACGTCATGGAGGCCAACCGCACCATGACCCAAGCCGAGTCGGCTGAACTCGAGTGCGAGACCCTCGCCGGGCTCATGCAAACCGACGAGTTCCGCTCCACCGTGTACGCGTTCCTGGACCTCGTCCAAAAGCGCTCCAAGCGTCCCGCGGGCGCCCCCGATCGCAAGCTTGCCCGCCCCGTCACCAAGATCGGCGTTGTGGGTGCAGGGCTCATGGCAAGCCAGCTGGCATTGTTGTTCGCCCGGCAGCTGAAAGTCCCGGTGGTCATGACCGATATCGATCAGGCACGGGTGGACAAGGGCGTCGCATACGTCCACGCCGAAGTCGACAAAATGCTTGCCAAGAAGCGGATCAAGCAGGACGCCGCCAACAGGACCAAAGCGCTCATTACGGGTTCCGTCTCCAAGGAAGCCTTCGCCGATGCCGACTTCGTCATCGAAGCCGTCTTCGAAGAACTGCACATCAAGAAGCAGGTCTTCGCCGAGGTGGAAGCGATAGTTTCTCCCGAGTGCATTCTGGCCACGAACACGTCCTCACTGTCCGTCACTGCCATGGCCGAAGATTTGAAGCACCCCGAACGCCTGGTGGGCTTCCACTTCTTCAACCCGGTGGCTGTCATGCCGTTGTTGGAGATCGTTCGGGCACCAAAGACCGACGACGCCGTCCTGGCCACCGCATTCGAACTCGCCAAGGGACTCAAGAAGACCGCCGTCCTGGTCAAGGACGCCGCAGCCTTCGTGGTAAACCGCATCCTGCTTCGCCTCATGGGCGAGGTTATCGCGGCGTTCGACGAAGGAACCCCGGCGGAGGTGGCAGACAGCGCGCTGCGTCCCATGGGGCTGCCAATGTCGCCGTTCACCTTGAGTGCAATGGTTGGCCTGCCGGTCGCCCAGCATGTCCAGGAGTCCCTGCACGCCGCGTTCGGCCACCGGTTCCCGGTCTCGCAAAACCTGCAGAAACTCATCGACAACGGAGTGAAGAGCCTCTGGGTCCCCGGGCCTGACGGAACTCCCGTCATCCCGGCGGAGACGCTGGCCATCATGTCCTTCGGCAACACCCCGTCCACTGGCGAAGAAGTCCTCCGGCGCACCCAGGATGCACTGGCCGAGGAGATAGGACTGATGCTCGAAGAAGGTGTCGTGGCCGGACCCGAAGACATCGACCTTTGCGTCATCATGGGCGCAGGGTGGCCGATGTTCCTGGGCGGCATTACGCCGTACCTGGACCGGGTGGGCGCATCGGAGCGTGTCAACGGCAAGAGGTTTCTCGCCCCTGGCGTTGCATCAGCGCCTGCTTAACTCATCCCTCTCTCAGATCCCGCCGCCTAAACCGGAACGCTCTCTCATATCCGCCGCTTAAACCGGAACGCTCTCTCACCTTGGTGGGAGAGCGTTTGCGCTCGTCAAGTTTTTGAGACAGGTTTCGTCGTTGTTGGTTAGGCTGCCAGGGGTTGCTGGCGGCCGGGGTTGTAGGTGGTGTGGGCGGTTAGTGGGGCTGCGCCGCCGGCCCTTCTGTTGGGTCGGCGGCGGTTGTACCAGCCCTCGATGTATTCCATTACTCCGGTCCGGGCGGCGAGCCGGGATGTGAAGCGTTGGTGGTGGTAGAACTCGGTTTTCAGGTGCGAGAAGAAGTTCTCCGCGACTGCGTTGTCCCAACAGACGCCGACTTTGCCCATGGACTGGGTGACGCTGTTGCTGCCGCACCAGTTCTGAAATTCGTCGGAGGTGTACTGGGTACCGCGGTCGGAGTGGAAGATGACCGAGGGCCCGCTGAGGTGTCCGTGGTTCCGGGCCATCTGCAATGCCGCGGTGCACAGGCTTGCCCGCATGTGGGCAGCCATGGACCAGCCGATGACCATGCCGGAAAACAGGTCGATGACGGTGGCCAGGTAGAGCCAGCCCTCACCGGTGCGCAGGTAGGTGATGTCACCGACCAGTCGGGTCCCGGGCACTGTGGAGGTGAAGTCGCGTTTTCCCTGGTCATCGAGCATGTGGTTCTCGATATGGGCGGTCTTGGCCTGCGGGTCCTGAACCGTGGTCTGTTTCCAGGCCTGGGTTCGGATGGCCCGCAGGCCCTTTTCGCGCATGATGGCCCCCACGGTGGGGGCGGAGACTTTGGTCCCGGCCGCGTTCAGCAAAAGAGTCAGCTGATCACGGCCGGCACGGCCTTCTTCCTTCTCGTACAGGCCGCTGACCGCCGTGACCAGATTCTCATGCCGCACCGTACGCGGTGAGGGCCCGGCAGGGTTGCGCCAGCGGTAGAACGAGGCCCGGGAGACCTTCAGCGCCCGGCATAGCCACACCACGGAATGGTTGGCCTTCTCCGCTTCGATGAACTCGTAGAAGTCCTCTACTTTTGCTTCGCGGCAAAGAAGGCGCTGACTTTTCCCAGGAACTCGACCTCGGCCTTCAACCGCTCATTCTCGGCCAAAGCCTTCCGGTGTTCCTCCCACGCCACGGGCCCACGATCGGGCACCGGGACCGGGACAGGCCCGTCCGAGGAACGCGCACGAGCCCGAGCGAGCCAGTTCCCCAACGTGCTTTCCTTTACCCCGATCTCCTCGGCGACCTGCTTCACCGACCGATCCGCGGACAAAACCAACCGCACTGCTTCCTCACGGAACGCGGCATCATATTTTCTTCTGGGCGTGCTCATCCGAAACGCAATCTCCCATCAAGCTGTCTCAGAAAACCATACGGCCGCAGTTCCGGTTTAAGGGCTGTTATGTGAGAGAGGGACACCTGTAAGAGTGGGTGGGATGTGGGAGAGGGTTAGAAGAGTGCCACCTTCGGCGCCCGCGGGAAGATCTCGTCCAGTTCCTCGCGATCCTCCTGCGTGGGGACCCAGCACACGGCTTCGGCGTTCTCACGGATCTGCTCCGGACGGGTGGCACCCGCGATGACGCTGCTGACCCCGGGCTGCGCGGCCAACCAGGAGAACGCCAACTGAAGCTCGCTGATGTCCCGTTCCTTGGCGAACTGGCCGAAGCGGCCAAGCTGCTCCCAGTCGGCGTCGTGTACGAGGTTGGTGCGGGTGTGGCTCAATCGTGAGCCTTCCGGGGCTTTCCCTGCGGAGTACTTTCCGGTGAGCAGCCCGTTGGCCAAGGGGAAGTACGGCAGGACACCCAAGGAGAAGGCCCCGGCTGCGGGAAGCACTTCGAGTTCGGCGCGCCGATCCAGGAGGTTGTAATGGTTCTGCGTCGAGATGAAGCGGACGCCACCTGATGGTGATTGTCGTGCTACATACTCAGCCTCGGCTATCTGCCAGCCGGCAAAGTTGGAATGGCCGATGTACCGCACCTTGCCGCTGGACACCAGGTCATCCAGGGCTGCCAAGGTCTCCTCGATGGGAGTCCGCGGATCCGGGGTGTGGAACTGGTAGAGGTCGATCCAGTCGGTGTCCAAGCGGCGGAGTGAAGCTTCGACGGCTTTGACAATGTATCGACGCGAACCCCGGGCGTCGAAGTCCCTGCCGTTGGCTCCGCGCATGTCCATACCGAACTTGGTTCCGATGACCACGTCATCACGGCGGCCTTTCAGCGCCTTGCCCAGCATGACCTCACTCAGGCCTGGCTCACGACCGTAAACATCGGCGACGTCGAAGAACGTTACCCCGGCGTCAATCGCGGCGTGGACAACAGCGTCCGTGCCTTCCTGGGACTCAGTGGGAGTATTGGCGCGGCCCAGGTTGTTGCAGCCCAGCCCCACAGCTGAGACGGTCAGTCCAGAACGGCCAAGGCGTCGGTATTCAGTCATGAATTCAGCCTATACGGGGCGCGGGGACCAGTTGGTCACCCGAGGCAACAAAAGCACTCCAAGCTAACGGGCGCCGTAGGAGATCCCTGATTCCTCCATGGCATCCTCAAGCTGCGCTATGGCTACCGGGCCCATGCCGTGGAGCTTGGAAAGTTTCAGCTCGCCGAACTCGGCCAGCTGCTCCAGCGTCTCTATCCCTTCGTGGGCCAGGGCGCGTTTCGCCGGCGCAGCGAGACCTTTGGGCAGCGGCGTATGTCCGGGCCAGTTGCTCTTGGACGACATGGAGATCCCTCCTGATGCGTTGGGTGCTACTTAGAGAGTAAAGCCCACACCCTGCTTGGGCGAGTGCTTCACCCGGAATGCCGTGGGGTCGCTGTGTGGCGCTGCTGCGACCGTGAGCTTGGTGAAGTCCAGATCCTCACCGCGGACGCAGATCTTGATGGCGTTCACAGCCTTATTGACGTCCGGGCAGAGGCAGAAAATGTTCAGATGGCCGTTGCCGATTTCCGAACGGTCCACCACGCCCAGCCCACGCCACGCCAGCTCACCGGTGAGGGCGGCTTTGGCTTTCCGCTCAAGATGCCGGTCACGTTCGGTGCCGTCCTTGGTTTTCAAGGCAATTTGGGCAACTACCCAGAACTGCTCGGACTCGGGAATCTCGGCGTAGCCGTCTTCCTCGCATTGCGCGGCAAAAGCGGCCATCAGGCCTTCCACGGCAGATTCGTCGTCAACGTTTGCTTCGTCGGTCTTGCTCTGGTGGCCCACTACACCGTGATTGACCACGAACTGCTGGTCTTCGTCGTCGTACCAGGCCTCCCGGAAGTGAAGTACTCCTTCGTCGTCGCGCTTGTACGCGCGGATGATGCCGCTCATGCTCGTCCTTTCCTGAACCACTCGGCGCTGGTGCTGGTGGCCCCATTGACGTCGAAAGGTGCTTTCATGGTGTCCACTGCCTCGAAGAGGGCTGCGCATTCTGCGCGCATTGCGTCCACCGTCTGTTGCGGATAGCCCATGGCCATCCGATGCTGCTCAAACTCGTCTTCATCGTCCACGAATACCCCGTGCCTGGTGGAACGGATGACGTCCAGATCCATGTCGATCATGTGGAACTCTGTTACACCCGGCTTGAGGGGGTTCCAAGCGTGGGCTGTGGCGAGGTCGACGTAGATCCTGAAGTCGCCCGGATAGCTGTCGTCATAGAACGTCGCAACAAACTCACCGGTCCGCGGGACCAACAAGACAGCATCAGACGCCGTATAGAAAGCCGCGCCCGGGCGTGCGCAAAACTCCCCCGCTCCCTGAAATATCCACCAACCGTGAATGTCCTCACCAAGGTAGCGGCCAGGCACCACCCAGTGGGCTTTGCCGTCCCACTTCCTGTTCCTCGACACCACGAGGTCGCCGGGCTGCAATGCGCCCGGCACGCGCTCGTCCGTCACAGGGTTGGCAGGCTGCCGGTGGTGGGGTGTTCCTGGCCCGGGAGGGGCCTGGCAAACGGGACCTTCGTCCCCAAAACCTGGGCTACGACGTCGTGGGTTATTTTCTGGGCGGTGAGGCCCACGCGTTCCAGTACCTGGCTGCGGGAGCCGTGTACCAGGAATTCAACGGGCAAGCCCACCTCGTTCAGTGCGGTGTCTACACCGGCAGCCCGCATTTCCTGCCGTATACGCGAGCCCACGCCACCTGCCCGGACGCCGTCTTCGATGCAGATCACCAAGCGGTGACGGGCGGCAAGGGCGATGATCGATTTCCGGACAGGGAGGACCCACCGGGGATCCACCACAGTGGAGCTGATGCCCTGGGCACCCAAGCGGGTAGCAACATCGAGTGCGAGCTCGGACATGGCACCGACGCTGACAATCAACACATCGTTCTCGGTAGAGCCCTCCGGGCGCCGCGCGAGAATGTCAACGCCGTCATGAAGCCTCTCGATAGCTTCAACCTCGGAACCGACGCTGCCCTTGGAGAACCGCACCACAGTGGGAGCATCGTTGATCGCCACCGCCTCACGCAGTTCTTCGCGGAGCCGGGTGGCATCGCGGGGAGCAGCCAGATGGAGCCCGGGCACGATCTGGACCATCGCCATATCCCACATCCCGTGATGGCTGGGTCCGTCCGGGCCTGTCACACCGGCACGGTCCAGGACTATAGTGACACCGGCTTTGTGGAGCGCGACATCCATGAGGAGCTGGTCAAACGCGCGGTTCAAGAAGGTTGCGTAAACGGCCACCACCGGGTGCAGGCCACCGAACGCCATTCCTGCGGCGGACGTCAGCGCATGCTGCTCCGCAATGCCGACGTCGATCACCCGCTCCGGATGGCGCTCAGCGAACTTGTGCAATCCCACAGGGATGAGCATGGCGCCGGTGATGCCCACGATGTCGGGGCGCTCATCAGCAATATCCGCGATTTCTTCAGCGAATACCGAGGTCCAGGACCGCGCGCCAGGCATTTCGGTGGGCTCGCCCGTTTCAGGGTCGATGATTCCTACGGCGTGGAATTGGTCTGCTTCATTGGCCAGGGCCGGAGCATAGCCGTGGCCCTTTTCCGTCATGGCATGAACAATGACGGGTCCGCCGTAAGCCTTGGCCGTGTTGAGGGCATGCTCCATGGCTTGGAGGTTATGCCCGTCAACCGGGCCGATGTACTTCATGCCAAGGTCCTCGAACATGCCCTGCGGGGCCCACCAGTCCTTGATGCCCTTCTTCATGGCATGCAGGCTCTTATAGGTGAACTGGCCGGCGGGGCCGCCGTTCTGGAGCTTCTTCTTCCACCAGTCCAGCATCCGCTCGTAGGCCGGGGTGGTGCGGAGGGAGTCGATGGTGGGACGCAGTGAGGCAAGGTAGTCAGCAAAACCGCCCACAGTGGGAGCATAGGAGCGTCCATTGTCGTTGACAACTATCACGACGCGACGCCGCTTATCCGCGGCAATGTTGTTGATGGCTTCCCATGCCATTCCACCGGTCAGCGCCCCATCGCCAACAACGGCGACGACGAACCGGTCGCCCTCGCCGGTCAACTGCCGGGCACGCGAAATGCCATCTGCCCAGGACAAGGAGGAGGACGCATGTGAACTTTCCACGATGTCGTGCTCGGACTCCGCGCGGTCCGGATAACCGGACAGGCCTCCTTGCTGGCGAAGCGTGGTGAAGTCCTTGCGTCCCGTAAGCAGCTTATGGACATAGGACTGGTGCCCGGTATCGAACACCACGCTGTCCCGCGGGGATTCGAAATTCCGGTGGACAGCGAGCGTGAGTTCAACAACGCCCAGGTTGGGACCAAGGTGTCCACCCGTTGCGGCTACGTTGGTGATCAGGAATTCCCTGATTTCGCCGGCCAGTTGTTCCAGCTCCGTGCCGGACAGTTTGGCCAGGTCCCGTGGATCCTTGACGGTTTCCAAAAGTCCCAACGGCCCTCCTTAGGGTGAATGACGTGCTTGTTAACTCTAGCGCGTGCCCGGGCCCACGCGTTGCGCCCTCGATCCGGGCCCCGGCATCGTTCTTCCTGGCAGGGTCCCGGGACGCCAACAGCCCCGGCTGGTCAGGCGACCAGCCGGGGCTGTCCGGCTTCTGGATCAGCTGGAGACCAGCCGGTCCGTTATGCCGAGATCTGGCGCAGGACGTACTGCAGGATGCCGCCGTTGCGGTAGTAGTCCGCTTCACCCGGTGTATCGATGCGCAGAACGGCATCGAAGGACTTGGCGGTACCGTCTTCAGCCGTGGCCGTTACCTTGAGCGTCTTCGGCGTGGTGCCGTTGTTGAGCTCGGTGACGCCTTCCACCGCGAAGGTCTCCGTACCCGTCAGCCCCAGCGTTGCTGCGGACTCTCCGGCAGGGTACTGCAACGGAAGGACGCCCATGCCAATGAGGTTGGAGCGGTGGATGCGCTCGTAGCTTTCAGCGACGACGGCCTTGACGCCCAGGAGCGCGGTGCCCTTGGCCGCCCAGTCACGGGACGAACCCGAACCGTATTCCTTGCCTGCCAGGACAACCAGGGGCGTTCCCGCTGCCTGGTAGTTCTGGGCTGCATCGTAGACGTAAGCCTGGGGCGCACCTTCCTGGCTGAAGTCGCGGGTGAAGCCACCCTCTACGTTGTCCAGGAGCTGGTTCTTGATGCGGATGTTGGCAAACGTACCGCGGATCATGACTTCGTGGTTGCCACGGCGTGAACCGTAGGAGTTGAAGTCCTTGCGCTCCACACCGTTGGCCAGGAGGTACTGGCCCGCGGGGGTGTCCGACTTGAAGGAACCGGCCGGGGAGATGTGGTCCGTGGTGACGGAATCGCCGAGCTTCAAGAGCACACGGGCGCCCGAGATGTCCTTGACGGGATCCGGCTGGGCCTTCATGCCCTCGAAGTATGGGGGCTTCCGCACGTAGGTGGAATCTTCGGCCCACGCGAAGGTGTCACCGGCAGGGGTGTCGAGTGCCTTCCAGCGCTCGTCGCCGTCGAAGACGCCCTCGTAACCCTTGGCGAACATAGCCTCGTCGATGGAGGAGTCGATGACTTCCTGCACCTCGATGGGGTTCGGCCAGATGTCCTTCAGGAAGACTTCGTTGCCTTCGGAGTCGGTGCCCAGGGCATCGGTATCGAAGTCGAAGTCCATGGTGCCGGCCAGTGCGTAGGCGATGACCAGTGGCGGCGAGGCCAGGTAGTTCATCTTCACGTCCGGGTTGATGCGGCCTTCGAAGTTGCGGTTACCCGAGAGGACAGCGGTGACGGAGAGGTCGTTGGCCTGGATGGCCTCGGAGATTTCCGGCTCCAGCGGTCCGGAGTTACCGATGCAGGTGGCGCAGCCGTAACCCACGATGTAGAAGCCAAGCTTCTCCAGGTAAGGGGTCAGACCGGACTTTTCGTAGTAGTCCGTGACGACCTTCGAACCCGGGGCAACAGAGGTCTTGACCCACGGCTTGGAGGTCAGGCCCTTGTCCACGGCGTTGCGTGCAAGGAGGGCCGCAGCCAGCATGACGGACGGGTTGGACGTGTTGGTGCAGGACGTGATCGAAGCGATCGACACTGCTCCGTGGTCCAGCTCGAACTCGCGGCCGTCGGCCGTGGTGACCTTGACCGGCGACGAGGGGCGGCCATGCGCACCGTTGGCGGCGGATGCAACGCGTGCCGTCTCCGTGGTGTGCGAATCAGCATGTGTGAAGGACGGCGAATCGGAAGCCGGGAACGACTCATCCAGGGCCTCGTCCACGCTGCCGTCTTCGATGGCGACGTAGTTGTGGATGTCCTTGCGGAACTGTTCCTTGGCATCCGTGAGCTCAATGCGGTCCTGGGGACGCTTGGGGCCTGAGATGGAGGGAACAACGGTGGACAGGTCCAGCTCGAGGAACTCGGAGAACCGCAGTTCGCGGGAGGGATCGTGCCAGAGGCCCTGTTCCTTGCTGTATGCCTCCACGAGGGCGACATTTGCTTCGGAGCGGCCGGTCAGGCGCAAGTAGTCCAGGGTGACGTCGTCGATCGGGAACATGGCAGCCGTGGAACCGAACTCCGGGCTCATGTTGCCGATGGTTGCACGGTTGGCCAGCGGCACAGCGGCGACGCCCTCACCGTAGAACTCAACGAACTTGCCAACAACACCGTGCTTGCGCAGCATTTCGGTGATGGTCAGCACCACGTCAGTCGCGGTAGCGCCTGCGGGGATGCTGCCCTTGAGCTTGAAGCCGACAACGCGGGGAATCAGCATGGAAACGGGCTGGCCGAGCATTGCAGCTTCGGCTTCGATACCGCCAACGCCCCAACCCAGGATGCCCAGGCCGTTGACCATGGTGGTGTGCGAGTCGGTGCCAACACAAGTGTCGGGGTAGGCGCGGACAACACCGTCTACCTCGCGGGTCATGACCGTGCGTGCCAGGTACTCGATGTTGACCTGGTGTACGATGCCGGTTCCCGGGGGAACAACCTTGAAGTCATCGAATGCGGTCTGGCCCCAGCGAAGGAACTGGTAGCGCTCACCGTTGCGCTGGTATTCGATCTCCATGTTGCGCTCCAGTGCGCCGGAGTTTCCGAAGGCATCGATCTGGACGGAGTGGTCGATGACCATTTCCGCAGGCGCCAACGGGTTGACGCGCTTGGGGTCACCGCCGAGCTCCTTGACGGCTTCACGCATGGTAGCCAGGTCCACGACGCAGGGAACGCCGGTGAAGTCCTGCATGATGACGCGGGCGGGGGTGAACTGGATTTCCGTGTCGGGCTCCGCATTGGGATCCCAACCGGCCAGGGCGCGGACATGGTCAGCCGTAATATTGGCGCCATCCTCAGTCCGCAGGAGGTTTTCAAGCAATACCTTAAGGCTGAACGGAAGGCTGTCTGCGCCCTCTACGGAGTTCAACCGGAAAATTTCATAGTCGGTGCCGGCTACATTCAGTACGCCTTTGGAACCGAAGCTGTCCACAGTGCTCATGGCAGGACTCCTCTCGCAACAGTTTCATCTTTGTCGCGTGGTTGGCCGCTAGCCAGTTAGGCGCACCTTACTTAGCCGGGCGGCATCTCTCGTGGTCACCCCGGTCCGCGGCGTTGAATACTGCGGACCGGGGCTACTACAGCCATCGTAGTGGCATACTCCGGCGTTGCGTCACTGATCAAGCTTCGCGACGGAAACAGGCTGTTCCTCCTTCTGCACCATGGCAGTCGGGCGGTCCGTCGTCTAAGCGGCGGGGACGATCAGCCCTACCGTTTCCAAATGATGGGTGTTCGGGTACAAATCGAAGGCGCGCAGCGACTCGAGTCGCCAACCACCTTCATGGAAGTAACCCAGATCACGTGCGAAGGATGCCGGATCACACGACACATAGGCGATTGCGCGGGGCCCGGTGGCCATCAGTTGCTTGACCACAGCCTTGCCGGCTCCGGCGCGGGGTGGATCCAGCACCAGCGAGTCGAAGCTGCGGGAGCGTTGGTGCAGGACCCGCTCAACACGTCCCTGAACGATTTCCACCTGGGCTTCACCGTGCAGGTTTTTGCGGGCGTCGCGGCTGGTGCCCGGGGCGCCCTCCACGGAAAGTACCGAACCGGTCACTCCGACGGCGTCCGCCAGAGGTGCCGTAAACAGGCCCGCACCGGCGTAGAGGTCGGCAACTGCGGCGCCGGGCTGCAGGTACCCGCCGTTGGAAAGATAGCCCGTTACAGCGTCCACCAGCGTGTCCGGGGCGTCCTTGTGGATCTGCCAAAAACCCTCACCGGTCACACGGTATTCATGCCCTGCCGCACTCTCCTGCACCCAGGTTCTCCCCCGCAGCTGCAGGACCTCGCCCTTGCTGGGATCGAAGCTCGCAACCGAGACGTCGTGCGGCAACTGCGACAGGATGCTGTGCAATCTCTTGGGGCTCGTGGATTCTTCCGGAGCCAGCAGGATCAGGGGCCGCGAACCGTTGGCGGGCACCGCGACCTCCACGCGGGCAATGCCGGACAAGTCAAGGTCCCACAGCTTCAGCTCGTTGACTCCTGCAAGCGCCAACGGCATCTCCTTGATGGGAAGCACGACGTCTGAACGGTGCGCATGCATCCCCAACCGACCCTTGGGGGTCACCGCGAAGCTGGCGCGCGTACGCCAGCCGAGTCCGCCGTCGTGATTGTCTCCCACAGCTTCCACCTCTGTGGCCAGGTCCAAACCGGCAAGCCGCTTGAGCTGTTCGGCAAGCACCTCGGCTTTCAGGGCCCGTTGGCGCTGCAGGGAAATGTGTCCGAGCTCGGCGCCGCCCACCGGCGGAGCCCCGCGGCTCCATGAGCCCAGCGAATCGGCCTGCTTCCAAAAGTGCGGAACGCGGTCAGGTGAGGCCTCCAGGACCTCGACGACGTCGGCACGCCAGAAGCGCGACGAGTCGCCGGAGTCAGTCAACCGGACACGGACCTTCTCCCCCGGGATCGCATGCCGGACGAAGATGACGCGCCCTTCGTGCCTGGCGACGAAGTGCCCTCCATGGGCTATGGGGCCGACATCGACCACCAGTTCAGTGGGGGCTGCACCCTGGTCTCCGGTGCGTTGGGGTTGGGGGGTATTGCTGTGGGAAGTCATTAAGTATCCTGCAGTGCCTTTGCTTCTTCGGAGGACTTCAGCTGCCAAGGAACACTGGCAACCATGACTCCGGATTCGAAATGGAGCCTTGTCTTTATTCTGAGTGCTGTTTGGTTGTGGACGAGTTGTTCCCACCATTTACCCACCACATATTCGGGGATGTACACCACGATCAGGTCCCGCGGGGAGTCGCGGCGCACGTTCTTGATGTAGTCCATGATGGGGGTCACGGTTTCGCGGTACGGGCTGGCCAGTACGGTCAGGGGGACGGGAATTTCCAGCTTTTCCCAATCCCGGACAGTTTGCTCGGTCTCTTCCGTGTTGATGTCCACCGTCACTGCATCCAGGCGCGATGGCCGGGACGCCCGAGCATAGGCCAGCGCACGAAGCACCGGTTTGCGGACGTGCGAGACAAGAAGTACCGCGTGCACCCGCGTGGGAAGTGCCCGCGGTGACGAATCCTCGTCCACGGCCAATTCCTTGGCCACATTGTCATAGTGGGCGCGGATGCTCCACATGATGAGGAAGAGGACAAACATGGCCAGCAACGCTATCCAGGCGCCCTGCTCAAATTTGGTGATGAGGACGATGACGAGGACCAGCGCCGTCATGCCAAATCCCACCATGTTGATAGTGCGCGACTTGAAGATCCGGCGACGGACAGCTTTATCCCTGGCCAGTTTCAGCTCTCGCCCCCAGTGCCGGACCATGCCGAGCTGGCTGGCCGTGAAAGAGATGAAGACGCCCACAATGTACAGCTGGATCAACTTGGTGACATCTGCGTTGAACGCGAGAATCAGGACCAGCGCCCCGGCTGCCAACGCGAGGACGCCGTTGCTGAACGCAAGCCTGTCACCGCGAGTGCGGAGCTGGCGTGGAAGGTAGCCGTCCTGGGCAAGGATCGAGCCCAGCACGGGGAAACCGTTGAAAGCTGTGTTGGAAGCGAACACCAGGATGATGCCGGTGGCCGCAACCACGATATAGAAAAGGATGGAGCCGGAACCGAAAATGGTGTCGGCTATCTGGCTGATGGCCGGGGTCTGGATGTAGTCCTCCGGAAGCGGCTTGCCGTCAACCAGGAATTCCCGGGCCGGATCGAGGACGATGTGGACCTTTGTAGCGTTAGCCAGATAAATGATGCCCGCAAGCATGGCCGAGGCAATAACGCCCAGAAGCAGCAGCGTGGTGGCGGCGTTCTTGCTCTTCGGCTTCTTGAAATTCGGCACCCCGTTGCTGATGGCTTCGACGCCGGTCAGCGCCGCCGCCCCCGATGAAAAGGCACGCAGAAGCAGGAAGGCCCCGGCCAGCCCTACCAGGCCCTCATCGAAGCCAGGCTCAGGAACGATGGTGAAGTTGGCGGAAGGCGCCTCCCCCAAGGTGCCGGTGGCAGCCTGGAAGATGCCCACCGCGGTCATTCCAAGGATGGACGCCATGAAGATGTACGTAGGGACAGCGAAGAGCGTCCCGGCTTCCTTGACCCCGCGAAGATTGACCAGGGCCAGGATGATCACGCCAATAGTGGCGATCATTGCCTGCTGGCCATGCAGTGCCGGGATGGCGGTAGTCAGGTATGTCGCCGCTGATGACATGGACACTGCAACAGTGAGGACGTAGTCCACCAGCAGCGCAGAAGCGACCGTGAGACCGGCGTACTTACCGAGGTTGACGTTGGCAATCTCGTAGTCGCCGCCGCCGGAGGGATAGGCGTGCACGTTCTGGCGGTAGGAAGCCACGACTGTGAGCAAAACCACCATGACGGCGAGGCCCACCAACGGGGAGAACGCCACTGCGCTCACGCCCGCAAGGGCAAGCGTCAGGAGGATTTCATCCGGGGCGTATGCCACCGAGGACAAAGCGTCCGAGGCGAAGACGGGCAAAGCGATGCGTTTAGGCAACAAGGTGTGGGACAGGCGGTCGTTCCGGAATGGCCGGCCCACCAGCACCCGCTTCGCGGCATTCAAAATTGTCAGCACTCCGCAAAGCTACTCTGAATCCACAGGGATGTCATGACGGTTGTCGCCGGCTTACCCGCGCTGCACCGGTAAAGTCATACCGAGCGGGATGGACAACACACATAAGGAGACACGGTGGCTCACTTCGTGATCATGGGTTGCGGCCGTGTTGGCGCAACCCTGGCACACACTTTGGAGGATGCAGGCCACTCAGTGGCCATCATCGACCAGGACGAGCGGGCCTTCCGCCGGCTTCGCAACACCTTCACGGGTCGCAAAGTCACCGGGGTCGGCTTCGACCGGGACACCCTGAAGCAAGCAGGAGTGGAGGAGGCCTACGCCTTCGCCGCCGTTTCCAGCGGCGACAACTCCAACATCCTCGCCACACGCGTAGCCCGCGAAACATTCCATGTTGCCCATGTGGTGGCACGCATCTATGATCCCGGCCGCGCCGAAATCTACCAGCGGCTCGGCATCCCCACCGTCGCAGCCGTCCGCTGGAGTGCCGACCAGGTCCTGCGCCGAATACTCCCCGAGCAGCACCTCGCCGGTGACTATCGCGAGCCCTCAGGCCGCCTGGTACTGGCCGAAGTGGATCTGCACGAGGATTGGATCGGACACAGCATGGAGTCCATCGAATCCGCCGCCGGGATCCGTATCGCGTACCTCACCAGGTTTGGTGAAGGCCTGTTGCCGCAAGCCGGCACCGCATACCAGGAGGGCGATACCGTCCACGCGATGGTGAGCCTGGACAGAACCTCCGAGATCAGCCGGATTCTCGCCAAAGCACCCGCCAAGGAGTCTTAGTGAAAGTTGTCATTGTTGGCGCAGGCAGCGTCGGCTCGTCCATCGCGCGTGAATTGCTCGCCCACAAACACGAGATTCTCCTCATTGACCTGAAGCCCGAAGTCATTGGGCGCAGCGGGCTTCGAGGTGCCCGCTGGCTGGTGGGCGACGCCTGCGAACTCAGCACCCTGCAGGACGCCAAACTCGAGGATGCCGACGTCGTGGTTTCTGCCACAGGTGACGACAAAGTGAATCTGGTGGTATCCCTGCTTGCCAAGACCGAATTCGGCGTGGGGCGGACCGTGGGGCGCGTCAACAACCCCAAGAACGACTGGATGTTCAATGACTCCTGGGGCGTAGACGTGGCCGTCAACACCCCGCAGCTCATGACGGCCCTCGTAGAAGAGGCTGTTGAGATTGGCGACATCGTGCGCCTGTTGACCCTGCAGACAGGGGTGGCCTCAATCGTTGAGTTTACTGTTCCGCATGATTCCCACGTCATTGGCAGCACGGTAGGCGGCATCGACTGGCCGGAAGACGCCACGTTGGTGGCAATCCTGCGCGACCACGCCCCCATCACGCCTACGCGTGATGATGTCCTGGATGGCGGCGACGAACTCTTCTTCGTCACCACCATCGTGGCCGAGGACGGCCTGAGGGCGCTGTTGTCACCCGGTTCCGACGACGGCCGGGAACCCCGTGACGATGCTGCCGAAGCAGCCGATCAATCAGCCGAGGACGACGGTTTCGACGGCTGAGGTGCCGGCTCGCCAACAGCAGGCTTAGTGACAAGCCACGCCACCCAGAGGCCCAGGATGTACAGCGGAGCTCCCATCAACAGCCTGGTGGTTGCCAACGCCGTCAGTCCTGGCTCCCCCATGAAGTACAACGGCACCTGAACCACCAGGCGGAGGGCAAGCACCGCCACTACGATCCACGTACCCAGGCTGTAGGCGCGAAGCCTTTCGGGGTCCTTTCGCCACTCAAGTCCCTCGTTGCGCACGAAACCGAACAAAAGCCCCGCAACCGGCCACTTGAGCACGATGGAAAGCACCATGCCCGCGATATAAGCAATGTTGGTGAAGAATCCGAGGACGTAGAAGTCCTCTGCCTTGCCTGTGGTGTTGGCCAGCCAAGCGGAAATGCCCACGCCCACTACGCCTGCCAGCGCCTGCGTCAAAGGACGCCGCTGGATCAGGCGCACCACGGTGAAGACGGCGGCGGTAGCCAGCGCTGCGATGAGCGACAGTGTGAGATCGCGGGTGATGGTGAAGGCGACCAGGAAGACAAGTCCGGGGAGGATGCTCTCGGCGATACCCTGGACCCCGCCCGCTGACTTCAGCATATCCACGTGCCCCGCGCTGTTCCGGTGCAGACCGGCTTTTTCGGCATAACCCGCAGCGAGTTCAGACACACTCGGTGAGTCAGCACCGGGGCTGGCAGCACCTGGCTTGGCCTCCCCTGGCTTGGCCGCCCCTGGGTTGGCCTCTCCGGGCAGCGAAACTTCTTCCTGCGGCGGCGTCGGGCGCCCTGTGTCCTTCGGTTCTGATCCGTTGGCCACGGTCATAGGTGCTCCTGACGGGAAAGTATTTCGTATCGGGGATTGAACATGGCCGGAAGGCCATCAACCTGGGTTACCATGCCGTTCAAGCGAAGTTCCACACCGGCTTCAATGCCGGGGACCCGCGTCCTGCCCAGCCAGATCACGCGGAGACGGTCATAGGGCTTTTTTCCCCCGGAAGCGCGCTGGTCTCCCTGCCTCAGGGTATCCACCACCACAGCAGAGAAGAACGGCTGTTCGCTGGGCGGCTGATGAGTCACGGACTCGATGAAACCGGTACAAACGGCCCTGCCCCGCGCAGGAAGATCCCGAACTCCCTGCTCAGGGGGCCTCTGACCGGATGTTCCGCTGTGCCCGGAGGAATCAACCAATCTGGGTAATCTCCGGCCCTCGCTCCGGCTGCTGCATTGCGGGCTCTTCCGGGGGAACGGCGCCTTGGGGAGCGCCGGCCTGGCCCGGTACCGCAGCATCCTTGGGCAGGCGCAGCTGCAGCAATTCGCGGGGAGGCATCGGATTATCGCCACGGACCACCACGACCTTGCGGAACAGATCTTCCAGACCTGCTGCGGCATCGCGTTCCAAGGCAGCCTGCCCGCCAAGGACACCACGGAGGAACCATCGTGGCCCGTCCACGCCCATGAAGCGGGCAGCACGGAAGCCACGGCTGCCGTCAGTAGCTTCAGCGGGTAGTTTGGCTACCAGTTCCGTGCCGAAAGCTCCGGAAACCTCTTCGGTTTCTCCGCCTTGGCTCGCTACAGACTGATTAATCTGTTCGCGGATCTCGTCCCAAAGGCCTTCGGAACGCGGTGCCGCAAACGCCTGGAGCTGCAAGCTGGAGCCGTTGAGGTCCATGGTCACAGCGACCACGCGTTGGGTGGCTTCTTCCACCTCAAGCCGCAACTGGAGACCTTCGGCCGGTGCGATCAGCAGTGCACCGAGGTCAACGTAGCCATCGCGGCTTTCGATCTCGTCTATGTCCAAGGGACCTTTGCCGAGCCGGAAGTCACCGGGTGTGCCGGACCCGCCTGATACGGAGTCGTGTGCCTCGGCACCCGACTCATCGACGGTGCCGGCGGTTTCCGACCGCTCGTCCTTGGACTTCTTGCCGCGCCCAAAAAGCATTGGGTTTTCTCCTTAGTAGTGGTCTATCCCCAAGTAAACCGCAACCACGTTAAACCGCGCTAAACCGCGCCAATGCGTCAGGCGTTGGTCTGCGGCACACGCCGGGTCCAGTAGTTTCTTAGGCCTTCGGTGCGTTGAAGCCGCCCGTGGACCCGAAGCCGCCGGTTCCCCGAACGGAATCGGACAGTTGGTCAACAGATACGAACCGCGCGTACTCGACGCGCTGAATCACCATTTGTGCAATTCTATCGCCGCGTTTGAGGTCAATCGCATTTTTTTGGTCGGTGTTCAGGAGCGTGACCGCGATCTCGCCGCGGTAACCGGCGTCCACAGTGCCAGGAGCATTGACCACCGTGAGGCCATGCTTGGTTGCCAGTCCGGACCGGGGATGGATCAGGGCCACGAATCCGTCCGGCAGCGCTATGGAGACACCGGTTGGAACCAGTTTTCTTTCGCCGGGGGCAAGGTGCACGTCCTCGCGGGCACGGAGATCGGCACCCGCATCGCCAGGGTGTGCGTAGGACGGTGCTTCCAACCCGGCGTCGAGCATTTTCAGCTGCACCTCCAAAGTGGGGGCGCCGTACGCTGCCGTGCTTTCGCCATTATCCGCGACTGCGGAGGTTGCCTCTGTACTGAATACTGCGGTCTCGTTGCTCACAGTGATTCATTCTACTGGGACCTTCCGGTACAAGGCCCGGTCGGTCCGGGGCGAAGCCCGTTGCCGATGCCCGATAAGCTGGACCCATGCCTACGCCTGACCAGTCTTCCCCTGTGCCTGCCCGGAACACCCCTTCGGCCTCA
Organism: Paenarthrobacter sp. GQ52; assembly: GCF_059759005.1. NCBI lineage: Bacteria > Bacillati > Actinomycetota > Actinomycetes > Micrococcales > Micrococcaceae > Paenarthrobacter > Paenarthrobacter sp. GQ52. Next base: position 82,117 of record NZ_JCAXEJ010000013.1, read on the forward strand.
GAGGTCCTGTACACCGAGAAGCTGTGGCCGTCCGTTTGGATCTGGGTTGTGGTTGTGGGCCTCTCCGGCGCAGGCGTCCTGATGTTTGGTCCCATCAGCGCGGCAGCCGGCATCACCGCCGCCTTGGTGCTGCTGGCCATCATGACCATCATGTTGGTGCTCTCTACGCCAACCATCACGGTCACCGCTGACACCGTCAGGGTGGGTCGTGCGAGCATCGACCGGAAGTACGTAGGTTCCGTCCAGGCGTTCAAAAAAGGCGAAGCCACCGCTGAGCGAGGTCCACGCCTGAATGGACTTGCCTACATGTGCTTCCGCGGCTGGATCGATCCGGTCGTCAAGATTGAAATCACGGACCCTGCAGACCGGACCCCCTACTGGCTGGCATCCTCGCGCCGGCCCGATGAGCTCGTTTCGGCACTCACCACGCCACGGGTCTGACACCGGGACGCTGCGCCTAGCTTTCGCACTCGGTGCAGTACTGGTGCCCGTCCCGTTCAGCGGCTATTTGGGACCTGTGCTTCACCAGGAAACAGTTGAAACACGTAAATTCGTCAGGCTGGGGTGGCATGACCTGAATGAGTAGCTCTTCACCGGAAAGATCCGCGCCCGGCAACTCGAAGCCATCGGCAAGGTCGGTCTCATCGACGTCCACAGCGGAGGACTGCTTCCCCGACTGGCGCGTCTTGAGCTCTTCCAGCGAATCCTCGCTGACGTCTTCCTCGGTCTTTCGAGGGGCATCGTAGTCCGTGGCCATGGTCCTTCTTCGTCCTCCGTACCTTTTCCGGGATGAAAACCCGGCCGCAGGAACTTCCCTGTCGCCGGCTTATGGGTGCAAACGCCGGACGCCCCGGATTTGTGCCCGATCTCGGCCAGATTGTCCTCCCGCAGGTCCGAAAAGTCCATAGATGCACTTTTGCTGTGGATTCGGTTGAAAAGCCTTCCGGAATGAACCCGGTTTCAGCGGAATATCACGGCACGCCCTTTGCCCTAGTAGGAAAAGCCCCCCGCGAGTGGCAGAGTTTCGAATGTCAGTTATGCCATGTGGTGGAGGGTGTTATGCAGGATCTACGACTGGTAGGCGTCCACGACGACGGCGGGCATCTGCTCTTGAGCGGCCCCGGTGGTGCGATGTTCCAGCTTCCGATCGACGAGGCCTTGAGGGCCGCGGCGAGCCGTACCCCTGCCCAGGTGGCCGCTCGCGCCTCCAACACGCCGATTTCCATGTCGCCCCGCGATATTCAGGCCCGGATCCGCAGCGGAGCCACGGCCATGGAAGTTGCAGAGCTTTCCGGCCTCCCCCTTGCCAACGTCCAACGTTATGAGGGCCCTGTGCTTGCAGAGCGTGAGTACGTAGTGCGACAGGCCCGAAACATCGAGGTTGCCGCCCCTGCTCCCGGGCATGACATCTACCGCTCCGCTTTCGGCGACAACCCGGCCACACTTGGCGAGATGGTTGATTACCGGCTTTCAGCGCACGGTATTGATTCCTCCTCCGTGGATTGGGATTCCTGGCGCCGCCCGGACGGTACCTGGACCGTCGTCGCACGTTTCGAAGCTGTCCCCGGCGCTCACGGAAGCATTGGCGAAGAACCGCCTGCCATGTGGACCTTCAGCCCCCAGCGCAAGTCGCTGCAGAATGCCAACCGTTGGGCCCAGCAACTCAGCGAACTTGAGCCGATGGACGGCCCGGTCCCGGCCCGGCGGCTTGCTGCCGTCTCGGACAGGCCGTTCGATTTCGAGAACGACGCCGAAACAGCAGCACGCGCGTCCGCGAAAGAATCCGACAGCCTGCTGGAAATGCTCCGTTCGCGGCGCGGACAGCGCCTTGGCGTGGATGAAGACGGCGACGACGCCTTGGCAGTCCTCTTGAGCAACGTTCCCGCAGCACACCCGCGACCCGGTGAGGAAATAGACGAGGCCGAGGCACCTGGTGTTACGGATGTCGAGCCGGTGGCTCCTGCTGCGGAAGAGCCCACACGTAAAGACGGGCGTCCTTCGATGATGTCCAGGCTAAGCCTCGCTCCGCGGCACTTCGAGTCGCCCGACGACGGCGACGACTCCCTGAAGCTCCACAACGGAGTCAGCACAGACACGCGTGAAATAACGGTGGTAGCCAGCCCGCTTCGACCTGTGACTTCACTGGCAGGACGCAAGCCTGCAGGACTTGACGAACTCCTCGGCGGCAGCGGTAACCCGCAACCCCGCGCAGAAGACGAAGCCGACCGTGCGCAATCTTCCCAGGACGCCCATCAGGACGAAGTGCCTGCAGAGGACCAGAAAGACGCTGACGTGCGTAAGGATGTGGATGCCCCTGCGGAACGCCAGCCGTCCCGCCCCAAGCGGTCCAGCATCCCGAGCTGGGACGAGATAGTTTTTGGGGCCCGCGGCGACTAGCCGCGCCTAAGGGCCCCTGCACCGGGCCAGAGGCACGCATCGACGTCGAACGGCAGCGGCTGGTCTGCGCCGGCCATCAGGTTGGCGCCATGAGCCGTGACACGCCTCATGTAGTGCCGGCGGCACAACGTCTCGTAGCCCACTGCGTCAGCAGGACCTGCTTCTGCGGGCGGACTCCCGGCGGATGCACCCTCCGCAGGCCCGGCTTCGTCGCCGCTGTTTTGCGGGGCAACGTCGCCCACCATCACCTGGTCGCCCTCCACCACCATGATGCCGTTTACGGTGCGGGCGTTCTGCGTTGCCCGGCGGCCGCACCAGCACAAGGCTTCGACCTGCAGGACCTGCACTTTGTCGGCGAGTTCGATGAGCCGCTGCGAGCCAGGGAACAGTCTGGTCCGGAAGTCGGAAGTGATGCCGAACGCAAAGACGTCCACCTCCATCTCATCCACAACCCGCGCCAATTGCTCCACTTGGGTGGGCGAGTAGAACTGGGCCTCATCACAAATGAGGTAGTCCACCCGCAGTCCGTTGGTTCGCCGGGCCACCACTTCGTCCCAGAAATCGGTGTCGCCCACAACCTCCACGGCGTCGGTTTGCAGGCCCAGCCTGCTGGAGATCCTTGAATCACCTGCGCGGTCGTTGCAGCTGAACCGAACACCTCCGCGACCGCGTGCACGGTGGTTATGGTCCATTTGGAGGGCCAGGGTGGACTTGCCACAGTCCATGGTGCCTGAGAAGAAGACCAGCTCAGCCACGTTTGCCCTTCTTGCCGGCAGCGGCGAAGCACAGCAGTGGTACTTCGCGTTCGGCCTTGGTCAGTGAACCGTGCTGCCCTACAACCTCCAGGGCTGCCGGGCGGGCCCTCCGCGTGTCATAGAGGGCCAACGTGTCACGTGCTGCAATCATGACGTCGCCAATGCGCGGAGCCACCTCAGGGCGAACTGTGCCGAACAGCCCTGCATCCACGGCTTGCTCCCGCGTAAAGGCCCAGATCCTTTCACCAAAGCGGTGACGCCATGCCTCAATCAGGGATTCCCGGTGGGCCGGAGTGGCATCCGGTTCAAGATAGAGGTGGACCATGCGCGGCTCCCCGGCAGTGTGGCGGACTCCTGCTACCAGCTTTTCATCAGCGGAGTAGTCGATTCTCTGGGATTCCGGGACGTCCAACATGCCGTGATCGCCGGTCACCAGAATGGTGGTGCCGGCGGGCAGCGTAGCAGACAGCCTCTTGACCGTAGAGTCGAGCTCTTCGAGTTGGTGCTCCCAACGATCCGACTGGCAGCCGTAGCGGTGGCCTGCTTTGTCCAACTCGTTGGCGTAGAAGTACATAAGGGAACGTCCTCCACCGGACATTGCCTCAGCGGCGGCGGCGGTGCGGGCATGCAGCGTGGTGCCGCCGACAAAGCGGCTTCCCCGGAGAGCAGCCTGGGTCATCGGGGAGTTTCCGAACTGAGGCAGGCTGACGGTCACGACGTCCAGCTCTCCGGCAAGCCGCTCAAAGACCGTCGGGTGAGGCTGCCACTGTGCAGGGTCCACTTGGGAATCCCAATTGCCCAGGAGGTTCACTACTTTGTCCTGATCGGGATCGAGGACGTCATAGCCCACCATTCCGTGCTGGCCGGCCGGCAAACCGGTGCCGAGGCTCGCGAGGGATGCCGCAGTGGTGCTGGGGAAGGCGGCGTCTACCCACGTGGGAACGTTGCGTTGTCCCCCGGCCATGACTGTCCGGAGGAAGGGCGTGTGGGAGGACTTCTGCTTCAAGAGGGTACGGCCGAGGCCGTCGGCAAGGACCACGCAGACACGCTGCGCTGGCGGCAGCTGCAGGTGGTTGGTGAAGCCCGGCATGCCCAGGGATGCGGCAGCGCTGGTCAGGACTTCCGCTATGGACTTGCTTCCGAAAAGCGGGGGCGATGGGAGGTCAGCGGCCAGGTTGGTCCCCGAAGACGTGCTCACCGGGTTCTGTGCGGTTTCCCTCAACGCTGGTGTCCGCGGCTGAGGCGGTTGCTGAAGACGCCCGAACGCGGCCTCGGTGCAGGGATGCTGGCGTGTTGGGCCGGGGAAGGATTGCCCGTGTTGACCGCACGCAGCGCACGGGCAAAAATCTTGGCGTCCTGGACCGCCTGGAGTCCGTCCGCCTCAGCGCTGATCCGCAGGACGATATCTTCCTGGGCGATGGTTCCGCTGTAGCCATGATCGGCCTCGCACTGGGGATCCCCGCAGCTCGCCGGCCCCATGTCCAGGCGCTGCCCGCCGGACCACGCGATGGACAAGGTCATTTCCCGGACAGGATCGGACGGCTTGTAGTCCTGGGGTTGCGAATACATGTAGCTAAGGACCACCGAGCGGATCTGGGCCACGGGTACAGACTCAGTGGAGACTTGCGCAACGATCTGCTCTCCGGCCTCATCCAGCTGCTGGTCATCAACGTGAGTGATCACCAGCATGTCCTCCGTGAGCACCAGCACTGTGATGTGCCTGCGGACCTCGGCACGGTCGAAATGAGTCTCCAAGTGGACCAGGTGGGAGAGGCACTCCCGGCCATCCAGGGCGTCATCGACGACGTCGGCCACCAGCCGTGGGTAGAAACCTGCCTGCTGCAGCGCCTGGTCCAGGCTCTGTCCCTGCGAGCTGTGATGATGGGAGGTGTGGTGCCCGGCGTTGGACGGACGGGATTGAGGCGTCGGAGACTGGGTGCTCATTCCCCCATTTTCACAGATCGCTTGGTGACTACCTAACCGCGAGGTCCAGTCCTGTGGCTAACCCCGCATCGCGCGCCGGGCACTGTCCGTGCGCTGTGCCGCATTGCCGATCCATACATCCGCGCCAAGGATGGTGGCACCCGAGGGCCCCGCCAGTACGGGGTTGAATTCCACCAACGCGATTCCTGGATGGTCATCTTTTAGCTTGGCGAGCCGGGCCGCAATGTCCTCCAGAGCTTCAACATCCACGGCGGGCAGGCCTTGGTAGCCGAACAGTTTTCGGGACGCCCGTGGCGAGCGGATGACATCGTGCAGGTCCGCAGCTGATAGCGGCGGGACCCGATGCGCCCAGTCGTCCAGCAGGTTCACGGCATCCCCGGCCAAGCCGAACGACAGGACCGGCCCCAGCAAGGGGTCCTCCATGGCACGGAAGGTGCAGGCCTGCCCCACCGGCGCCATGGCCTGCACCTCAAGCGAGGGCGATCCATAAGGTTCCAAAGCACGGCGCATTTGGGCGATGTTTTGACGGAGGGATTCGGCGTCCTGAATATCCAGCCGAACGCCTCCGAGATCCAGCCGGTGCCGCAGTGCGGGATCCGTGGTCTTGAGGACCACGGGCCATCCCACAGTCTCCGCGGCCTGCACCGCCTCGTCAGGGGTACCAAATCCGAGAGTCGGCACCACATCAATCCCGTAGCCCAACAGCAGTGCGGCGGCTGCACCGGCGTCGAGCTTCCTGATCTTTTCGCCCGTGACGCCGGCCAGCATCGCGTGCAGCGTTTCTTTGGTGCCGTCGACATCGCAGCCGTCGGGCTCCACGAAAAGCCCTTGGTCACGGTCGCGCCACTGCGCGTAACGGACGATCGCCGCCAGGGCCGCCACGGCGGCACCGGCATTGGAGTAGCACGGAAGCACAGGCTTGCCAGCTCCGCCCACCATGCCCTCGACTTGCACGGAGGGATCCAGGATTCCGGTGAACGCCGCCACCACAGGCTTGCCAGCCTCGGCAGCGCATTCGGCCAGGACGCCCGCGAGTGATTCCACGGTAAGCCCGCGGGCCGGGAGGAGAGCCGCCACAACGGCGTGCACGGAGTCGTCCGCGAGGCTTTCCTGCAGACTTGCCCGAAGTGCAGGAAGCGCCAATGACATACCTGCGTCCAAATCAATGTCCGTCACAAGGCGGCCCACATCCAACCCGAGGGGTCCTGCACTGTCGGCCACCACTTTGGCCAGCGCGACGGAATTTGAGTAGACGGCTACGCCCGGTCCTTTGGGCAGCGCCTGGGAGGACGCGATCTGGGCGATGTCCATGAGTTGTTCGATGGTTTCAACCCGGATCACGCCGGCCTGCCGCATCATCGCGTCCACTGCCGCGGCTGGCGCCTGGGTGGTGCGAACCTCGTGCCCGGGTGGCAGGCTGAGGCCGGTGACGTCGGACTTGGCAACGATCACGGGTTTGTTGCGGGACAATCTGCGCGCCAAGCGGGAGAACTTGCGGGGGTTGCCGATGGACTCAAGGTAGAGGCCCACGGCGGAGGTATCGGCGTCGTCCTCCCAGTACTGCATGACGTCGTTGCCGGAAACGTCTGCGCGGTTTCCTGCGGAGAGAAACGATGACAACCCGAGCCGGCGGCGGCTGGCGGCTGCGTAAACCGCCACACCCACGGCAGCCGACTGGCTGAACAAGCCCAGGCTGCCGCGCGGGGGCATCGTGGGTGCCATGGATGCGTTTAATGAGACCGCCGGGTGCGTATTCAGGATCCCGAGGGATTCCGGGCCAATGACGCGCATTCCGTTCGCCCTGGCCCGCCGCACCAACTCGTGCTGGCGGGCGAGTCCCCGCTCGCCGTCGTCGGCAAATCCGGCGGTGGCCACCACGATGCCCTTGACGCCCGCAGCGGCGCAGTCGTCCACTACCTTGGGCACTTCCTCGTAGGGAACAGCGACGATGGCCAGCTGCACCGGCCCCGGGATCTCGGACAAGTTTCCGAACGAGATCATCCCGGCGAGTTCGAATGCCTCCGGGTTGACGGCGTAGACCGGACCTTTGAAGCCGCCTTCAATAATATGCTCCAGGAGCTGGTAGCCCACCGTCCCCCACTTGCGGCTGGCACCGATGACAGCCACCGACGACGGCGACAACAGGTCCCGCACGCTGCGCGCCTCCGCGCGGTGCTCGCGGGATTCCATGACGGCCCGCGATTTCTCCGTGGGATCGATGTTGAATTCAACGCTCACAACGCCGTCGTCGAATTGTCGTTTGACGTCGTAGCCGGCGTCGGCAAAGACCATCAGCATCTTCCGGTTGTCCGGCAGGACCTCTGCCGTGAAGCGGCGGATGCCGTTTTCCCGGGCGGCAACCGCCAAATGCTCCAAGAGGATGGAGCCGATTCCCCGTCCCTGGTGTGCGTCGGAAATGTTGAAGGCAACCTCGGCCTCGGTGGGATCTTCAAGCCTGTCGTAGCGGCCAATCCCCATGATTTCGCCGCCGATGGTGATGACGAACGCCACGCGGTTGATGTGGTCCACTTCCGTGAAGCGCCGAACCTCCTTGCCGGAGAGCTTTGGCTTGAAAGAGAAGAACCTCATGTAGATGGAGGCCTGCGACTGACCCGCATGGAACGCCTGCAAAGCATCGGCATCTTCGGGTCGTATTGGCCGAAGGTGGGCTGTCCCGCCGTCGCGCAGCACGACATCAGCTTCCCAATATTCCGGATAAATGCCGACGCCGGGCTGATCCACCATAGGCTTAGCCTAGCTAAAACATCCGCAGTACATCTTTAAGGATCCACCGACCCCATGGCCCGCAGCCAAAAATCCGCACGCACAGCCGAGCCCCTCGGCGATTTCACCGAGAACATCGTCGACATCGACGTCACGTCCGAGATGGAAGGCTCCTTCCTGGAGTACGCCTACTCGGTGATTTACTCGCGTGCCCTCCCGGACGCCCGCGACGGACTGAAGCCCGTTCAACGGCGCATCCTGTACATGATGTCCGACATGGGCCTCCGCCCGGATCGAGGACACGTCAAGAGCGCCCGCGTGGTGGGCGAAGTCATGGGTAAGCTCCACCCGCACGGCGACACCGCCATATACGACGCCATGGTGCGCATGGCGCAGGATTTTTCCCTGCGCCTGCCCCTCATCGATGGTCACGGCAACTTCGGATCGCTCGACGACGGCCCGGCAGCACCGCGTTACACAGAGGCACGTTTGGCGGCCGCCGCGTTGACCATGACGGACCACCTGGACGAAGACGTGGTGGACTTTGTCCCCAACTACGACAACCAGCTGACGCAGCCGGATGTGCTCCCCGCCGCTTTCCCCAACCTGCTGGTCAACGGCACCACGGGCATCGCTGTTGGTATGGCCACGAATATGCCTCCGCACAACCTGGTGGAGGTCATCGCCGCTGCTCGTCACCTGATCGCCAACCCCGGTGCCACGTTGGACGAGATCATGCGGTTCATCCCGGGGCCCGACCTCCCCACAGGTGGCCGCATCGTGGGATTGGACGGAATCCGTGACGCTTACGCCACGGGGCGTGGATCCTTCAAGACCCGCGCCAAGGTTGAAGTGGAACAGCTGTCCGCCCGCCGCACCGGCCTGGTGGTCACTGAGCTCCCCTACATGGTGGGCCCGGAAAAGGTCATCGAGAAGATCAAGGATGCCGTCAACTCCAAGAAGCTGACCGGCATCAGCGACGTCGTTGACCTCACGGACCGCAATCACGGCCTCCGCCTGGTCATCGAGTTGAAGAACGGCTTCAATCCCAACGCCGTCCTCCAGCAGCTGTACCGCTACTCGCCCATGGAAGATTCCTTCGGCATCAACAACGTCACCCTGGTGGACGGCCAGCCGCAGACGCTGGGCCTCCTGCAGCTGCTGCAGGTGTACGTTGAACACCGCCTCAATGTGGTGCGCCGCCGCACGTCCTTCCGCCTGGGCAAAAAGAAGGACCGCCTCCACTTGGTGGAGGGCTTGTTGATCGCGATTGTGGACATCGACGAAGTCATCCAGATCATCCGTTCTTCGGACGAGGCTTCGGCCGCGCGTGAACGCCTCATGTCCATCTACGACCTCACCGAAATCCAGGCCAACTACATCCTGGAACTGCGCCTGAGGCAGTTGACCAAGTACTCCCGCCTTGAGCTGGAGAAGGAACAGGACGAACTCCGCCGCGAGATCGAGGCCCTGGAGGCCATCCTGGCTTCGGATGAACTGCTCCGCGATCTTGTCTCCGGTGAGTTGGCCGTGGTCGCCGAAAAGTACGGCACCCCCCGCCGCACGGTCCTCTTGGAATCAGAAGCCGTCTCCCCCACGGTGGCTGCGGCCTTGGCAGCGTCAGTACCCGGGCCGAAGGGCAAAGCCGCAGCGCTACCCTTGGAAATTCCGGACGACCCCTGCTGGGCCCTGCTGAGTGTGTCCGGACAGATCGCCAGGACGTCCAACCAGGAACCGCTGGCCGAATCGGGTCCCCGGACCAAGCACGATGTCTTCCGCTCAGTGGTCAAGACCACCGCCAGGGGAGAAATCGGTGCGGTCACATCCCAAGGCCGCATGCTGCGGCTCCAAGTGATGGACATGCCCGTGTTGCCTCCGGTCTCCGGTCTCCCCAACTTGGCCGGCGGCGTCCCCGCCAAGGACTTCATCACCTTGCTCAAGGGTGAAACCTTGGTTGCCTTCGTCCCCCTGGACTCCGTCCTCGCCATCGGTACGGTCCAGGGCGTGGTCAAGCGTGTTCAGCCGGACTACCCGCTGAACCGTGAAGACTGGGAGATCATCGCCCTGAAGGACAAGGACTCGGTGCTCGCGGTGGAACCGGCGCAGGAGGACAACGTCGACCTTGTCTTCGTGACACGGCAGGCCCAATTGCTTCGATTCAGTGCCTCCAATGTCCGCCCCCAAGGACGTACGGCCGGTGGCATGGCCGGCATCAAGCTTGCGGCCGGCGACGAAGTGATCCACTTCGGTACCGTTCGCGCGGACGACCCTGCCGCCGTCGTGGTGACCATTGCCGGAACGAACGGCGCCTTGCCGGGGACGGCACCGGGCACTGCGAAGGTGACCGCTTTCGAGGAGTATCCCGTGAAGGGCCGGGCCACCGGCGGGGTGCGGGTCCACCGTTTCCTCAAGGGCGAGGACACACTGCTCCTGGCTTGGGCAGGTCATGGTCCGGCGAAGGCTTCCTCGACGGCGGGCGTCGCAAGGGCACTTCCCCACGAACATGGCCGCAGGGATGGATCCGGCGTTCCGTTGTCCCAGCCCGTGGAAGCCATCGGTCCGAGCATGGCATGGGCTGATGCCGCGGAATAACGCGGAATAATCACGAGGTACCCGAACAGCACGCCAAAGGCCGGGGGTTACAGACCTCCGGCCTTTATGCTGCCGTGGCTGTGAAGCCACCGCACGGGCTAGCCGGTTTGGTTGATGCTCAGTATGTTTCCCTCACTGTCGAGGAACCATGCTGCGGCGCTTCCATCAGGCATCGTAGCGATGCCGTCTTCAGTCTTCAGGCCCGGGAAGTCGTAGTCTTCGAACTTGACTCCCTTGCCGCGCAGCTCCTGCACTGTGGCCCGGACATCGCTGACCGTCCAGCCCATCTGGGTGTTCTTGGCAGTCCCTGCATTGGACGTTTGATAGACAAAGAATCCGGTTCCGTCGCCACACCTGTACTGGAGGTTGTCGTCGTCGTCCGGATTTTCGGGTTCCAGTCCGAGTTTTTCGCTGTAGTACGCGCGTGCCCGGGCTATGTCCTGTGCCGGTAGGACGGCACCAACCTGCTGATCCTTGAGCATTGCTTTCTCTTTTCCGGCTCTCCCCCCGGAACGAACTTTACTCTTGGCAGGGTCCGTAAGTAATTGGAAAACGACACCATATTTCGTGGGCTGTAGAGGGGCCCGCACAGGTTCAGCTTAGACTGGCCGCATGCCGATCATCCCCGATGAAAAAGACTGGACCTGGGTGCTGTCACAGCCCTGCCCCGAGTGCGGTTTCGACCCCGCAACGGTGACCCCTTCCACGGTGCCCGGCACCGTTCTGAACATGCTTCCCCGGTGGCGGGCCGTGCTGCGCCGGGAGGATGTAGCAAAACGTCCCAACGACCACACATGGTCCAACCTGGAGTACGCCTGCCACGTCCGGGACGTCTTCAGCCTCTTCGACCAGCGCCTGAACCTGATGCTCACCGAGGATGGCGCCCGGTTTGCCAATTGGGACCAGGACCAGGCCGCGATCGACGGTGAGTACGGTTCCGCTGATCCGCGCACGGTGGCCGACGAGCTGGAGGCAGAGGGCAAGGAGATTGCCGAGTCCTTCGCCCGCGTCACTGAGGATGATTGGCAACGCACCGGAACGCGCAGCAACGGATCCTCATTCACCGTGCTGACGTTCTCCCAGTACTTCCTCCACGATGTTGTTCATCACCTTCATGATGTGGACGGCTAAAAAACTAGAGCATCTTCTCCCACGTCATACTGCGGTTCACTGGCGCATAACCCATGCCCAAGTAGAGTTCCAACGCCCCCGTGGGGTTGGCCGAGTCCACGTCCAATGAGGCCACGTCCATTCCCGCTGAGGCGTAGCGGTGCATGGCATCGGCGAGCAGTGCTTGGGCTATGCCCCGACCGCGATAGGCCCGCCGCACGCCAAGGAGCTCTGTGTAGCCTTCCTTGAAACCGCGATCGGCGGCAGAGTCGGGATCAAAGCTGGTTAGCTGGTATCCGGCCACCTCCCCCGTGCCGGAATCAATAACCACCGCACTGAGATCGTGCCGGGCCGTCGGTTCCTCAATGGTGAAGCGCCACGCTTCTTCATCCCGTGGCTCGCTCCCCCAGTGGTCCCTGAACGCATCGTTATGGGCTTGGCGCACGGGTTCAAAGAGCGATGGATCCAGCGTCCTGAGCTCAAGTCCCGCACTCAGGGGCGCCACGGGCAGTTGCTGGGACAGGGGCCGGTGCATTTCGTTGAACCAGCGCACAGCACCGTAGCCGTGACCCATCAGGAGTGTTGCCTGGTGCTCGTGCTGTTCCTCCGTCTGGATGCGGAGACGCGGCGGTGCTGTGGTGTGTCCGGCAGCTTGATCGGACTCGAACCGGGAGCGTACTTGTCCTTCCTGCCACATCAGCACTGCAGAGCCGATGCCCCGTTGTTGCCATTCCGGGTCAACGCACGCCATTCCGGTGGCTTTGTCGCCCTCGGGATTCTTGGCGATTCGGCCGTAGGCACGCGCCACACCGTCTGAGTCGATGCCCAGCAGCGTGCTCGTTTCCGCCGGGTTCTTGGTCGACTCGAGGATGTGGACCAGGTCGCCGCGCTTTTCGTACCAGACGGGATGTTCGACGGCGGCCGTCCGGGCAATCAGGCCCGCCCAGTTCCCGAGGTCTTCCATGGTGGCTGGTCGCCAGCTCAGGCCGGTTGCAACGGCGTCGGGCATGACTTGGCGCGCGGTTTCGAAAGGCATGCCAACAGGCTACTGAGGAGTAGACCTTCCCACCAGTTCCGCCGCGCCCGGGCTTCGCTTCACGGCACCCTGGGTTGCAGGCAACTCCAGCCGCCCATCTGCCGGATCAATATCGTCCGGATTATGCGTGACCAGGACAACGGTGACGTCCTTGAGTCCATTGCGCAGAATGGCCATCATTTCCCGCGCCGAGCCCGCATCCAGGTGGGCCGTAGGTTCGTCAAGCAACAAGACGGTGGCTCCGGTCAGGAGCGTCCTGGCCATGGCAAGCCGCTGACGTTCGCCGCCGCTCAGGAAAGAACCGCCAGGGCCGATACGGGCATCGAGCCCTTCCGGCAGTGCCGCCACGACTGAATCAAGCCCGACGTCGGCCAGCGCATTGCGCATCTCTGACTCGCTGGGCTTCGCTGCCGCCGGGCGGCTCAGCAGGAGGTTGCCGCGGATAGTGGAGTCGAACAGGTGTGCCTCCTGGGGGCACCACGCAGCTTTTCCAGTGAGCTTCACAGTTCCTTCTGTCAGGGGCAGGAATCCGAGAAGTACCGAGAGGAGCGTGGACTTCCCTGCACCGGAGGGGCCGGTCACGGCAAGCCAGCGGCCGGGCTCGGCAACAGCATTCACACCGGAAAAGACGTTCGGGCCACCCGGCCAGGACGCTGACGCACCCCGCAACTCCAGTCCCGTCCGGCCGGGCCGATCAGGCAGGCGACGCGTGCCGCCGTCGTGCTCTTCCGCTTGGCTCCCTGGGGTGGGGGTGTCCAAAGCGCCGGATGCTGCCACCCGGCCGAGCACGGCTGCGAGCGCCGGGGCTTGGCGCACAGCGGACACGATGCCACCAAAGGGTTCAACCAGGGCTAGTTGCATGAGGACAATGACAGCTGCCAGTTCCGGTGCGACAGTGCCGTTCAGTACGGCGGGTGCGCTCAGGACGCCCGCCCACAAGGCGGCCATCGAGCAAGCCAGGACAATCACTGCCTGGCCGAGCCCTTCAGCCCATGCCGACCGTTGTGCAGAGAGGGTGGCGGTGCGGTCTTTGTCGCGCAGTGCACCGAGGACAGGCTCCCCCACCCCGTTGGCGCTCAGTTCCGCACGGGCATCGAGGGCTGCGGCCACTCCCCGAAGCACCACTGAACGCATCTGCTGTTCAGCCTTGGCGGCGTTCCTGTCAGCCAGGACCGCAAGGGTCGGGGCAAGGACCAGGCCGACGACGGCGGCTGCCACCACCGCTGGCAGGGCAGCCGGCAAAACGATGGCTGTAGCGAGGATCGACGCGGCCCCGACTCCAAGGGCAGTCACGGGAGGGAGGACAACCCTGGGCAGAAGATCGCGGAGGGTGTCCACGTCGTCCACGATGGATCCCAACACGTTGCCGCCTTGGAGGAGGCGCCGGAGGGACAGCGCCCTGCGGCTCAGCGATGCCCACAGGGCACCGCGGAGCCGGGTCATCGCAGCGAAGACAGCATCATGGGTCAAGAGCCGCTCGCAATAGCGCAGAACGGCCCTTCCTATACCGAAGAACCTGACTCCGACGATCGCGCCGAGCAGGTAGAGAATGGGCGGTTGTTCGCTGGCGCGGATGATCAGCCACCCGGACAGACCTGACAGTGCCACTGCGAAGAGGGCGGCCAGGACGGCCACGACACCTGCGGCAAGGAACTTCCAACGTACGGGTCGCAGAGTCCGCAGGAGACCATGCAGGCTGCTGGTAGTGGGAGCGGGCGGGAGGCCGCGTTGGGGACTGGCTTCCTTCGCTGGGACTGTAACAACCCCGCCACGGGTACCGCGCGGGCTGCTCGGCCCGGCCACTATGGGCACCGAGGTCACGTGGCGGTGCTGGTGCTGCTGCCCTACGGGTACCAGGTGGTCGGCGAGCGCCCGGGTGGCGGCGTCGTGGGCCACCAGGATCACGGTGACGTTGCCACGAAGCGACTCTATGGCGCGACGGACCACGCTGGCGGAGTATTGGTCCAGATGGGCGGTGGGCTCGTCGAGCAACAGGACCGTAGCGCCTGCTTCCACGCGGGCCAGTCCACGGGCGAGGGCGATCCGCCGCAGCTCTCCGGGGCTTAGTTCCGCTGGGTTCCTGGCAGCCAGGTGCTCTGCAGAGACCTTCCGAAGGACACGGGTGACGGCCTCGGAGACGTTCCCCTTGTACCCGTCAAGATAGAGTTCAATCTCTTTCTGCACAGTTTCGGTGGCCATGACAGGGTGTTGCGGAACCCACGCCACTGTCCCTGGGTCCGCACCGGTGATGGTCCCTGTGACCGAGGCGCCCGGCCCTTGGCCGATGAGCCCGGCGAGGACACCCAGGACTGTGCTCTTCCCGGAGCCGCTGTCGCCGTCGAGGGCCGTAACGCGCCCGGGCGCGGCAGTGAAGCTGAGGGGCCCGACGGAGGCTGCTGACCTTCCGTGGTACTTCACGGACAATCCGCTCACAACTACCCCGGCCTGCGCAGTGTTGGAAGGCCCATGATCCTGCAGGCGCTCGTGTGCGGGGGCATCCAGTACGGCGTTGGTGGTTTCGAGGGCTGCCCTGCCGTCATCGCTTGCGTGGTGGGCGGTGCCGAGTTCCCGCAGCGGAAGGTAGCAATCCGGGGCCAGGATCAGTGCCAGGAGACCGGCTTCAAGGGCCATGTCGCCATGCACCAGCCGTACGCCGATGAATACAGCCACTACGGCCACGGAGATCGTCGCTATGAGTTCCAGGGCCAGCGCGGAAAGGAACGCCGTGCGAAGTGTGCCCATGGTCCGGGTCCGGTACTGCTCGGAGATATCTTCCAGGGCTGCGCGCTGTTCGGTGGCACGTCCCAGACCCACCAGGACGGGAAGGCCTTTGGCGAGTTCAAGGATGTGGCCGGACAGTTTCCGGAGCGTGCTTTGCGCCTCCCGGACGGTGTCTTCGGTGTGCCTGCCGATGAGGACCATGAACAGCGGCACCAGTGGAACCGTCAGGACGATCACCACAGCACTTACCCAGTCGGCGAAGAGGATCCGGGCTCCGATCAGGAGCGGGACCGTAGCGCAGTTCACGATCGCAGGCAGGTATTGGGTGTAGTAGTCGTCCAGTGCGTCCAGGCCCCGCGTGGCAAGGATCGCCAGGCCGCCGTCGTTCATTCCCGCTACGGGCGACGAAACGCCGTCGGACAGCGAGCGCCTCAACAGCCGTGCCCGCAGTTCCTCTTTGACGCCCAGGGCAGCCCGCCTGGAGGCAATGCCTTGGCCCCACACCGTCAGCGACCTGAGGACCGCTCCCACCGCGCCCCAGATGAGCCCGTTGTTCCAGTCCGCCAGGCCGGAGTTCCCTGCCCCGGACGTTAGTCCGGCCAGCATCCCCGCCACAGCCTGGGCCATGAGCACCAGGGACAGTGCTTTGAGGGTGGACATCAGGCCAAGGGCGTAGAGCGCCGATCGTGTGGCGGGGCCGGTAGGGAACACGGGTTTCATGGGGCGGCTATTCTCCCGATTTGCGTGGTGTGGCCGGCGAGCTGTCCTCGGGGATCATCACCTTGGCGGCGATGGCTGGCAGGAACCCGTGGGCTTCGGGGATGTGGGCCGCGCTTACGCGCCTCCGGAACACCCAGTACGTCCATGACTGGTAGGCAATCACGAGTGGCAGGCCAACGGCTGCAACGATGCTCATGAGGCCCAGCGTGTAGTCCGAGGACGAGGCGTTGGAGATGGTCAAGTTGAAGGCGGGATCGATCGTGGAGGGGATGACCACCGGGAAGGCAGCTCCGAAGATCGAGGCAGTGGCGCACACAATGAACGCGCCGAGGGCACTGAAGGCGCGTCCTTCAGACCCGGCTCGGGCCAGCCGCCACGCCAGGACCACTGCGACGATAGCTGCTGCCACCAGGGCCCAGGTCCAGGGCTTGCCGCTCAGGAACTGCACGGCCACCATCCAGCCGAACATCGGCAACACCGCGAACGGCACCAGTCGAATGAACCAGCGGCGGGCGCGATGCCGCACGTCGCCGTCGGTCTTAAGGGCAAGGAACGCCAGGGCGTGTACCAGGGCAAACGCCACCACACCGAAACCGCCAAGGAGTGCGTAGCCGCTGAACCAGGACATTGGGCCACCGACGCGGTCCCCATTGGCATTCAAGGGCAGGCCCGTGGTGGTGAGCGCCAAGGCTGCGCCGATGCCGAAGGCAGCCCCGAAGGATCCGATCGCGATCGCCCAGTCCCAGCGGTTGCGCCACCGCTCGGAGTCCACCTTGCCCCTGTATTCGAAAGCGACTGCCCGGAAGATCAAGGCGGCCAGGACTGCCAGTAGCGGGAGGTAGAGGCTGGAGAACAGCGAGGCGTACCAGAGAGGGAAGGCTGCGAAGGTGGCACCGGCTGCGGTGAGCAGCCACACCTCATTGCCGTCCCATACCGGGCCTATGGTGTTCAGCAGCACGCGGCGGTCGGTGTTGTGGCGGGCAAACAGCTTCATGAGCATGCCGACGCCGAGGTCGAAACCCTCCAGGAAGAGATAACCGGTCCACAACACGGCGATGGCTACGAACCAGATGGTTGGCAACAGTTCCATTGTCAGTACCCCTTGGCCTTAGTAGGCGAATGCCAGGACGTCGTCGCCGGACTTGTCCGGTCCGGTGCCGTCGTCGTTCTTGTCATGTTGGTTGTCTGAGTCCTGCGCGTGGCCCAGTTCGGGCATCGCCGAGGCCACGCCACCGCGGATGTACTTGACCAAGAGCTTCACCTCCACCACCAGCAGCACGGCATAGATGGCGGTGAGGACTACCAGCGAGGTCATGAGCTCTCCTGCGCTGACCCCCGGAGATACCGCGGCAGCGGTGAACATGAAGACCTGGTCGATTCCGTTCATGTCAGGGTTGGGGGCCACCACGAACGGCTGCCTGCCCATCTCGGTGAAGATCCAGCCTGCTGCGTTGGCGCCGAACGGTGCGAGGATCCCCAGGACGGCAAGACGCATGAGCCATTTTGACTCGGGAACCACGCCCTTGCGGGTGACCCAGAGGGCCAACAGTGCGGCGAATGCGGCGAGCCCACCGAAGCCGATCATCATGCGGAAGCCCCAGTAGGTCACTTCCATGACAGGCAGGTATTGGATTTCCTGTCCGGCGCGCTCACCGTACAGCGGGTTGTCCGGCAGGTGGGTGCCGTACTTCTCCTTGTACTCACCCAGCAGGCTGTTCACGCCCTTGACCTCGGTGGTGAAGTCGCCCTTGGCCAGGAAGGAGAGGATGCCGGGTACTTCGATGACAGCCACGATGTCGTCGCAGTTGGTGGCACCGAGGTTGCCGACGCTCAGGACCGAGAAGCCCGTGCCGTCGTGGCAGGCAGCTTCCGCTGCAGCCATCTTCATGGGCTGCTGCTCGAACATCAGTTTGCCCTGGAGGTCACCTGTGATGGCCGTTCCCGCGAAGGAGATCATGGCCACCACTGCACCAATTCGCAAGGATGTCATCCATACGGTGTAGTCGGCTTTGTCACGGCCCGGGATTGCGGCCTCGCCGGGAACCAGCTTGCCGTCCTTGCCCACCACATCAATGCCATCGTGGCGGCGACGCCAGAGGTGGTACCAGGCGATACCCAACAGGAAGGCGCCCGCGACAGCCAGTGCACCGAACAGTGTGTGGGGCACCGCAACCAGTGCCGTGTTGTTGGTGAATACAGCCCAGGCATCGGTCATCACGGGCCGGCCATCCACCATCTCAACGCCCACGGGGTGCTGCATCCAGGAGTTGGCCACGATGATGAAGTATGCGGAGAAGACTGAACCAATCACGGCGATCCACAAGCACGCCAGGTGGACGCCGCGCTTCAGTTGCTTCCAGCCAAAGATCCACAGTCCCAGGAAGGTGGATTCAACGAAGAAGGCCAACAGTGCTTCGAGGGCCAGGGGCGCACCAAAAACATCCCCGACGAAACGGCTGTACTCACTCCACGCCATGCCGAACTGGAATTCCTGGACGATGCCGGTGGCTACGCCCATGATGAAGTTGATGAGGAAGAGCTTTCCCCAGAACTTGGTCATCCGCAGGTACTCGGGCTTGCCGGTGCGGTACCAAATGGTCTGGATGATGGCCACTACCAGGCCGAGGCCAATGGTGAGCGGCACCATCATGAAGTGGTAGACGGTAGTGATACCAAACTGCCAGCGTGCGATTTCCAAGGCGTCCATGGCTGTCCTTTGTGCGGTGGACCGAAGTACGATGACCTTACTTCTACGTCACGTAGAAAACTTCTCTTCTACACAGTGTAGAACAAATGGAGGGAGACGAAACCCATTCTTCAAGTGGCGTAACCCACGCGCAAGGGATCGCTCATGGGCGCGGCGCGCCGATAGTTCTACCTCACGTAGAATGAAGCTCTGAAAAGCGGTAGATTTATTGTGGAATGTTGGATCATCGCTCCCGGCAGCAGCCACCCTGCACCGGGAAGCGGAAGGTAGGGACGTATAAATGGCAAGTCTTGGGGAACTGGAACGGGCAGTGATGGATCTGCTCTGGGCAGGCCAGGAGGCTGCAACCGCCAACACACTGCGCGATCTCCTGGCGCAGGATTCCGAGGCCGGTGACGGCACCGCGGGTCATCAAGGCAAGGATCTGGCCGTAACCACGGTCCTCACTGTGCTCTCACGCCTGGAAAAGAAGGGCCTGGTGGAGCGCGAACGCGGAACGCGGCCACACCGCTACCAAGCCGTCTCCAGCCGCGCCGATCACACCGCCGAACTCATGCACGAAGTCCTGGGCTCGGCTCCGGACCGCGAGGCCGTCCTGGCACGCTTCATTGGTTCCGTCACCGAAAGTGAAGCCGCTACCCTGCGCAAACTGCTCGGCTACAATTAGCCACTATGTTCTGGACCTCATACCTGCTTGCGGTCCTGGCAATCATTCTGGCGTGGCCAGTACCCGTACTCCTGTCGCGCGCACAGTGGCCGGCACGATCCCCCTTCACCGCCATGGTGCTGTGGCAAGCGATCGCCCTCGCTGGTGGCTTGTCCATGATCGGGGCCATGCTCGTTTACGGACTCGAGCCCATCGGGGACAACCTCATTGCGGGACTCAAGAGCCTGGCCGGGATGGTCTTCAACAACGAACCCACTACGGCGCTGGGCTTTTGGCACCTTTTTGCGCTCTCCGCAGCGGCACTGTTGACCGCCCACCTGGTCTTCACCCTGCTTCTGACCTATTACAAGATTGAACGCCAGCGGCGACGCCACCGCGAGCTGCTGGCCCTCCTGGCGTCACCGTCGGACGACGGCCCCGGCACCGTAGTGATCAACCACGACTCCCCCGTCGCCTACTGCCTCCCTGGCGGCGCCCGATCCGTAACGGTACTCTCCGACGGCCTGATGGCAGCACTGGAACCAGCTGAACTCCGGGCTGTGTTGATTCACGAGAACGCGCACCTGTCCCAGCGCCACGATCTCCTCCTTTGGGCCTTTGCTGCCTGGCGTCAGGCCCTGCCATGGTTCCCCACCACCCGGCTCGCCCAGACCGCGGTGAACTCCCTGATCGAAATGCTGGCCGACGACGTCGCCCTCCGCACCGAAAGCAAGGGCACCCTCATCAAGGCCATCGCCATCGTCGCCAGCGGCACCACACAGCCCGCCCTGGACGGGCAGTCCGTCAGCGGGCGTCAGGCACTGGCCGGCAGCCAGGCACTCAGCGCAGGGGGCGCCGTCGTCGAGGGCAATGCAGTCAGCGCCACCGGCGGTGCCGACTCCCCACGCACGACGGCGTCACGCGTCAGCCGCCTGCTCTCACCTAAGCCTCCACTCACCAGGGCTGCGCGGGCACTGGTCCTGGCCGCCTCCGCCTTGCTGCTTGCGGTGCCCACTGCACTGTTGATCGTTCCGGGACTACTGGGCTGACGGATTGCCTGGCTTGACCGGCTACTGGGGCAGCGTCGCCTTGTACACCAAGGACGCGTAGCCTTCCAAGGCCTCGGCGCAGCGAGCCAGGTGCTCTGAGGCAACCGCCGCCTGCGGCAAATGAAGCACATCGCGCGACTTCAACTCCCTGTACCAGCGTCTCAAACGCTCCAGGCTTTGTTCTTCTTCCTCCAGTTCGGCGAAAGTGAACTTCTCCCTCGAGATCTCTTTGGCTATCTCCTGCTCAAATTTGCCGCAATCGGCCGTGAACTCGTTCCACTCCTCCAGCCGGGCAGCTTCGAATGCGCTGCGGAACGTTTCCGCGCCTGCGCCCCGGGGCGCAGCGTCCACCAACGTCCAGGATCCATCGCCCTTTGCCACCAGTGCCGAAGCTCGCGCGAGGCCTTCATCGAAGGCCGGATGGGCAGGCAGAACCCAAGTACCCGGCGACAAAGGAACAGCCCCGATCCGGCGCAGTTCGCGCCACACTGCCACCCTGTGCCGGGATGGCTGCGCAGGAACCTGCACCAAAATCAACAACCACTGTTCTTCGATCACAGTTACGAATGTAGCAGCTGTTACATTCGTACTGTGAAAGCCACGAACACTCTTAGACCTTCCGGTGCAGCCAGCCAGCGTTGGCCCCTCTACGCCGCGGGATTTACCACCGCCTTTGGCGCCCATGCTGTCGCAGCGGGCCTTGGGGCGGAAAGCGCGGACATCGGTTTGAGTTTGCTTGCCCTGGGCGTTCTGCTGGCTTTGTACGACATCGCGGAAGTGTTCCTCAAACCCGTTTTCGGCGCCCTCAGCGATCGCATCGGGCCCAAGCCGGTCATCGTGGGTGGGCTGGTGGCTTTCTCCGCGGCCTCCCTGATTGGATTATGGGCGGATCAGCCCGCCATGCTCGCCGCCGCGCGACTTGGCCAAGGGATGGCAGCTTCAGCCTTCTCCCCGGCTTCGTCCGCTAGCGTTGCCCGGCTGGCAGGCGGCAAGACCGGGCACTACTTTGGCCGCTACGGCTCCTGGAAAGGACTCGGCTATGCTATCGGACCGCTGCTCGGAGCCCTGGCCATCATCACCGGCGGATTCAGCCTGCTGTTCGGGATCCTGGCAGCCCTGGGCCTGGCAGTGGCAGTGTGGGCCCTTGCTTCAGTGCCCCGCCTGCAGCCGCTTCCCCGCCCCCGGTACACCATCATCGATGTTTGGCGACAAAGCACCCAGCGGTCGTTTCTTGGACCAACCCTGGTGTTGGCCGCTGCCACGGGGGCACTGGGTGCCGCCGTCGGCTTCCTCCCTGCGCTGGCAGCACAGGAAGGGCTTGGCACGGCCGGCAGCGTTGCCGTAGTCACAGTGCTCGCAGTAGCTTCCGCGCTGATACAGCCCCGCGTCGGCCAGCTGCGGGACCAAGGAAGAATCGCCGACAGGCCCGGCATGGTGGCCGGCCTCCTCGCCATCTCCATTGGCACCCTGATAGCCGGCTTGTTGCCGGGAGCAGCGGGGATCTACGTCGCGGCCGTGCTCATCGGTACGGGAATCGGCGTGTCCACACCTCTCGCATTCGCCCACCTGGCCGATGCAACACCGGCCGAACGCCTCGGTAGAACCATGGGCTCAGCCGAGCTGGGCCGTGAACTTGGCGACGCCGGTGGGCCGCTGCTGGTGGGAGGCGTTGCCGTAGCGGCCGGGCTGCCCTGGGGTCTGGGCGCCTTGGCCTTGGTGGTGGGAGCGGCTACGTTCGCCGCCCCGGGCGCCCCCACGCCACAGGCCGCTGATGGCGCCCCGGTTCCGTCAAAGCCGAGCTAGGCGTCGATGCGCTCCCGGTCCAGGGTGGCCGCGCCGGCAATAATGAACTCCTTACGCGGCGCCACGTCCGAGCCCATCAAAAGATCGAAGACTTCCTCGGCACGTTGGGCGCTATCGATGCCCACCTTCCGGAGGGTCCGGTGTCGTGGATCCATAGTGGTCTCGGCCAGTTGCTGAGCGTCCATTTCGCCCAGACCTTTATACCGCTGGATAGGTTCCTTGTAGCGTTTGCCTTCCTTGGCAAGGTTGGAGAGAAGCACGTGAAGCTCAGCCTCTGAGTAGGTGTAGATCATCTCATTGGCCTTCTGGCCGGGGTTGATCACTTCCACGCGGTGCAGGGGCGGGACAGCGGCAAACACGCGGCCGGCCTCGACCATGGGACGCATGTATCGGAAGAACAGGGTGAGCAGCAGTGTGCGGATGTGCGCACCGTCAACGTCGGCGTCAGTCATGAGGATGACCTTGCCGTAACGGGCAGCGTCAATATCGAAGCTTCGACCCGAGCCGGCGCCCACAACCTGGATCAACGCCGCGCACTCAGCGTTGGACAACATGTCGCCTACGGATGCTTTCTGGACGTTCAGGATCTTGCCGCGGATGGGCAGCAGTGCCTGAAAGTCGGATGAGCGGGCAAGTTTGGCAGTACCGAGCGCCGAGTCACCCTCCACGATGAACAGTTCAGAGCGCGCGACGTCATCAGTACGGCAGTCTGCAAGCTTGGTGGGCATTGACGAAGTTTCCAGGGCGTTCTTGCGGCGCTGGGTTTCCTTGTGCACGCGGGCAGAGATGCGCGACTTCATCTCGGCGACCATCTTCTCCAGGAGGAGCGCCGACTGGGCTTTGTCGTTGCGGTTGGCCGAGTTCAGCCTTGTAGTTATTTCCTTCTCAACCACTTTGGCCACGATTGCCCGTACCGCCGAGGTACCAAGGATCTCCTTGGTCTGTCCCTCGAACTGCGGCTCCGCAAGCCGGACAGTCAGGACGGCAGTCAGCCCGGCGAGAATGTCGTCTTTCTCAATCTTGTCGTTGCCGGCTTTGAGCTTGCGCGCGTTCGTCTCCACGGCCTTGCGGAAGGTCTTCAGCAGGGCGGCCTCAAAACCGGACTGGTGCGTTCCGCCCTTGGGCGTTGCGATGATGTTGACGAAGCTGCGCATAGTGGTCTCGTAACCGATGCCCCAACGCAGGGCGATGTCCACCTCGCAGTCACGTTCAACTTCCGCGATCTTGCTGTGCCCGTTCTCATCGAGGACCGGAACGGTTTCCTTGAATTTTCCAGAACCGTGAAGGCGCCAGACATCCGTCACTCCGGAATCGGCAGCGAGGAACTCGACAAACTCGGAGATGCCGCCATCGTGATGGAACACTTCCTCATGGACACCGGCCTCTCCAGGCGTTCCGGCCAGCTTGCGCTCGTCGCGCACGGTGATTTTCAGGCCGGGCACAAGGAACGATGTTTGGCGGGCCCGTGCTGCCAGGTCGTCGTATGAGAACTTGGCGTCAGGGGTGAAAATTTGACGGTCTGCCCAATAACGCACGCGAGTTCCCGTGACGCCACGCTTTGCCTTGCCCACAACATCCAGCACCGAGTTCTCAACGAACGGCTCGAAGGGTGCATTGGGGCTTGGTTTTGCACCGGAATCCACGAAGCGTCCCGGCTCGCCGCGGCGGAACGACATCTGGTAGGTCTTGCTGCCCCGGTCAACCTGGACATCAAGGCGGCTGGACAAGGCGTTCACCACCGAAGCTCCGACGCCATGCAAACCGCCCGAGGCTGTGTAGGAACCGCCGCCGAACTTGCCGCCTGCGTGCAGTTTGGTGAACACGACTTCGACACCGGAGAGGCCTGTCTTGGGCTCTACGTCCACGGGGATACCGCGGCCGTCGTCGTGGATTTCCACGGAGTTGTCGGCATGCAGGATGACTTTAATGTCATGTCCAAAGCCTGCAAGAGCCTCATCCACGGCGTTGTCGATGATTTCCCATAGGCAGTGCATGAGGCCGCGCGAGTCAGTGGAGCCGATGTACATGCCCGGGCGCTTGCGAACGGCTTCCAGGCCCTCAAGGACAGACAGATGCCGGGCGTTGTATTCAGAACTCGGTGCCACTCGCGGTGTGCTCCTTCGGGGTATATCTCCGGGTGCTTCCCAGCCGTGTGTTGACTGGTAATTCAAGGCAAACACTGCCCGTACAAGCGTAGCCGGGGAAGTCATCAGGCGCCGTTTGCCACTCCAGCGCGGGCGCTGCCTGCCTGGTTACGTTACGCACATGTGATACGCGGACAGCGAAAGTGACCCATCCTTGCCATGGATCTGCCTCGAATGCTGGTTATATGGATGTACAGAACTACTAAGGAGGCCGACATGACAACAGCAGTTGCAGACCGCACGCTGAACGCAGCTGACCGCTGTGACCGTTGCGGAGCCCAGGCGTACGTCCGCGTTGTACTCGAGTCCTCCGGTGGTGAGCTGCTCTTCTGCGGCCACCACGCACGTGCAGTTGAAGCTACGCTTCGGCCAATGACTTCCGGCTGGCACGATGAGACCGAGCGCCTCAACGAGAAGGCTCCCGTCCCCGTCGACTAGGCAGTCCGGTTAGCCGGAAACCCTTTTTGATTACATGACAAGGCTCCTCCCACACGGGAGGGGCCTTGTTGCGTTGAGCTGGTTGCGTTGAACTTGTTGCGTTGAACTTGTTGCGTTGAACTTGTTGCGTTGAACTTGTTGCGTTGAACTTGTTGCGTTGAGCTTGTTGCGTTGAACGTGCTGTGGCCAACAGGAAAAAGCGGCCCAGCCGGAATTCCGACTGGGCCGCTCTCAACACCGGTTCTGGGATGTTATTAGTCCAGGTAGTCCCGCAGGACCTGCGAGCGGGACGGGTGCCGCAGCTTGGACATGGTCTTGGATTCGATCTGGCGGATACGCTCGCGCGTGACGCCGTAGACCTTGCCGATTTCGTCTAAAGTCTTCGGCTGGCCGTCGGTCAGGCCGAAGCGCATTGCCACAACTCCGGCTTCGCGCTCGGACAGGGTGTCCAAAACGGAGTGCAGCTGCTCCTGCAGGAGCGTGAAGCTCACGGCGTCGGCAGGGACCACAGCCTCGGAGTCCTCAATCAGGTCACCGAACTCCGAGTCACCGTCCTCACCCAGCGGGGTGTGGAGCGAAATCGGCTCGCGGCCGTACTTCTGGACCTCGACAACCTTCTCAGGCGTCATGTCCAGCTCGAGTGCCAGCTCTTCAGGCGTCGGTTCGCGGCCGAGGTCCTGAAGCATTTGGCGCTGTACGCGGGCCAGCTTGTTGATGACTTCCACCATGTGCACCGGAATACGGATGGTGCGGGCCTGGTCTGCCATGGCGCGGGTAATCGCCTGACGGATCCACCAGGTTGCGTAGGTGGAGAACTTGAAGCCCTTGGTGTAGTCGAACTTCTCAACTGCACGGATAAGGCCCAGGTTGCCTTCCTGGATCAGGTCCAGGAAGAGCATGCCGCGGCCGGTGTAGCGCTTGGCCAAGGAAACGACCAGGCGCAGGTTGGCTTCGAGCAGGTGGTTCTTGGCACGCTTGCCATCGTGAATGACGAATTCAAGCTCACGCTTGAGCTTGGGATCCATGGATCCGTCGTCAGCGTTGATCTTTTCCTCGGCAAAGAGGCCGGCCTCGATCCGAAGGGCGAGGTCAACTTCCTGCTCTGCGTTCAGCAGTGCGACCTTGCCGATTTGCTTCAGGTAATCCTTGACGGGGTCGGCAGTAGCACCGGCCGACATGACCTGCTGGACAGGAGCGTCGTCGTCGTCGGCATCGGAGTAGACGAATCCCGTACCTGAGGGAGCAGCCTTGTCCTTGGTAGCCGTGGCGCCGTCCTCGACGTCATCTTCTCCGACTTCGACTTCCTCGGCAGCTGCGGGATCAAAGTCTTCATCCTCGCCGCTGGAATCCTCAGCGTCGGATCCTGAGGACTTGTTCGCGGCCTCAGCGGCGGCCTTCGCGCCGGGCTTGGGTCCACGCTTCTTGGGTGCCGGCTTGTCAGAGTCGCCCTCTGAGGCCTTGTTGGCAGCACGTGTCGCTGCGCGCTTTGCCGATGTTGCCGCCTTCTTTTCCTCAGCGGACAATTCGGCCTGGGCGGCGGGTTCCTTCTCGACGGAAGACGGGGTCACAGAAAACCTTTCTAGCGGCGGTCTGTGGAATCACCATACGGGCAACACCACTATGACCCTGTCAAGTCCGCGATCAATTTCAAATGCGATCGCCGCCTGCAGAGTCTCTATAGAGAACTCCCGACGACACTGTTTTGTTCCCGATGAAGGGGCCAATTCAGGCATTCGAACGCGGACCCAACCGGGTCTCGGCATCCATTGTCTCACGGTTTTGCGAAACGCATGCCTAGGGAAATTTCAAACCCCCTAGGCCACCGTGTCCTTGAACCCGCGCCATGCGGTCTCGGAGCTCCGCGCCCACGTGCAAATGGTCCCCTGTCCCAGAAGGTCCATGAGCAGTTCGGCCAGTCGGTATCCCGGTTGCGCAGCCTCCGCCCGGCCAAGGCAGGCGTGCGCAACGGATCCACGCCCCTTGCACCAGGAAATCCAGCCCTGAAGGGTCAGTGCCGCCGCAGGCACTACGCCGGATTCGTCGTCGACACATAGCCCGGAAAGAACCTGTTGCAATGCGTCAAGGGTGTTCCAACAAGGCATGTAGGGTTGCATGCCCAGTAGGACATCTCCGTAGGTGAAGACGTCCCCCGACGTATCGGGCTCATAATGAACTTTGGCAACCGGAACGGCCGAGGCCGGTATGCCGAGTTCTTGTGGGTCGAAAGGCGTGCCCGCGTCGTCTTCGATGAAAAGTCCGAACGCCGCAGCACCGGACTTTGCGGACTCCATGCCTGCTGCCGCCATGACAACCACAGCGTCCCGCCACGCAGGGACTCTCAGGGTGGTTCTGAGGAAGCCCAGAATTTCCGCGTCAACCCCGGGCTGCAGCGGATCATCCGCTTCGCATCTCTTAAGCACGTGGTGCCACACGGCAAGGACGGCGTCCAGACACCGCTCGCTCCGCCACCCACCGAGAATCTGCTTCCCGTAGCGTGTCTCTGCTGCCAGCACCAGAGGGTCCAACGTCCCCGGACTTGAAAGCCGGGGCTGTCCGGGCCCGCTCCTCGGCGACGGCCCGATGGAGCTCCCCCGGTACACGAGTTCTGCACTGAGCCTGCTGTTCTTGATGCGATCAACAGGCAATCCCGGCACCGGGCAACATTGAAGATCTGTGCAGTAGGCGCTGCGCCAGTACTCGGAGCCAACCAGCCAAGCGTCCCGGACCGATAAATCAACCTCGTCCAGACTCCGCTGGAGGGCTTCGAGCAGCGGAATTGCCTGCCGGACCACGTCGCCGTCCTCCCATCCGGAGTCGGTGTAGAGGGCAAGCACCACCCCGTTGGCGTCCTCATCGGCGATCAGGAAATTGCGGATCTGGTCCGCGAAACCCGAGCGGGCTTGTGGTGAATCAAGGTTCGGCAGGTCCACCCGCAGTGTGGCGCCAAGGACCTTCCCTTGCATGGTGATGGCCACAAGGCTGTCCTCGGGCCAGTAACCCAGCATGTGGGGAATGTAGCCAAGAATGTCTTCGGGTTGGTGGATGCTAAGTGTTCTGTTGGAAGTCATGGTTCCACCCTGCTCAAGTCCTGCCGGAGGAGACAGTAACCATCGCGCCTATGTGGAAAAGCTGCCGCAGCAGCGCGGACCGCCTAGTGCTCGTCCGGAGAAACGGTTCGTGCGGCACGTCGCCGCTCGATCCGTTCCCGACGCTGCCTGGCCAGGGCGGCCAGCAGCGGCTGCACGTGAATCCCCTGGGATGCCATCTGGCGTCGCACCTTCCGCCGTGTTACCAGGATGAGCACCGTACCAAGGCCAAGAAGAACGAACTGAACACTGAGGGCAATACGGAACGGCGCAAGCCCGTACAAATCACCGCCGGAGAAGCCACTGGCGTACAGGAGGTCGAGTACCAGACCGATGAGGTAAATGGCGACGAGCGCCGCAATAAAACCGCCAACGTTGACGATGCCGGTTGCCGTGCCGATTCGATGCGAAGGATTGAATGTCCTGGCGAAGTCGAATCCGATCATGGACCCGGGCCCACCCACAGCCAGTACCACCACCAAGACGGCCAGGAGCCACAGCGGGGCGCGCTCAGGAAGAACCAGCACGGCGGCCCAGGCCAAGGCTGTAGCCAACGCAATCAGCAGGACCATGGCGGATCTTCGCATGGGATGTTTAGAGACGAACCGGCCAAAACCAGGGCCGGCAACGATCGCCGTCGCAACAAATAGTGCCATGAGGCCGGAGACGGTCCCGGCATCGAGTCCCTGCGCGGACAACAGGAAGGGATAGCCCCATGTCATGGCAAACAGGTTCCCGCTGAACTGCACTGTGAAGTGGCTCCAGAGACCCAGCCGGGTGCCGGGCTGTTTCCACGCGCGGGACAGCGAGATACCGGTGGCACGGAGGCCCTGGCCGGTGTCCCGGGGCGGGTGCCCGGGTGGTGCGTCCCGAAGCACTGCGAGCACGAGGACTACTGCCAATACGGACATGGCTGCCAGGGTGAGGAACGCGGGCGTCCATCCGGCCGAGTGAAGAAGCAGCGCGAACGGAACCACACTGAAGAGTTGGCCGAGCTGGCCGCACATGCCAGTCAGTTGAGTGACCAGCGGAACCTTGGCAGGAGCGAACCACAACGGGACCAGGCGGATCACCGAAATGAAGGTCATCGCATCGCCGGCTCCCACCAGGACGCGGCCCACGACGCCACCGGGAACACTGTCCGCAAAGGCCAACTGCAACTGCCCCAGTCCCATGAGCACGGCACCACCTGCCACCATGGCCCGCGAACCGAACCTGTCCACCAGAACACCGACGGGGATCTGCAGCCCTGCATAGACCAGGAGTTGAAGCACCGTGAAGAAAGAGATGGCAGCGGCGCTGGCATGGAACCGCTCAGTAGCTTCCAGCCCCGCGACGCCAAACGAGGTTCTCTGCGCCACCGCCACCAGGTAGGCGAACACGCCGATCGTCCAGATGAGCCAGGCGCGGGGAGCATTCACCCAACAATTATGCCTGCCGGCAACTCAAAGCTGATTTATTGAGGCGAGTCTTTACGCGCCAGATAGGCCTCTACGGCAGCTCCAATATCCTCGGCGTTAGGCAGCTCATCATTCTCATCTGCCAGCAGCGAGCGGCGGACGATGCCCTCGGATTTCTCGTCATAGCGCGTCTCGAGATTTGTGACTACTGCCTGGACTTCTTCAGAAGCCTCGATCTGCTCCGCGATCTGGCGGCCCACTTCACGCCCCGCTTCCCGGAGCCTGTCCGTTGGCAGCATGAGGGAGGTTGCCGCCCCCAGGTATTCCAATCCGGCGACGGCGGCCGGCGGGTACTCCGCTTCAGACAGGTAATGCGGGACATGGATGACGTAGCCGGCCACATTGCGTTCCGCTTCGGTGAGCCGGAGTTCCAGGATGTGTCCAATGGCAGCAGGAACATCTACCGTGGGTTTCCAACTTGAAATTCCCTCAATGAGTTCAGGCATGTTGCCATGAACCGTCACTCCAACGGGCCGCGTGTGCGGGACGGGCATGGGGATGGAATGGATCCAGGTCACCAGGTTGACGTCCAGCTCTTCAACAATTCCGACGACGGCCCTCGAGAAGCGCTCCCACTGCAGGTCTGGTTCAAAGCCGGCAAGCAGCAGGAACGGCTGGCCAAGGCCGTCATTCAGCTTGTAAAGGCCGAGCTTTGGCGCTTGGTAGTCCTGCAGGTGGTCTTCCACGAAGCTGATGTGGGGCCGCCTCGAACGGTAGTCGATGAGTTGGTCGGCATCGAACATGGCCACCACCTCCGCACCCAGTTCGTCCAACAGTTCCGCGTTGATCTGCCGGACTACGTGACCGGCATCGGCAAAGCCCGTGAACCCCATGACCATGTTCAGGCCGCGAAGCTCGGGGCTGTGGAAGGTCTCAATGTTTCGCGCGTACAGCGATTCGGGGTCCAGGAGGGAGCCGGATATCCGTTCAAACACGGCGTGTTCCTTTCGCAATGACAAAGTTAGGGGAAGTCCCGGGCGCCAACCACATGGCACATGGCCCATGACACCCAGCGATATGGGCACGCCGGGCACCATTGTTTGGCTGCGGGACTCTATTAATCCATACAACGCTCCACGCCATGACGGCATTCCTGCCCCCGATGTGCCGCAGCTCTCATTTAATTGCCGTCCGCAGCGTTCAAGAGACTACGATCGAAGCGGGCCGACGTCCTTTTGCGACGCTGGACCTGAAGACCAAGGCCGCCGTAGCAGAAAGACGTCGGGCGCGTACCGGGGCAGGCCGCCAAACATGCGGGCCGCCATGCAATGCAGAGAGAAGTGAGGACACATCCTCGTGGTCAAGACTACTGACATCATCCTGGGCATCATTGCCAAGGACCTGAAAAAGTCCCCCAGCGACGCACTTGTGATTGGCGTTGCCCAAGGCGCGGACGGGCCGGTACTGCTGTCCAACCCGTTGAGTGCGAAAGCCGCCGAATCCGTTGCGGGCTCCCTGCAGCTTCTGGGGATCACCGGGGCCGCGGACCAGGTTCACCGGCTTCCGGGCCTGCCGGAAACAGGCTCGGGGATTCTTGTCCTTGCAGGCGTAGGAAAGCTGTCCGATGCGGGCAGCCTCAGCGAAGAAGCGCTCCGGCGTGCTGCAGGATCCGCTGTTCGCCAGCTTGCCGGAGCCTCTTCAGTCACTTTGGCCTTCCCGACGGCGACCCTCACCGACGTCGCCGCGGTCGCCGAAGGAGCCGCCCTGGGCGCTTACTCCTACACGGAGCACCGATCCAGCAAGGATGGGCTGAAGGCCCCAGTGGCCAAGGCCTTCATTTTCTCGGATGTCGATGCCAAGTCCGCCCAGCCCGCACTGGACCGGGCAATTGTGCTCGCCCGCGCGGTCAACGCGACCCGCACCTTGGTCAACCAGCCCCCGAGCCACCTGTACCCCGAGTCGTTCGCCGAGTCCGCCAAGGAACTCGCCAAGGGCCTTCCGGTCAAGATCACGGTCTGGGATGAAAAGCGCCTGGAAAAGGAAGGCTTCGGAGGCATCCTCGGCGTCGGCAAGGGCTCTACCCGCCAGCCCCGCCTCGTCAAGGTGGAATACGCTCCCGCGAAAGCCACGCAGAAGATCGCCCTCGTCGGCAAAGGCATCACGTTCGACACCGGAGGCATCTCCATTAAGCCGGCCCTCGGCATGGGTGACATGAAGAGCGACATGGCGGGCGCCGCCGTCGTGCTTAATACCGTCCTGGCCATCGCCTCACTCGGCCTGCCGCTCAAGGCCACCGCCTGGCTCTGCATCGCGGAGAACATGCCCTCGGGCGCCGCAGCGCGGCCCGCGGACGTCTTCACTATCTACGGGGGCAAGACTGTTGAGGTTCTGAACACGGACGCTGAAGGGCGTTTGGTGATGGCCGACGGCATCGTCGCTGCGAGCATGGAGAAGCCCGACGCCATCATTGACGTGGCAACACTGACCGGCGCACAGCTGATCGCCCTGGGCCTGCGTACTGCCGGCGTCATGGGATCGGATTCAGTCACGGCACCGCTGAAATCCGCGGCCGACAGGGCCGGCGAGCTGGTCTGGCCAATGCCGCTGCCTGAGGAACTCCGGCCGAGCCTGGACTCGCAGGTGGCAGACCTCGCCAACATCGGTGAACGTAACGGTGGCATGATGACCGCAGCAGTCTTCCTTCGTGAGTTCGTGGGCAAGAACGGCGACGGCCAGCAGATCCCGTGGGCACACGTGGACATCGCCGGTCCCTCGTTCAACAACGGCGCCCCGTATGGTTACACGCCCAAGCAGGGAACCGGATGCACCGTCCGCACCCTGGTTGCCTACGCCGAGGATCTCTTGGCGGTCTCCGCCTAGCACCACTCCCCCACGCCCCTCGGGGTTGCGCAGGTCCCTGACGAACGCCGTCCAGGGCCTGCGCAACCCCGGAATTATGCGGGGTGTAGCGCTGTGTCACAAGTGAACGTGAGTCTCGACACAAGCGCTCCACAAACGCCCGCAGAGGGTGGAGCATGGGTAGGTGGTTCGCTAAGGTGAACTCGATAGTCACAAATGCAAGAGAACTTAGGTGCTGGCATAATCACGGCAGAACAAGTTCCAAAGACCAGATGGCACGCAGTCCCGTGTCATCATTCACGCGAGGGAGCGTTTTAGTGGCCGATCAGGCAACTGCGCAAGAATTCGACATCCTGGTACTCGGTGGCGGCAGCGGCGGCTACGCCACTGCCCTGCGGGCCGTACAGCTTGGGTTCACCGTTGGCCTTGTGGAAAAGGCAAAGCTCGGCGGAACCTGCCTGCACAACGGCTGTATCCCCACCAAGGCACTCCTGCACTCGGCCGAACTGGCCGACCATGCACGCGATTCCGCCAAGTATGGCGTGAACGTCACGCTCGACAGCATCGACATGTCTGCCGTGAACGCGTACAAGGACGGCATCATTGCCGGTAAGTTCAAGGGCCTCCAGGGACTCATCAAGTCCAAGGGCATCACCGTCATCGAGGGTGAAGGCAAGCTCCAGGGCAACAACACCGTCGTCGTGAACGGCACCTCTTACACGGGCAAGAACATTGTCCTGGCCACGGGTTCCTACTCCCGTTCACTCCCCGGCCTGGAAATCGGCGGCAAGGTCATCACCTCGGACCAGGCCCTCACCATGGACTACATCCCCAAGAGCGCCATCGTCTTGGGCGGGGGCGTCATCGGTGTCGAGTTTGCGTCCGTCTGGAAGTCCTTCGGCGTGGATGTCACCATCATCGAAGGCCTCCCCTCCCTGGTTCCGAACGAGGACGCCTCGATCGTCAAGAACCTTGAGCGCGCCTTCAAGAAGCGCGGCATCAAGTTCACCACCGGCATCTTCTTCCAGGGCGTTGAGCAGAACGACGACGGCGTCAAGGTCACCTTGGTTGATGGCCAGACGTTCGAAGCCGACCTCCTGCTCGTAGCCGTTGGCCGCGGTCCGGTGACCGCCAACCTTGGCTACGAAGAAGCAGGCATCACCATCGACCGTGGCTTCGTCATCACCAACGAACGCCTCCACACCGGCGTTGGCAACATCTACGCTGTCGGCGACATCGTCCCCGGCGTCCAGCTCGCACACCGCGGATACCAGCAGGGCATCTTCGTCGCCGAGGAAATCGCCGGCCTGAACCCGGCAATCGTCGAGGACATCAACATCCCCAAGGTCACCTACTGCGAGCCTGAAATCGCAACGGTGGGCTACACAGAAAAAGCCGCCAAGGAAAAGTTCGGCGACGACCAGGTGCAGACCCAGGAATACAACCTTGCCGGCAACGGCAAGAGCTCAATCCTCGGCACCGGTGGCATCGTCAAGCTTGTTCGCCAGAAGGATGGCCCCGTGGTGGGCATCCACATGATCGGCTCCCGCATGGGCGAGCAGATCGGTGAGGCCCAGCTGATCGTGAACTGGGAAGCCTACCCTGAGGACGTGGCCCAGCTGGTCCACGCCCACCCCACCCAGAACGAAAGCCTGGGCGAAGCCCACCTTGCCCTCGCGGGCAAGGCCCTCCACGGCTAAGTCTTACCAAGACCCACGGATCGGGTGCATGCAGCGGAATATGCCGCATGCACCCGATCCGAACCAGCAGAATTCATCCGCACAAAGATCAATAAGGAGAACGGGGACGACATGTCTGAATCCGTTAACTTGCCCGCCCTCGGTGAGAGTGTCACCGAAGGAACCGTCACCCGCTGGCTCAAGCAGGTTGGTGACCGGGTGGAGATCGACGAGCCGTTGCTCGAGGTTTCAACCGACAAAGTAGACACCGAAATCCCTTCTCCGATCTCAGGCGTCATCGAAGAAATCCTCGTCGCTGAAGACGAGACGGCCGAAGTAGGCGCCCCCTTGGTCCGAATCGGCGACGGTTCCGGCTCCGCCGCTCCCGCGGCTGAATCCGCACCGGCTGAGGAAGCTCCTGCCGCGCCCGCAGAGCAGGCAGCACCGGCCGAAGAGGCTCCTGCCGCACCCGCCGCTGAAGAAGCACCGGCGGCTGAAGCACCCGCTGCTTCAGGCGAAGGCCACGAAGTGACCCTCCCCGCATTGGGCGAGAGCGTCACCGAGGGTACTGTCACCCGCTGGCTCAAGGCTGTTGGCGACACCGTTGAGGTGGACGAACCCCTCCTCGAGGTTTCCACCGACAAGGTAGACACCGAAATTCCTTCCCCGGTTGCCGGCACCCTGCAGGAGATCCGCGTCAGCGAGGACGAAACAGCAGAGGTAGGCTCCGTGCTTGCCATCATCGGTTCCGGCGCAGCTGCTCCTGCATCGGCTCCCGCTCCGGCTGCAGCGCCTGCCGCCGAGGCTCCGGCTGCTCCCGCTGCTGCACCGGCACCCGCCGCCGCACCCGCTGCTGCACCGGCACCCGCTGCCGCACCCGCGGCTCCGGCCGCTGCACCCGCACCCGCACCCGCCGAGGCTCCAGCTGCGCCTGCGGCTGAAGGGTCCTCGGAGTCCGGATATGTCACTCCCCTGGTCCGTAAGCTTGCCAACCAGCACGGTGTAGACATCTCATCGGTCTCCGGCACCGGTGTCGGTGGCCGCATCCGCAAGCAGGATGTTCTGGCTGCTGCGGAAGCAAAGCAGGCAGCCGCAGCCCCCGCTGCAGCTGCTCCGGCCGCAGCTCCCGCAGCCAAGGCCGCCGCCCCCGTGGTCGCATCCTCCTTGCGGGGAACCACCGAGAAGGCCCCTCGCATCCGGCAGGTCATTGCACGCCGCATGCGCGAGTCCCTTGAGGTCTCCACTCAGCTGACCCAGGTGCACGAGGTCGACATGACCAAGATCGCCAAGCTCCGCCTCAAGGCCAAGAACTCGTTCCAGGCCCAGAACGGCGTCAAGCTGACCTTCCTCCCGTTCATCGCCAAGGCTGTAGCCGAAGCCTTGAAGCAGCACCCCAAGCTGAATGCTGCTTACGACGAAGCCAAGCAGGAAATCACGTACCACAACGCCGAGCACCTGGCGATCGCAGTGGATACTGACAAGGGCCTTCTGGTACCTGTCATTTCCGACGCCGGCAACCTGAACCTCGCCGGCTTGGCCAGCAAAATCGCCGATGTCGCAGGCCGTACCCGCGACGGCAAGATCGGCCCGGACGAGCTTTCCGGCGGAACGTTCAGCATCACCAACATCGGTTCCGTTGGTGCACTGTTTGATACCCCGATCATCAACCAGCCCCAGGTGGGCATCCTCGGAACCGGTGCCATCGTCAAGCGCGCCGTCGTGGTTGCCGACGAAAACGGCGACGACTCGATCGCTATCCGCTCCATGATGTACCTGTCCCTCACGTACGACCACCGCCTGGTGGACGGCGCGGATGCCGGCCGCTTCCTGCAGACCCTCAAGGCTCGCCTTGAAGAAGGCGCTTTCGAAGCAGACCTCGGTCTCTAAGGGCATGCGTCTCTAAGCACGCTTTCACAAGCAGAAGGGCAGGTTACCGGGAAACCGGTAACCTGCCCTTCTGCTTGCCCGCCCGCTGGCATCCAAGCACGTCATGGTGTCAGCGTGGCTTTGCTACGGGACGTAGAACCAACTGGATAAGCTTGGGCCATGAGTATTCTCTTCAACATTTTGGTGTTCTTGCACATCGTCGGCGCAGCCATGATCGTGGGCTACTGGATCGCCACCCTCAAGGAGCCAACCGTCCACCCGCGCCAGCGTGACGGCGCCTTCCTCCAGCTCCTCACGGGCATTGCCATGATGGGTGTGTTCCCCTTGCTGCCCGACGCCGATCCCAACTATTTCAAGCTCGGCGTGAAGTTCGCCATCGGTGTGGCAGTAGCCGTTCTGGCAGTTATCGGCACACGTAAGGTGAAGAAGGGCGAGCCGGTCTCTACCGGCCTGGCCCACGGCGTTGGTGGCCTGGCTTTGATCAACATCGCCATCGCGACCCTCTGGAACTAATCCGGGCAGGCGATCACTCCTGGGCTATGCAAAACTCGTTCCCCTCGGGATCCTGCATGACGTCCCAATGGAAGTCGCCGACATCTTGCCCCTCGACGAAAGTAGCCCCCAGCGTCTCAGCCTTGCGCCGCAGCGCTGAGGGGTCGGCGTCGTGAAGGTCCAAATGCAGGCGGCGCCTCCCTTCAGTGGGTGCGGCGACCTGTTGAAAGGCCAACTGGGGAAGGCCCGGCTCAGCTGGCCGAAGCCAGATGAAACCTTCATGTTCCGCTGCAACGGGCATGTCCAGCAGCTCGGACCAGAAAGCTGACAGGCGGGCGGCGTCAGTGGCGTTTACCATGATGGACGCGATTCTGGGTCCCTGGTTGCGCTTGGCAGGCACAAGTTCTTCAGTATCCATTTCGCCAGTCTAGGGTCACAATCCACTGTCAGCGGAATGGCCGTGCGGTCCGGCAGGCAAATCCATAGGATTGATCCCGATGGCACCTGCCGACGGCTGGTTGCCGACTCACAACGACCCCAAGGAGTGGACATGGCAGCAACACGCACCGCACACACGGTTTGGAACGGCAACCTGATTGAAGGCGCCGGCAACACTACGCTGGACAGTTCAGGACTGGGCACGTTCGATGTCACCTGGAAGGCACGCACGGAGCAGTCCGGCGGCAAAACCAGCCCCGAAGAGCTGATTGCCGCTGCCCACTCCGCTTGCTTCTCCATGGCTTTCAGCCACGCTCTTGCCGGCGAAGGATTCACGGCTGAAGAAGTTCAGACCAAAGCTGACGTTACCTTCGTTCCCGGCACAGGCATCACTGGCAGCCACCTGACCATGACCGCTAAGGTTCCGGGCCTGTCCGAAGAGGACTTCCGCCGTATCTCGGAAGATGCAAAAACGGGCTGCCCCGTTTCCGGCGCTCTGGCCAGCATCGAGATCACCCTGGATGCCACCCTCGCGCAGTAACACCACCTTCAAAACGCAGAAGAGCCCCGCCACTCCCCTGAGGAAGTGGCGGGGCTCTTCTGTACTTGCCTGCTTATTTAGCCTTTTGGGGACGCGAGGGTAATGGGGCCGGTCGGACCTTGCGGTAGCCCTCGCGCATTGGAGGCCGATCGGTGGGCAGCTCCTGGATCATTTCCTTGAGCGCGCCAATTCCGTACTCCAGCTGCGGGTCCGTCCCGGCTGCGTAGGCGTGCGGCGGGAACAGCACCTCGATGTCCGGCTCCACGCCACGGTTTTCCACGTCCCAGCCGATCCCGCCACTGAACCATGTGGCGTATCGCGGCTGGGTGACCCCGGTGCCGTCAGCAAGCGAAAAGCGATTGTCGATGCCCACCACACCACCCCAAGTGCGCGTTCCGATGACGGGGCCAATGCCCCTCAGCTTGGACACTTGGGTAATGATGTCGCCATCGGATCCCGCGAATTCATCCGCGAGGATGATCACGGGTCCACGTGGTGCGTGGTGCGGGTATGTCCTCGGCTTTTCACCGCGCGGCATGCTCCAACCTGTGACCTTGCGCCCGATCAGTTCTGCAACCAACTGGGATGTGTGTCCGCCGCGGTTGCGCCGCACATCCACAATAAGGCCGTCCAAAGCAGTCTCCGTATCCAAGTCGC
This sequence comes from Paenarthrobacter sp. GQ52, assembly GCF_059759005.1. Classification (NCBI taxonomy): domain Bacteria; kingdom Bacillati; phylum Actinomycetota; class Actinomycetes; order Micrococcales; family Micrococcaceae; genus Paenarthrobacter; species Paenarthrobacter sp. GQ52. Next base: position 119,942 of record NZ_JCAXEJ010000013.1, read on the forward strand.
GGTGAAGCTGCGCCCAGCCGTTGGCCATCATGTCCGGGACATGCAGGTAACCGAATTTGCCGTCCGAGGCCTCACGGACTGTACGCCGGTTGGCCCGGACCCAGTCCTGGTACCGCAGCCGCTCCTCATCGCGGACAGGAACCACGGCAACGCGCCGCTGGACACCCGCAGCGTCGCCATGACCGTCACCGTTCAAGAGGGTGAGCTCCACGGTCCTGCCTGCAGAACCCACCAGTTGCATTGCCGGCGTCAAGACCGCGGAAAGCTCGACGCCGTCGATCGCCAGCAGCACGTCACCCACCTTGGCGTCCGCGCCCGGACGGGTCAAGGGTGAAGTAGCCAGCGGATCGGAAGACTCACCTGCAAGGATCCGGGTAATTTCCCATCCGTTGGTGCCGAGCTGGAACTCAGCTCCAAGCCTGCCCTGGCCGTTTCGTCCGGGCTCCGCAACAGCGGCCGGCTTGACGTAGGCATGCGACGTTCCCAGCTCGCCGTGGATTTCCCACAGCAGGTCAACCAGGTCATCGTGGGAACCAAGCCGGTCCACGATGGGACGGTAGCGCTTGTAGACAGAGTCCCAATCCTGGCCTGCCATGTCGGCGGTCCAGAAGAAGTCCCGCTGCAGCCTCCAGGCCTCGTCGAATGCCTGGCCCCAAGCGGCCACGGGGTCCAAGATGACCCGGACCCTGTTGAGCTCCACCTTCACGAGGTCCGCGGAGTCCTCCTCCACCTTGTTGTCAGCGGGAACGGACGTGATTTGCTTGTCGTGCACGTAGATGATGCGGCTAAGGTCACCCGACAAGCGGTAGCTGTCCACTGCCTTGACGAGCGTGGCCTGCTTGCGCTTGGCAAGGTCATACCGGACCAAGGACGGCGCCGTTTTCTTGTCCTGAAGGGTGCCTCGCCCATCGCCCATGACACCGGAAAGCTCAGTATCGAGCCACAACAGTGCACCGTCACCAACAGCCAGGTCTGAGTAGTTCCCCTGAGGTACGGGGACAGCGATAACCCTGTGGGCAAGTCCCTCCGGGTCAACGCGCACGGCTGGCGCTTCGCCGTCGTCGGACTTTGTCGCGGCGGGTGACGCGTCCTCCAGCGCGTCTACGGAAGGGCCAAACGGCGAGGGCGTGTCCGCTGCCAAAGCAACCAGGTACGGCTTGATGGGGCTCGGGAAGGACAGGTCGAACGAGTGACCGTCGTAGACGGGGTCGAAGCTCCTGTTGGACAGGAACGCCAGAAATTTTCCGTCAGGGGTGAACTTCGGGGACTCGTCGCAGAAGCGGCCGTCGGTCACATCGATGATTCCTGACTCAGGCTCTGCCGGGCGGGCGATCCTCAGCTTGCTCCGCGAACCGAAGGACGTTACCGGCTCGGACCAGACGAGCCACTGGGAGTCGCTGGACCACGCCAGTTCGTCGATGCTGCCTTCACCGACGCTGACAAGCCGCGTCAGCTTGCCGGCCGTGGTGTCCGCAACGAAGACATCGCCGAAAGACGTGCCCACGGCAAGCCAGCGGCCATCCGGGCTGGCTTCCAAAGCACTCGTCCGGGTAGAGGCGGGAAATTCAAGGCGGAGATCCGCTGATTCTTCCGCCGATGCGGAAACCGCGGTTGTCTTTGTGCCTCCCGCGGTGTCGGCGGATGGCTCACCGTTGACCGGCTCCACCGATGTTGTCCGGGTTTGGTCTTCGGACGCCCGTGTGACACTGGTGCCCGCCTGCGCGGAAGCGGTTCCCTGTCCCAGCACGTTCGACGCCGCGACCGGCTTGGGAAGCGGAGCTGATTCTTCGGTAGCTGCGGCGGGTTGTTCAACAACAATTTTGGGAATCTCCACCACAGCCGAAAGGCGGGCGGCGATGCGCTTGATATACAGCGCTTCCACTCCCCCATGATCGGCGACGTAAGCTATCCGGCCGTCAGTAAGTGGCCGGGGCAGGCGGGCGCGGACGCCCGGTGTTGCCTCAACCACGCGGGAAGGTCCGTCCTTGTGCCGGAGCCAGTGGATGGTGCCATGCGATTCCACTGCACTGGCCGTACCGGTGACGTTGGGGAAGACATCCCCCAAGTGGGCGGAAGCCTTGAGCGGTGCGGGGCGACGCCCCGGTGATGCCGACCCAAGCGTGATGTTCAATTTGACGGGCTCAGCATCCGCGTCCAGTGACGAGAGCATCCAGATCTCGCCTGCCGATTCAAAGACCACCCGGGTGCCGTCCGTGCTTGCGTGCCGGACGTAGAAGTCCTCGTGGTCCGTATGCCGGCGCAGTCCGGAACCATCAGGAAGCACGGAATAAAGGTTTCCGTAGCCCTCGTGGTCCGACAGGAAGGCAATTCGTCCTTGAATCCACAATGGGTCGGTGAGGTTTCCGTCGATCTCCGCCACCAGCCGCTCGAACTCCCCGTTGCCGTCGGCATCGATCCAGAGCTTCCCGGCGGTGCCTCCGCGGTAGCGCTTCCACCAGGCGGGCTCACGTGAGAGGACGCTTGCCAGGACTACCGGCTTCTCGTCACCGATTTCCGGACCAAAAGCAACAGCCTCAACCGGGCCGAACGGAAGTTCGACGGCGGCGCCGCCGTCCAGCGGGAGGCTGTAAGCGTACGTGTGACGGCTTTCGGCTTGTTGGAACGCGCTCGTTACCACCACGTTCCCTGATGGCGTGAAGCCTTTGACCTTAGTGGTGCTGTGCCCGAAGTAACTCAGCTGCCTGTACCCGCCGCCGTCGACGTTGGCTGTGACCACCTCCGGTGACGTGCCCACCACAGTGGTCCACACCAGCGCCTTGCCGTCCGGAGTGAACCGTGGGTTCCTTGCCGGCAGTTGCTGGGAGGATACCCGCCAGGCGCGGCCTCCTGAAAGGGGTGCGATCCAGATGTCGTCTTCGGCCACAAAGGTGACCAGATCGCCGTGCACATGCGGGAAACGGAGGTAGCTGGAGGAGGTCATTGTTCGATCATAGTCAAGAGGCACCCTTCAGTTGCGGCATCCGCTGTCGTTTCCACCACAAGCGTTCGCCATGGTGAGATGGGTCATGAGAATCGTGATGTCCGGAGCTTCGGGAATGATCGGGACGGCCCTGTCCGAGCAGCTGGTTGCTGACGGTAATGAGGTCATCCGGCTGGTGCGGCGCCCAGCCGGGTCAGCGCTTGAATGGACGTGGGACCCAGCCAAGGGTGAGCTGGATGAGGCTGTCCTGGACGGTGCAGACGCCGTGGTTAACCTCTCGGGCGCAGGCATAGGCGACCGTCCATGGACAAAACGCCGGATCCAGGTCCTCACGGAATCCCGTCTCCGGACCACTCAAACCCTGACCGCCGCCATGCGACGACTTGGCAAACCGCCCGCAACATTCATCAGCCAATCCGCTTCCGGCTACTACGGCGCCTCACGCGATGGGGCGCTGAGGGAGGATTCCGGGCCCGGCGGCGGCGTGTTAGGCCGCCTGTCCGTTGAGTGGGAGCGCATGGCACGGACTGCTCCGGCCGGCGTTCGGGTGGTGACGCCACGGACAGGCGTCGTGCTCAGCACCTCCGGCGGTGCGCTCGGGCCGCTGTTCCCCTTGTTGAAGCTCGGTCTGGGTGGACCTTTTGGGAACGGCCGCCAGTATTGGCCGTGGATCACTTTGGCCGACGAAGCCAGGGCCCTCGCGTACCTCCTTAAAGCACAAATTGACGGTCCGGTGAATGTCTGCGCCCCGGAGAGCGCGGATGTGAACACGATAGTCGCGGGCCTCGCCAAAGCATTCAACCGGCCGGCCTTCTTCCGTGTACCCCGACCCGCCCTGCGACTGGTTCTCGGTGGCCTTGCCGATGAACTCGTGATGGCCAACCAGCGAATGGTGCCCGCGCGGTTACAGGAAGCCGGCTTCCACTGGCTGCACCCGTCCCTCCCCGATGCCATGGCATGGCTGCGCCAGGAAAAGGCCCTCTGAAGATGTGCTTGGGCTCAGCGGCCCCCTTACCCGGCCGGACCGGCGTCGAAAATTCCGGAGATCCGCCACCGCCCGTCCGAACGAACCAGGTCCAGCCGAAGCTGCTGCGGTGTCCCGGCGGCCCCGGTCCTGACAACTGCCCCTGACACCAGGCGTTCCTCATAGCCGGACGTGGCGGCAGTAACCTCCACCAGCACATGATCGGACTGCGCGGGTCCTTCCACGGTCAGGGCTGTCAACGCTGTATGGAGTCCAACAAACGCTGTTCCAGCGTCCCGCAGGTAATCGCTCACCTGTTTGTCGGTCGCTTCGGCCTGCGAACCAGGCGCGTTGACCAAATCCAGAAGGTCAAGGCGCCGTTCTCCCAAGGCGATGTCACGCACGGCGGACAGCGCGGACACGGCTACTAAGGGATCCTCTGATTGGAGCCCGGTGGCGAGTGCAGCCGGCAGATCCTGTGCGTCCGTTTGATCCAGGCCATGTGTGGCTTCCGTCGCCTCACCGGGGTCGGCAACGCCGCTTTCCATCGCCGCTTGCTGCACCATCGCCGTCGTCGTGCTGTTCTGCTGCCAAAGAATCCAGGATGCAGCGCCAATCAGTACGCCCATCACTGCCAAAAGAACCCACCGGCGGCCAAGCCCACCACCGGGCCTGCGGCTCCGGCGATGCCCAGGCTCGGCTGTTGGCAGCGACCGCGCGCGCGTGAACGGCAGCAATGTCCACCAGATCTTCAACCAACGGGTAGTCCGGCTTAAAGAACGGGTGGCGCGCCGCGGTGAACGTCCCAATATCTCGCGCCGGGTCAGCAATTCAGGAATAACGGAGGAATGCACGGCACCTGATAAATCCAGGGCTTCGGGAGCAGCACTCCTGAAGATCGCAGTGCCTAGCTCCTTGGCCGACGGACGCTTCCGAGGATCTGCGCTTAGAGCAGCTTCCAAGGCTGCGGCCAGGGCTTTGGGAACCTCCGGGACCAGCAGTGACAGGGGTGGACGATCCTGTTCCTGCTCCGGCGTGGTCCCGGTCAGGCAGTACCAGCCGACCGCGCCGAGGGCATAGACGTCCCGCTGCGGTTGGATGGTGTCCCGGGAAATATCGCCGTTCACTGGCGATTCAGATCCTGGCTCCATGAATCCGGGCGTTCCGACGCCCAGGTCGTGTGGTTTGTCGCCTACCTTGGCGGCGACGCCAAAGTCCGCCAGCAATGGCATCCCGACGGCTGTAAACAAGACGTTTCCGGGTGACACATCTCCGTGTTCCGTGCCGTTGGCGTGCAGATAATCCAATGCCTGGGCAATGGGAGTCAGGATCGTCACGGCTTCTCCGACCGTGAGCTTCCCCCTCGCGGACATCAGGTTGGCCAGCGAACCTCCCGCTGCATAATCCATGACGATCCCCAGTGTTCCCTCAGCCGCGCCTTCCATGTGGAGGATTTCGTGAACACGTATGAGGTGCTTGTGCTTGAGTTGGGAGAGGAGCCTCATCTCACGGTTTGCGTCGGCAAGAACTTCGGCTCGTGACGTTGCCAGGCCGCCAGCGGCACCGGCTTTGGCACATTTGACCGCGAACCGGGCACCGTCCTTATCCCTCGTGGCAAGCCAAACGGTAGAACTACTGCCCTGGCCCAGTGGGCGGGATATTACGTAGCCCGGGATGTGGGGAGCCACTGCTGCGGGAATGTCCAGAGTTTCCATAAACAAGGTGTACCCGACTGCCGGATTTTCCGCAGAAGTTATCCACAGGCAGTGTCATGACCACTCCCCGCTTCAACAGGTCGGGATGCGACTGAGAGCTTCACCACAAAACCATGGCCAGTCTCCTGCTGGGTCTAAGCTTGAACCCATGACTCTTGAGTTTTCACAACTGGGTCTTGCCCCGGATTTCGTAGATTACATGCAGGGCTGGGACCTGCAGCGCGAAATCCACAACAAAGTTGTTGCGGGCGAGAAGAACAGCACCGTCTTGGTCCTTGAGCACGCCGCCGTCTACACGGCCGGCAAACTCACGGAGGACCACGAGCGACCCTTTGACGGCACTCCCGTTGTTCCCGTGGACCGCGGCGGGAAACTGACGTGGCATGGCCCAGGGCAGCTCATCGCCTATCCCATCCTCAAACTCAAGAACCGTGCCGGTATCCGCGACTACGTGGAACGGCTTGAGGCCATCATGATCGCCGTCATGCAGGACTACGGCATCAAGGCCGTCACCGTGAAGGGCCGGGCCGGAGTCTGGATCCTTGCCGATGACAAAGGACCCGACCGTAAGATTGCCGCGATCGGCATTCGGGTCCTGGACGGCGTAACCATGCACGGCGTGGCCATCAACTGCAGCAATGACCTCGCGCCCTATGCGCAGATCATCGCCTGTGGCATCACCGACGCCAGCGTCACCACCATGTCGCTGGAAACCGGCCGGACCATCAACCCCGCCGACATCGTTGACCGCTTCGTTGAAGAATTCAGCAAGCACGAAGAAGCACTCGTTTCCACACCCGAAGGAGCACTCCAGTGACCTTGGCACCTGAAGGCCGTAAGTTGCTGCGCGTTGAGCAGCGCAACTCGGCGGTCCCAGTTGAACGTAAGCCTGAGTGGATCAAGGCCAAGGTCCAGATGGGGCCGGAGTTCGTCCAGCTCAAGAACCTGGTGAAGAAGGAAGGCCTGCACACGGTGTGTGAAGAGGCCGGC
>NZ_JCAXEJ010000014.1:0-113930 GCF_059759005.1 Paenarthrobacter sp. GQ52
ACTCCTCGCCGCCAAGGGAGAAGTTGAAGCAGGTGCGCTGGAAAAGGCGATCGAAAAGTACCGGCTTCTGGATGTGAACGCCGGCACCACCGGCGGAGCAGGCGGCGACGCCTAACTGTTCGTCGGGTAATTAGCGGCAAAAGCAGCGACAGCAATATCCGCGACGGCGGCTTTCACCGAAAGGTGGGGGCCGCCGTCGGGCGTTAAGCGGGTTAGGACATACATGCCAAGGACGTGACCAGCAACAACACGAGTTGTAGCCTTCTCACAAATGGAGCTTGTCCGTGATGGGCCGTATGCTCGTTCCATGGCAGAGCCGAGCAAAACAACCACCAAGCGCAAGGCAGCATCCCAGGCATTGTCACCCGAAAAGGCTGAAACCCTTCGGCAACTCCGCGCCAACGTGGGCCAGCTGTCCACCAGCACCATGCGCCAGCTCGAGAAATCGCTGCCCTGGTATGGCCGCCTGAGCTCCGATGAACGCTCGGCCTTGGGCCTGGTGGCCCAGAACGGCATCGCGGCCTTCGTGACGTGGTACGAACGGCCCAGTTCGCCGTCGTGGATCCTCACAGACGTCTTTGGCAACGCCCCCACGGAACTGACTCGTTCCATCAGCCTGCAAAAGGCCCTGCAGCTGATCCGCATCGTGGTGGAAGTCGTCGAGGACCAGGTGCCCGTAATTGCCCCGGAATCGGACCAGCCGTCACTCCGGGAAGCCGTATTGCGCTATTCACGGGAAGTAGCTTTCGCGGCCGCTGATGTTTATGCGCGGGCTGCGGAATCCCGCGGGTCCTGGGATACGCGGTTGGAAGCGTTGATCGTTGACGCCATTTTGCGAGGCGAGAACACCGATGCGTTAAGGTCCAGGATCGCAGCCCTTGGTTGGAAAGCGCAGGAGCGATTCACCGTGATGGTGGGAAATTCGCCGTCGGAGCCCAGCGCCAGCTATGTCAGTGAGCTTCGCCGTACCGCCGGCCGCTTCGCCGAGGATGCACTGGTGGGAATCCAGGGCGACCGGCTCATCTTGATCCTTGGCGGGGTGCAGGACCGCGACACAGCCTATGTCAAGCTCAGTGAGCTCTTTGCACCAGGGGCTGTGGTTTACGGCCCGGAAGCAGGCTCGTTGCTTGAGGCGAGCAGTTCCGCCCAAGCGGCATTCGCAGGGCTGACCGCAGCCCGTGCATGGCCGTCCGCGCCACGGCCTGTTGCTGCAGACGACCTCCTCCCCGAGCGTGTCGTTTCCGGTGATGACGCCGCGCGCAGGTCACTGATCAAGAACATTTACAGGCCCCTGCTGGCGGCCTCAAACGGGCTCGTGGAGACCCTGGGCACGTACTTGGAGCTCGGCCACTCGCTGGAAGCCACGGCACGCGAACTATTCGTCCATGCCAACACCGTGCGCTACCGTTTGAAGCGTGTCTGCGATGTGACAGGCTGGGATCCGCTCCTCCCCAGGGAAGCGTTTGTGCTGCAAACGGCGTTGGTGGTGGGGCGCCTTTCGGCCCAACCGAAAGCCGCCGCCGAACGTCACGCGTCACGTTCACAGAACTGAACCGTTGTAGACTTCCTACAAACTGACCCAGTGAGCTTGGTGTACCAAAACACCAGTGGATCACGTGGCAATTTGGAAAGCTGGATACGTGCTTGCAATCGTCTGCCCTGGACAGGGCTCCCAGACCCCCGGATTTTTGGCCCCTTGGCTGGAACTCCCCTCCGTCGAAGGCCAATTGGCCGTACTGAGCGAAATCGCAGGCATTGACCTCAAGGCCCACGGAACCACCTCGGATGAAGAGACCATCAAGGACACTGCCGTAGCGCAGCCATTGATCGTCGCCGCCGGCCTGGTTGCTGCCAAGTCCTTGTTCGATGTCGAACTCAGCACCCTTCCCGTCATCCTCGCCGGGCACTCGGTGGGCGAAATCACGGCCTCAGCCCTCGCGGGCGTCCTCACCGAGGCCGAGGCCATGAGCTTCGTTCGGGAGCGGGCCAACAGCATGGCTGCAGCAGCCGCAGTGACCCCCACGGGCATGAGCGCCGTTGTGGGCGGAGACCCGGCCGAGGTCCTGTCGGCAATTACTGCCGCGGGTGCCACACCAGCCAATGTCAACGGCGCGGGACAAACAGTCGCTGCAGGTACCTTCGAGCAACTCAAGGCTTTGGCGGACAACCCGCCAGCGAAGGCCCGCGTCATTCCCCTCAAGGTGGCTGGCGCTTTCCATACTTCCCACATGGCACCGGCAGTCAGCGCCCTTGAGGCCCTCAAGCCGTCCCTGTCGCCGCGAAACCCGGCAGTTCCGCTGTTGTCGAACTACGATGGCAAGGAAGTCACAGAAGGGTCTGCCGCAGTCGAAAGCCTGATCGCGCAGGTCTCACGCCCGGTCCGCTGGGATCAGTGCATGGAAACCCTGGTTGAACGCGGCGTCACCGGTGTGATCGAACTTGCCCCTGCCGGCACGCTCGCAGGGCTAGCCAAGCGCGGCATGCCCGGCGTCAAGACGGTTGCTGTCAAAACCCCGGAGGATCTCTCCGCGGCTCTCGCACTCTTTGCTGAATTGGAGGGGCAGGCATGAGCACTCCAGTACTCAACAAGGCTGCTGTCAACGAGAATGCACGCATTCTGGGCATCGGTGCCTACCGGCCGGACGTCATCGTCACAAACGACGACGTGTGCCAGTGGATTGACTCCTCGGACGAGTGGATCCGCCAGCGCACCGGCATCATCACCCGTCATCGTGCAGCCGCGGATGTCAGCGTGATCGACATGGCCGAAGGCGCCGCACGTGAGGCCCTCAAGCAGGCAGGAATTGAACCGTCCCAGCTGGGTGCCGTCATCGTGTCCACCGTGACACACCCGTACGCGACTCCCTCCGCTGCCGCTGCGCTTACCGACCGATTGGGCGCGACGCCGGCACCGGCCTTCGACATCTCGGCCGCCTGCGCAGGGTACTGCTACGGCGTGGCCCAGGCTGATGCCCTTGTCCGTTCCGGCGCTGCCGAGTACGTTCTCGTGGTCGGCGCCGAGAAACTCTCAGACGTCATCGACAACCACGAACGGACCATCTCGTTCCTCCTCGGCGACGGCGCCGGCGCTGTGGTGGTCGGCCCGTCCGATACCCCCGGCATCGGACCTTCGGTCTGGGGCTCCGATGGCAGCAAGTGGGACGCGATCGGGATGACCCACTCCTTGGAAGATGTCAAGAAACTCGGCGAATCTGCCCGCCACTCGGACGAAATCGACGACCCCGCCATCCTCTCCGCGACTCAGGACGTTTGGCCCACCCTGCGCCAGGACGGCCAGACCGTTTTCCGCTGGGCAGTCTGGGAAATGGCCAAGGTAGCCCAGCAGGCTTTGGATGCCGCCGGCATCGAAGCCAGCGACCTCGCTGCTTTCGTTCCCCACCAGGCCAACATGCGCATCATCGACGAGATGGTCAAGAAGCTCAAGCTTCCCGAATCTGTTGTCATCGGCCGCGACATCGCCCAGGCGGGAAACACGTCGGCGGCATCCATCCCCTTGGCAACGCACCGCTTGCTTCAGGAGAACCCTGAGCTGAGCGGCGGCCTGGCACTGCAGATCGGCTTCGGTGCCGGACTGGTCTTCGGCGCCCAGGTAGTGGTTCTGCCGTAGACCGGGACACGTCCCGGCTACCACCAGCCAACTGAATACGACTTACATACCCAAGCCGCAACCCGCGGTTTGCCCCCTTTCCGGCAGTAGCCGGTACAACAAGAAAAGGAGCCAACAATGGCTAGCAACGAAGAGATCCTGGCCGGCCTGGCTGAAATCGTCAACGAAGAAACGGGCCTTGCAACCGAAGCCGTGGAGCTGGACAAGTCCTTCACCGAGGACCTGGACATCGACTCCATCTCGATGATGACCATCGTCGTCAACGCTGAAGAGAAGTTCGGCGTTCGCATCCCGGACGAAGAGGTCAAGAACCTCAAGACCGTCGGCGACGCCGTCAGCTTCATCGCCAACGCACAGGCCTAGTCCTGACACCAGCTGTGCCGGGCCGGGATTCCTATCCTTGCGCCCGGCACAGCCGCAGTAACACCCATAGATTTTCATGCCTCCCCCTGTGAACCGCGCATGCGGGACGGCTATCCGACAGAGAGTGATCGCATGGCACGCAAAGTAGTCATAACCGGTCTGGGGGCCACCACTCCCATCGGCGGCGACGTACCCACAATGTGGCAGAACGCGCTGAAAGGGGTGTCCGGCGCCCGCACGCTCGGCGACGAGTGGGTGGCCAAGTACGACCTCCCCGTCCACTTTGCTGCCCGGGCCTCGACGCCGGCACTTGAGGTCCTGAGCCGCGTTGAGGCAAAGCGCATGGACCCCTCCACCCAGTTTGGCGTCATTGCAGCCCGTGAGGCTTGGTCCGACTCGGGGATTGAAGAAATCGACCACGACCGCCTCGCCGTGGCATTCGCCACAGGCATCGGCGGCGTCTGGACGCTCCTTGATGCTTGGGACACGCTCAGGGAGAAGGGCCCCCGCAGGGTCCTGCCGATGACCGTCCCCATGCTCATGCCCAACGGTGTGGCAGCGGCAGTCAGCCTCGACCTCGGCGCCCGGGCCGGCGCGCACACTCCCGTCTCGGCCTGCGCTTCCGGCACAGAGGCCCTCCACCTTGGCTTGGACCTGATCCGGTCCGGCAAAGCAGACGTTGTGGTTTGCGGTGGCGCTGAAGCTGCCATCCACCCGATGCCGCTGGCCGCCTTCTCTTCCATGCAGGCCTTGTCCCGTCGCAATGATGAGCCGGAGCGCGCCTCGCGCCCCTACGACATTGATCGCGACGGTTTCGTCATGGGCGAAGGTGCCGGTGCGCTGGTACTGGAAGCCGAGGAGCACGCCATCGCCCGCGGCGCGCGCATTTATGCCGAGCTTGCCGGAACGTCCGTGACAGCAGACGCTTACCACATCACAGCACCGGACCCTGAGGGTCTGGGCGCTACCCGTGCACTGAAGGCCGCTATGTTCGATGGGCGGATCCAGGCGGAGGACGTGGTCCACGTCAACGCGCACGCTACCTCGACTCCTGTTGGCGACAAGCCCGAGTACACAGCCCTGCGCGCCGCCCTGGGGACCCACGTGGACAACGTGGCAGTCTCCGCTACGAAGTCGCAAATGGGCCACCTCCTGGGCGCTTCAGGGGCCGTTGAAGCTGTTCTGACCGTACTTGCCGTCTACGAACGTAAGGCACCGGTCACCATCAACCTCGAAAACCAGGATCCTGAGATCCCACTCGATGTTGTGACGTCTGCCCGTGACTTGCCCAGTGGCGACATCGTGGCATTGAGCAACTCCTTCGGCTTCGGTGGCCACAACGCCGTCATCGCAGTCCGGAACGTCTAAGTCCGGCTTTCACCACTGCCTCGATGAGACATGAGAAGGGCCCCACCAACAGGTGGGGCCCTTCTCATTGCTATGGGAGACGTTTTTGAGTCAGTGCTCTGGATCGATTGCTGTTAACCGACTTGGTGCAACCAGCGCACGGGAGCACCTTCAGCTGCGTGGCGGAAGGGCTCGAGTTCCTCATCCCACGCTTCACCGAGCGCTAATGAGAGCTCGTGGTAAACCGCGGAGGGATCCCCTGCACCGGACTCATAGGCGTAGCGGATGCGGTCCTCCGTCACCATGATATTGCCGTGCACGTCGGTGACAGCATGGAAAATACCCAGCTCGGGGGTGTGCGACCAGCGCGCTCCATCCACCCCTTGGCTGGGTTCTTCGGTCACCTCGTAGCGCAAATGGGCCCAACCCCTCAGGGCTGATGCCAATTGCGCTCCCGTACCGGGCGCCCCGGTCCACGACAACTCCGCCCGGAACATTCCTGGCGCAGCCGGTTGAGGGGTCCACTCAAGATCGGTTCGCTTATCCACGACCGATCCGATGGCCCATTCAACATGCGGGCAAAGGGCCGTTGGGGCCGAGTGCACGAACAAGACACCGCGGGTTGTTGCAACAGACATTCCATCCTCCATAGCTGTAGGTACGTCTTCCCCAACGACCTCTGCCTGGATGTTTTGCTGTTGCTGCCGGATGCCATGAAACTCATGCGGGCCCTGACAGGCTATTCAGTTGTAGTACTACAGACGATATTGGCACAGATGTAACCCTCAACCGTGAATTGAAGGTTTCCCCGTGGTGCTTTCATTTTGCCGTACGCTGCACTTTTCCGCCAGTGGCGCCCTTGGGGCGCATACTCAGGCTCTCGGGTGCGCTTGTTGGTAGCTCTTCCGGAGTCGGTCCACGGACACGTGGGTATAGATCTGTGTGGTTGCCAGGCTGCTGTGACCAAGGATCTCCTGAACAGCCCGCAAATCTGCTCCTCCATCCAGCAAGTGGGTGGCCGCGCTGTGCCTGAGTGCGTGCGGCCCTGTGGCGGATGTGTCGCCCAGCGCCTGCAGCAATTGGCTGACCACTGCCCGGATTTGGCGGGGATCAACACGGTTGCCACGCACGCCCAGGAACAAGGCAGGTCCGCTCGTGGCTGTTACCACTGCCTGTCGACCCCGCCTGAGCCAATCGTCCACAGCAACAGCCGCTGGTACGCCGAACGGAACAGTGCGTTCCTTGTTACCCTTGCCCAGCACGCGGAGCGTACGACGATCAGGATCAAGGTCATCTATATCGAGCCCCGCTAGTTCCCCAACGCGGACTCCCGTCGCATACAAGAGTTCCACCATGGCCCTGTTGCGCAAAGCCATGGCGTCCCCCTCGGCGGCTGCAGAGTTCAGGTCATCCACCATCCGGGAGACCTGCTGTTGCTGGAGGACTCCGGGCAGGGACTTGTCCCGCTTGGGTGCCTGCAGACGGACCGCAGGGTCCGTCTGGATAAGTTCCTCCCGGAGCGCCCAGCCCGTGAACGACCTCGCGGTTGCGGCCCGGCGCGCCAACGTGGCCCGGGCCATGCCGGCCTCACTCTGCGCGCCAAGCCACCGACGCAGGGAGCCCAACTCCAATTCCCCAAGTTCCTTGACTCCTTCCTGCACGGCGAAGCCAAGGAGACTCTCGACATCGGCAAGGTAGGCACGGACTGTGTGCGCAGACCTGGCACGTTCGCCCTCCAAATACCGCCGAAAGCCATCGACTGCATCTTGAAGGGGTGCTGGTAGCGATTGTCCGTCCACCCTTCACACTGTGCCAGTTACCAGTACAAAGAAGGTGCATCAACATGCTTCTCCTTGACGGACTAAGCATTTTTGACCCGTTTCCACCCTCCCCCTTCCGAGCCGGCCAAACCCAGCAACCCCAACCGACCCAGGCCGGCCCTCACGGAATCCGCGCTCAGTCCTGCCACCACAGTCAGCTTTTCCACCGAGCTGGTGGACCGGAGAGGAAGTGCGTCCAGAAGAATGAGGTCCTCCAAGGACAGGCCATCGTGCACCGCTGCCTCTGAGTCCTTTTCCTCGCTTGTGGCTTCTCCTATGGCGCCGGCAAGCTCGGCAATTTCGCCGACGTCGGTAACACAGATTGCTCCCCCATCCCGGAGTAGGCGGTGACAGCCTGCCGAATTGGCACTGTGGATGGAACCCGGGACAGCAGCAACAACCCTTCCAATGGTTTCAGCATGGTGCGCTGTGTTGAGGGCGCCCGATCTCCAGCGTGCCTCCACTACCACCGTCACTGATGCCAAGGCGGCAATGATCCGGTTCCGTTGAAGGAACCTGTAACGGGTTGGAGCCGATCCAGGTGGTACCTCAGAGATGACAGAACCTTGAATGGACACTGCGCGAAGAAGGTCCTCGTTACCCGATGGGTAGAAACGGTCCACACCTCCTGCCATGACTGCGATGGTGGGCACGCTGGCGACTCCGCCGCTCAAGGCTCCACGATGTGCGTGAGCGTCGATGCCATAGGCACCACCGGAAACCACGGTATAACCGCGTTGCGCCAAGCCGTAAGCGAGATCACCTGTGACGGATGCTCCGTAATTGGTGCTGTCCCTGGAACCCACCAGGGCGATGGTTTGGCGGGCGGAGGGCAACTGCCGCTCCTGTCCCCGCCACCACAAACAAAGCGGCTCCTGGAGTCCCAGGTCTGCCAACTGCCCGGGCCACAAGTCATCACCGGGGATGATCAATCTCCCACCCAAACGACGCATGGTCTCCAAATCGCGGTCCGGCGCAAGGTCGGCGACGCGCGGTGCCCATCGCCGAAGGCTGGCCGGAAGTCCTGCCCACGACGATGCTCCTCCTCCGTCAACAAGCAATGACGAGATCTCCTGTTCCAGGCTTTGACCTGTTCTCAGCTCGCCGCTTGCAACACCCAAAGCCTCCACGGCGCCTACTGCCCTCACCAATGCGAGGCCTACGGAGTCCTGAGGTTCCATGAGCCGGGCCAATGCTGCCCTGGCTATGCGTTCTTTGTCTTGCTTCCCCAATTCGGCCACTGATGTGAATCCCTTCGTGTCGGTATTTCTCATGTCGCAGCTGCAGCTTGGCGCAGGCCCAGTGCTTGGCCTATGTGATCCATGTCCGGCGTATCGCTGTGCGCGAGATCTGCCAGCGTCCATGCCAGCCGGAGTACGCGGTCGTAGCCGCGCGCAGTGAGGGTGCCCCGTTCCAGCGCAGTGTCCAGAATCCGGGTGGTCCCGGGAGGCAGCCGCAATTCACCCCGCAAGGTTCGCCCCGGCACTTGTGAATTCGTTTCAAGCCCCATGGCCAGCAGTCGCTCAAGCTGGCGTTCCCTGGCTGCCAATACACGTTCCGCGACGATGCGGGTATCTTCTTCTTCACCCGCATGGCCGAAATCGGCCAAGGACACCCGTTCAACCTGCAATTGAATATCCACGCGGTCCAACAGCGGCCCTGAGATTCGTCCGAAATACCTGCGCCGCATCATTGCCGTGCACGTGCAGTCCATGCCTTTGCCGGAGGCTTTTCCGCAGGGGCAGGGATTTGCGGCAAGTATGAGCTGAAACCGTGCCGGGTATGCCGCAGTTCCCGCTGAGCGATGGATGACCAGCTCTCCGCTCTCCAGCGGTTGACGGAGGGCATCCAGTACCCGGCGCTCATACTCCGGGGCCTCGTCCAGGAACAACACGCCCCGATGTGCACGCGAGGCCGCCCCGGGCCGGGGAAGCCCTGAGCCTCCACCGATGATGGCAGCGGCGGTGGCACTGTGGTGGGGATTTTCGAAGGGCGGCCTGCGGACGAGCCGCACCGTAGACGACTGGACAGCGGCCAACGATCGGATAGCCGTAACTTCCATTGCCGCTGTATCGGCCAAATCCGGGAGCAAGCCCGGCAAACGCTCAGCCAGCATGGTCTTGCCGGCCCCCGGGGGTCCGCGCAGCGGTGTATTGGTGCGCTCAATTTCGAGGAGAAAAGATCCCTGCAAAATCACCACAATCAGCCCCTCCTACTGCGATCACCACATACTCACTAACTCTCGAGTTCCGACAGCGCACGCCGGCCAAACTCGCCGTCGAGGGTGAGGGAAAGAGTTGGTGGTGCGTCCGCGTACGTTCCCGGCACTGGAGGCTCGTCCCTGGTTCGCCGCCGGTCAGGTTTCGGTGGTGGTCACAGGAGGCTCACGGGCAGAGCGCTCCGATGCCGTTACCTGCGGTTTTCCACATAGAACAAGACGCTTCTGCCCGCAGCCGTTCGCCGATGCTGCACTGGAGGCATACTCAGCTATGAAGACATCATCCTGCTCGGAGAAGAACGGGTTCTCGTCATCCAGGAGCACGAGGATGGCCGCTGCTGGTGCGGAGAGATCTGGCATTGAGCGGCGTCGGGCTAGGAACTTTGCCGACCACCAGTGTGAGCCCGCTGATCAGCGCTCGCCTGGTTCAGTTGATGTCCGCGCGACGCATGCCGGGCCCCGGCAAATCCAGGGGTTCTCGCCAGCTCGGTCTGCATGACGAAAAGAAAGAACCCCGACAGCCTGAGCTGTCGGGGTTACGTCGAGGCGTGTCAGGAGCCGCTGATCTTCCCTGCCGCGATGAGCTGCTGGGCGCGATGCTGCTGCTCATCGTCGCCAAAGCGCGCCACCGCCGTCATTAGATCCATGCCATCCTCAAGTCCGCCATAGATGTCATCCAGCCGCTCGCGCGAGCCGCCGAGCAGGCTGATACCGCCCAGCGCGTTGATCTGCTCGAGCTGCAGGTACGCGCGGTACACGAGGTCGACGTGCACACCGTCATCGGCGGTGAAGGGGTTCGGGACGTAGTCTGCGTCCGGCGTAAGGCCATCCGTGTCGAGGCCCAACTGGGCCAGCTCGTTCTTGTTCATGGATGCTTCTCCTTGGTTTTGGGACTGTCACTCGGCTGTGACGACTCTCGATCTGAGACCGTCAGGATGCCCCCGGCCGGGCTCCGCCTGGCTGGAACGCCTGCGGGCCGACCACGATGATCAGGTTGCTTTGGACGTCACTTACCTGGCGTACCAGGACGTCATCGACGCCTTTCAGCATACCGATGGGTGGACCAGCAAGCGTGGCATGCAGAAAGTGAATGAGCAGTTGCGCGGGGGCCTGCCGGAAGGGCTTGAAGAGCTTGCCCGGCTGGGCAGGACGCTGCGGCCCGGACGGGCTCAGGTGCCGGCGTTCTACAAGCGTGGAGGCGCATCGAACGGTCCGGTCGAAGCGATCAACGATCGTCTCGAGCACCTACGCGGTATCGGTCTGGGCTTCGGCCACTTCACCCATTACGTCGCACGCAGCCTCCTCCAAGCGCCTGGTGGGAATGCCACCACACTATGGGACTCGCAGCACCGCGCTCTTCTGCGGCAGCAGGGACCAGGAGTCGAAGTCGATACGGACAGCGGCCTCTGGCACGCGATGGAGGTCTGACTCACGGACATGCGGACGAGATGTTCTGGAGAGTGGGAGTCTCAGCAGAGCCGGAGTGCGACATGCACATCTGAGGCCGGGGCCTCGAGACCGGACCCCCGGCACTGCACTGGAGGCCTGCTCAGCTATGAAGACATCATCCTGCTCGGAGAAGAACGGGTTCTCGTCATCTAGGAGCACGAGGATGGCCGCTGCTGGTGCGGCCAGACCTGGGACTGACCGGCATCAGCCTGACTTTACACCAGTGTTTACTGACGCCGGACTACTTCGTTTAGGCCGAACCAGACCGTGCTGGGAAGCGGCCGCACGTCACCCTCGCTCACAAGAACACGCAGTCCCCGCCGGCTAGGCGGGAGCACTTTGTTTAACGGTTCGCAGCGCTCGACGTGGAGACAGCTGGCGCCTGCGGATCCGACTCACGTCTGGAGCCAACAAGGCGGGATACGGCATATGAAGAGCAGGCAGGCCTTCACCGCCGGAGCGACGAGCGCAGAGCACCGTCAACCCGTGTGGACATGCGCTGGGCCGCGAAAGCTCGGGGTGCAGGTCGAGTGAGTGGTAACCACGGGCCATATTGGTCCCCTCCGCTCTCGCCCGCGCATGCACCTGCAAGGACAGCGCGGCGTCTAGGTCCTTGATGAGGTCGGCGGCATTCTCCAGTCCGATGCCAGTTGACCGGGTACAGCAGAGGAGACGGAATGCGCGACGTCGTAGATGAACTCCCGGATCACAGCGAGCATGGCGAGTGGAATATCCCCGTCCTTACCCGGAAATGATGAGTGAGTAAAACGGCTCCAGTTCTACGCCCCGGGAATCACCCTCGCGAAGCTAGTTGGCCGCGGCACGTCCGGGTCCGGTCCATGGCGCTCTCCTAGGTCGAGCGCATCGATGCTTGCAAGTTCGCCCGCGCTGAGTTCGAATTTGAATACGTTGAAGTTCTCCGCGATGCGTGCCGGGTTGGTCGACTTCGGGATGGCTGAGCGGCCCTGTTGCAGGTGCCAACGCAGCATAACCTGGGCTGGGCTTTTAGCGTGGGCAAGCGCTATGGCGACGATCGACGGGTCTTCCATCACGTTCATCTTGCGGTTCTCTCCAAAGCCAGGGTAGAAAGTGACGCCACCGATCGGTGACCATGCCTGGGTGAGGATGCCGTTTTTTGCATTCGCTGCCTGCACGGCCGGCTGTGTGAAGAAGGGATGCAGTTCGATCTGGTTGATGGCCGGGACGATGTTGGTCCTCCCGAGCAGTTGCTCGAGGTGGTGAGGCATGAAGTTGCTGACGCCGACCGTCCGCACACGCCCGTCGCCGAGCAGGGTCTCAAGTGCTTTGTATGCGGCGGTGGTCTTTTCGAAGCGGTCCGGTGCGGGCTGGTGCAGGATGAGCATGTCCAGATAATCGACGCCAAGTTTGGCGGTTGACTTCTCCCAGGCGTGCAAGGTCTGCTCGTAGCCGTAGTCACTGACCCAGACCTTCGTCTCTATGAACACTTCGGATCGATCGAGGCCGGACCTCCTTATGCCTTCGCCGACTTCCCGCTCATTGTCGTATGCGGCCGCGGTATCGATGTGACGGTAGCCAGCTGCCAGCGCGGCCTCGACAGCCGCCGTCGTTTGCTCCGGCGGACTCTGGAAGACGCCCAGCCCGAGGGCCGGCATCGTGACGCCATTGTTGAGAGTAAGTTCCATAACCATGACCTTTCAGTCTGATCTCAAGTTAGCGGTACGAGGTGGGCTGGCCAGTCGCCGCAGGAGTGCGGTGCTTGGGACTGGGGCCCAGCGTGCTTGTTCTCCTCGACGCCGACACCCTGTGCGCCCATGGCCAGGCCAAAACTGATGTCATAAAACGACTCCAGTGTCGACAGGGACCCAATCGTCGCGTTCGAAAGTCTGGCCGTAGGGGACCATGGAACTCAGGGCCACGGTGTAAATGTCCGGACCGTGCCGCGTCACGAGAATGCCCAGCCAGCCTTCTTCGAGAGCATGAGCACGAGCCTTCTCCACCGCAGTATTCAGATCGTCATCAATTTGGCCTTGAGTGTTCCCCCTGACGTGGAAGTATCGCCCTGGTTCGATCGTGGTAATCATCGAATATCACCTACCAGCCGCGTTCGGCGAGGCGGTGCGGCTGCGGGATTTCGTCGACGTTGATGCCGACCATGGCTTCACCAGACCGCGGGAGGCCTTGGCGATCATGTCGGGGTCGTCGAAGAAAGCGGTGGCTTTCACGACGGCGGCGGCGCGCTGGGCCGGGTTGCCGGACTTGAAGATGCCCGAGCCGACGAACACGCCGTCGGCGCCGAGCTGCATCATCATGGCCGCGTCGGCCGGGGTGGCGATGCCGCCGGCGGTGAACAGCACCACGGGAAGCTTGCCGGTGGCGGCAACTTCCTTGACCAGTTCGCACGGGGCCTGCAGTTCCTTAGCCGCGACGTACAGCTCGTCCTCCGGCAGGGCCGCGAGCTTGAGGATCTCGGCACGGATCTGGCGCATGTGCGTGGTGGCGTTGGAGACGTCCCCGGTACCGGCCTCGCCCTTGGAGCGGATCATCGCCGCGCCCTCGTTGATGCGGCGCAGCGCCTCACCGAGGTTGGTGGCTCCACAGACGAACGGAACGGTGAAGTTCCACTTGTCGATGTGGTTGGTGTAATCGGCCGGGGTCAGGACCTCGGACTCGTCGATGTAGTCCACGCCGAGGGACTGCAGGACCTGCGCCTCGACGAAGTGGCCGATCCGGGCCTTGGCCATGACCGGCACGGAGACGGCGTCGATGATCTCCTCGATCATGTCGGGATCGGACATGCGGGACACGCCGCCCTGGGCGCGGATGTCGGCCGGGACGCGCTCGAGCGCCATCACGGCAACGGCACCGGCGTCTTCGGCGATGCGGGCCTGTTCGACGTTGACGACGTCCATGATGACGCCGCCCTTGAGCATCTCCGCCATGCCCCGCTTCACACGGCTACTGCCCGTGAGGAGGGTGGACGAGGTAGCTGTCATTGTTGCTCTCTTTCTCGCTAGGTGTTTCACGACTTTTCCATTCAGCGTTGCCCGAGCCCTGATCAGCGCAGCCGCTGTATTTGGCGATCGGATACCAGCTGATTGCCAGAATGAAGACAGCAAAGGGGTGAACTCTGCCGCGCTTCACCAGCCCCGTCTATGGGGCGGGTGGAAGCGCGATTTTCCACCCACCCCCTGTCGTTGGCCCCGTCAGGCTGTCGCGACGTCCTGGGAAGGCCATGAAAGCGTCGCCCAGGTCTGGAAGACGGTACGGCCGTTTCGGGTATTGCCTGCAAGTTTTAGGCTGTGGCGCGGCGGGCGACGTTGTAAAAGCGGATGTTTTGATACTCTTCGAGTCCTTCGGAGCTGCCTTCGCGGCCGAGTCCGGATTGCTTGATGCCTCCGAACGGGGCGGTGGCGTTGGATGGCACTCCCTGGTTGATGCCCACGATTCCCGTTTCGAGTCTGTCGGCGACGTTGAATGCGCGGTCCAGATTCTCGGTGAAGAGATAGCCTGCCAGACCGAACTCTGTTGCGTTGGCCCGGGTGATGACTTCTGCCTCGGAGCTGAACCGTTGAATCGCTGCGATCGGGCCGAAGATCTCCGATGTGGCGACGTCCGATTCTTCCGGGACTCTGTCGAGCAGTGTCGGAGCAAAGAAGTGACCCGCCGAGGAGTATGCGTGACCACCCGTAACCAGCTCGGCGCCCAGATCGAGGGCATTGCGGGTGAAGGCCTTCATCTGGTTTACCGCGCGGTCGTCGATTAGCGCGCCGAGCTGGGTGCCTTTGCCAAGACCGCTTCCGACCGTGACCTGCTTGAACCGTTCTGTGAGGGCGGCGACGAAGTCATCCGCGATGCCGTCCTGGACATAGATGCGGTTGGCACCAATGCAGGACTGACCGCCGTTTCGGAGTTTTGCTGCAAATGTCCCATCGACGGCACGCTGCAGGTCTGCGTCGTCGAAGACAATGAGTGGCGCGTTTCCACCCAGTTCCATGGAACTTCGAAGCACGTTCCGTGAGGCCAGTTGCAGCAACTGACGGCCGACTGGGGTTGATCCGGTGAATGAAACCTTCCGCACTCTCGAGTCGCTGAGAACCGTTTCGCTGAAAGCCCGGGAATCGGACGTGGTGATGACCTGCACCAGGTCCTCGGGAACTCCTGCCTCAACCGCAAGCTGCACCGTAAAGTACGTCGTCAGCGGTGTCAGGGTCGCTGGTTTGATCACGACAGGGCACCCAGCCGCAAGAGCGGGGGCAATCTTTCGTGTCGCCATCGCCAGCGGGAAGTTCCACGGCGTAATCAGCACCGCCAGCCCCACAGGGGAACGGCGGGTCAGAATGTTTGCCGCACCGTCGGGTGATTCACGGAAGCTGCCCGCTGGCCGCACGGATTCTTCCGCGTACCAGCGCACGAAGTCCGTCCCGTATTTGACCTCGCCCCGGGCCTCAGCGAGCGGTTTGCCCATCTCCCGGGAAATCAGGTGAGCGAGGTCCTCGGCGTGGTCAATCAGTTTGTCATACCAGGCGTGAAGCACGTCTGCACGCTGGCGGGACGTGGTCCGGGACCAGACCTTGCCGGCACGGTCTGCTTCACTGACAGCCATCAGAGCCTTTTCCACATCATCGTCCCGGACGTGGGCTATCGTCTCCCCTGTGGCAGGATCATGCACGGCAACGCCATGTGCAGGGAGAGCCAGGCTACCGATGACCCGATCGGCTTCCTGGATACTTCCGGCGTCCGGGCTGATCAACGCTGTCACGGTCTCGAATGTCGTACTCAACGGCTTTCCTCCTTGATATCCGCTACGATCCAAATCTTTCGGAGGGTCTCGTGGACCGTCCACGTACCCTCCCAACCAGCAGGGGTCACGAACAGCGACCCGGGGCCGATTTCAAAGGTGCTGCCGTCGGTCTCCTCAATGGTGGCCGCTCCGCTGATGATTTGGCAGATCTCGTGGTGCCCGTCCCGAATGCTCGAGAAGATCCCCGGAGTGACTTCCCACAGGCCCGCCCTGATCCCCTGCCCCTCCCAGGCACGAAGGGAAACCTCCGTCTGGCCAGGGGTCCGCGAAGTTGCCTTCAGGACATGCTCGCCGGGATAGACGTTCGCGGTATCGCTGATAACAGTTGCCTTGACCATAAGGTCCTCCATTCCGGGACTGTGCCCCTCGTAGTGCGGTGCGACTTCTTCTACGCCGCCCGCATCTTCATTTACGGTTCGTCAATTGACGTTCTTGTGCTGAGGCCTTTAGCCCTTTTAGGCTCGGCGCCCGTGGTGTGTTTCATCGTTCTCGAGGTTGCGGCCGTCAAGTCGTACGGCGGGATCTGCCTCAGGGCACTGTTGCTCTCCTTGGTTTGGGGGCGGACATGATTGTCGGCTGTGATTCCGCTGATGCAGTGCTCTGCAAGGGTCGTGCACGCGGACGTGAGGTGGGCGAGACTGGCCAGCAGAGACTGCGCGATGATTGGCTTGAAGACGCTGGATTGCCCCTGTCCTTCTTCGGCCGCCATCGTGATCGTCAGATCGTTGCCGACGATGTTGAAAGCGACCTGATTGACGGCTTCGGGAATGGCGGGATTGATCCCCGCCAGCCCCGTCCAAGGCCCGGAGGAGAGTAGCCGAAGGTTGCTGCAAATTCCTGAGAGCCTGATTGCAGTTCGCTTGAGCGCCCCCGAGAAGAGTACGAAGGCACTGCAGGCTTGGTGCTCCTCCGGGTCAGCGCCGCCTGCTTCAAGGGGCAGGCCGGTGATCTGCCGCAAATGGGCTAATGCATACTCCGGGTGTGTGTTGGTGCCGGTGCCATTGGCTGTCCCTCCGAGGTTGAACTCATGGACTGGGACGAGCGCTTCTCGGATGCTTCGTTCGTCCTCGTTCACCATCGCCGCACACATCCTGAACTCCTGCGCCAGCGTCATGGGCAGGGGATCCTGAGCCGGCGTTGGGCTGACCGTGGCCATACCCTCGAACTCCAGGGCCTTCCGGGCCAGTTGCCCGCGGAGAAATGCCATCGCCGGGAGAAGCTCGAGGCCGCTCTTGATGGCCGCTATCTGGATGGCCATGGCATAGACCTCGGTCGTGGACTGCCGCATATTCACGTCGCTCAGCGGATGAATGAACGCATATGCGCCGCGGTGGTGGCCGAGAATCTCGAGGGCGCGGTTGGCGATCACCTCGTTCACGTTCATGACCGAGGGTGACCCGGCCCCGCCTTGGATGACATCGACGACGAACTGGTCAAGGAGCTGGCCCTGCTCGATCTCTCGGCAGGCCTGGGCGATGGCATCCTTCTTTTCCTCACTCATCAGGCCGAGGTCCAGGTTCCCCAGCACGGCGGCCCGCTTGATCTGGGCAAGCGCCGTTACCAGTACAGGGTACGAGGAGATCCGGATGCCGGTGACGGGAAAGTTCTGGAGTGCGCGGAGCGTGTGAATGCCCCAATACACATCAGCCGGGATCTCCCCGGCTCCGATCAAATCCTTCTCGATCCTGCTTCTGCCAGAGTGCCGATCCCCTGTGCTTCCGTTGAGTACTGAAGTCGTAGATGCCATACCTTCTCGGTTCATGGTCGGGATCGCCGCGGCACGACGGAGGTCCCGGGGAACCTCAGGTTCTGGGTAGGATTCCTGATGTCGCGGTGTCGGACTAAATTTCTGTTTCATCACGTCCTGTCGCCTTACAACGGCGGCCTCGCCATGAGCCGCGGGTACGAGAGAACAATCGTCGTTCTGCTCACATCCACCGACACAACAGCCGACTGGACTCGCAGCCCGCTGGCGATCGCCTCAATGCGGGCAGGCTCTTTGACGTGAACCCTCAGGAGCAGGCAACGGTCGTCCTGAAGGACTTCCGCGGTGACGATTTCCGGGATGTAGTCCAGAGAGCGCATGAGGTCGGCGCCTGTGTGTGTGTGGTCTTGAACCACTCTGATCACGGCAGAGATTGGGCGCAGTGCAGGGGCAGGGTAATCCCGCACGAGTGTGTAGCCCCCTATGTGGCCAGTTTTCTCCAGTTTCGCAATGCGAATCGCGCATTCTTCTGTGCTGGTCCCAACCCGAACGGCGACGGCATCTGCCGTAAGCCGCGAATCCGCCTCCAGTTCGCGGAGTATCGCATCATCAATATGGTCAAGAGGCGCCGGCACAGTGCTCTTGACATCGGCACCCTCCCTCGAATCGTGCGGGTACCGGGAGCATTCCAGATCACGCAATGATCGCTCGGCAGTAAGTTCTGACATTTCACTCCAATGCTTCGATATCTGTGCCTATGAGTCGATCGCCACGACTTTCGGCTGTGTCATCTGCTCGTAGGCGAACCTGGCCCCTTCGCGGCCCGTGCTCCCGTACTTGGCGCCTCCGAAGGGCATCGCATCGAAACGGTAGTCGGAGGAGTCGTTGATCATCACGCCACACGCTTCGATGGCTTTCGCAGTGCGCAGCGCACAGTCCAGGTCCTTGGTGAGTTACCTGCCCACGGCACTGCGGCCGTGGGCAGGTAACTCCGCATCGAAGCCCACCGAGTCGGTCAGACGGGAAGCCTGCCACAACGCCGCGCTTCGGATGGTACCGAGGCCAATGACGGCCAGTCTTCCATCTGTCCCTTCTTTAGAGCACTTTCTCGAGGAAGGACCGGGTGCGGGCTTCCTGGGGGTTGCCGAGGACTTCGCGGGCATCGCCGCGTTCGATGATGTAGCCCTCGTCCATGAAGACCAGCGAATCGGAGACTTCGCGGGCGAAACCCATTTCGTGGGTGACGACGACCATGGTCATGCCCTTCTTGGCCAGGTCCTTCATGACGGCGAGGACTTCGCCGACCTTTTCGGGGTCCAGGGCCGAGGTCGGTTCGTCGAAGAGCATGATTTCCGGGTCCATCGCCAGGGACCGGGCGATCGCGACACGCTGCTGCTGTCCGCCGGAGAGCTGGGCGGGGTAGTAGTCCCCGAACCCGGCCAGGCCGACGCTGGCGAGCAATTCGTTGGCCCGCTTGGCCGATTCTTTCTTGTCAGCGCCCTTGACCAGCACGGGCCCGGACATGATGTTTTCCTGGGCGGTCATGTTCGGGAACAGGTTGAAGGACTGGAAGACCATGCCCACCCGGGTGCGCTGCTGGGCCAATTTCTTCGGCGGCAGGGCGTGGTAGGCGTTATCGGTTTCGTAGTAGCCGAAGTCTTCGCCGTTGACCTTCAGGACTCCGGAGTCCACGGTTTCCAGGCCGTTGATGCAGCGCAGGATGGTGGATTTACCGGACCCGGAGGGGCCGATGATGCAGCAGATCTCTCCGCTGGCGATCTCCAGGTTGATGTCTTTCAGGACCGTCTTGGGGCCGAAAGACTTTCGGATTCCGCGGGCGTGAATGGTGCCGTCGGCGCTCATCGGAGGTTACCTTCTTCCGGTTCTGTCAGGACAACCGCTTTCTTCGCCTTCCGGGGAAGCCGGGAGGTGGCGCGGGAGTATTTCTGCTCGAGCTTGGACTGCGGGTAGGACAGCAGCAGGGTCATGATGAGGTACCAGAGGCTGGCGACGATCAGCAGCGGGATGGTGTCGAAGGTGCGGGCGTAGATCAGCTGGGCGCTTTGGAGCAGTTCGGCCACGCCGAGCACACTGACCAGCGAGGTTCCCTTGAACATGCCGATGACCTGGTTACCGGTCGCCGGGATGATCGAGGGCATCGCCTGCGGGATGATGACCTTGCGCATCCGCGTCCCGGCGCTCATGCCCAGGGAGTCGGCGGCCTCGATCTGGCCCTTGGGCACGGCGGAGAACCCGCCGCGGATGATCTCGGCCATGTACGCGGCCTCGTTCAGGGTCAACCCGACCAGCGCCGCGGTGATCGGCCCCATCAGGGCGTTCATGTCGATCTTGGTGCCGATGTCCGTGAACGGGATCCCGAGGAACAGGTCCGGGTACAGCGCGGAGATGTTGAACCAGAAAATCAGCTGGACCAGCACCGGGGTGCCGCGGAACAGGTTGATGTAGATATTTGCCGCGATCGAAACCGGCTTCACCCGCGAGGAGCGCATGATCGCCAGGCCCAGCCCCAGCAGCGTTCCCAGGGCCATGCTCGCAACCGTGAGGAAGATGGTGAGCATCAGCCCACGCAGGATGGATTCATGCGTGAAGTACCTGCCCACGATGTCCCACTTGAAGTTGGGATTGGTCATGACGGAGGTGAGGATCCCGATGCCGAGCAGGATGCTCAGGATCCACCCTGCGTACTCGGAGCGGGTCCGAACCCGGAGCCGCGGCTTCAGCGCCGCATCGATACTCCCCATCGGTGATTTGCTTCTTTTTTTGATAACCGTCGTCATTCAGGCCACCCGCTAGTTGAGCTTGGCGTCGGTGATGGCCCCGAACTCCAGGCCCCAGGTCTTGAGGGACTCCTTGTACTCCGGGGTACCAAGGATCGACTGGACTGCCGCCTGCAGAGCCGGAGTCAGGTCCGAACCCTTCTTCACGGCGACAGCACAGATGCCGGTACCCCCGACATTCAGCGCTGGCGTGAGCATCTTGAACGAGCCCGGCTGCTGCGTCTGTGCCCAGGCGAGTGCGGTCGTGTCGTAGAGGACGCCGTCGACCCGCTTTGCGTGCAGCTGAACCAGCGCCTCCTGGACGCTCGGCAGCGTCACGGCGTTGATGGCCGGCTTGCCCTGAGAGCTGCACGTCATCTCATTCAGGGCCGGGAGGCGCTTGAGCTGCCCCGTGGAGCCCTGGATGACGGCGACGTTCTTCCCGCACAGGGTCTCGTTGCTCAGGTTCTGCGGGTTTCCCGCGTTCACGCCGATGGATGTGCCGGCCTTGAAGTAGTCGATCATGTCCACGACCTTGAGCCGCTCATCGGTCTTCGCCATGGTCGAGACGGTGAAGTCATACCGTCCCCCGTCAAGGCCCGGGATCATCGTGTCGAACTTCGCCTCCACATACTTGATCTTTACCCCAAGCTTCTTGGCGATGAGCCGCGTAATGTCGGGATTGAGGCCGATGAGGGTGTCGCCATCCTGAGCGCGGAAGATGGTCGGCGGGCTGTTCGGGTCAGCGGCGACCGTGAGCTCGCCCTTGTCCTTGTACTTTTGCGGCAGCAGGCTCACAGCCTTGGCATCGGGCTGGACGCCCTCGGAGATGTCCCTCAGCCCGATTTCAGTGGGGCTGGGGTTGGCAGAATCGCCGCTGGCAGCGGTGCCGCAGGCGTTCAGGGTCAGGAGGAGGGCCAGGGCCGCAGCCGCGGCAGCGGCCTTTCGTGCTGTCTTCATGATGCTTCCTTGAATCATTTCGTTGGGATGATGAGGTTGTTTGCGAAAGCCTGGTAGTAGCACCGGTGGCTTTTTCGAGAATCTGCCCGTGCTTTGTCTTGTGGACATCGCGCCCGTCGTCATCGGCGTCGGACTGCCATAATGACGGGGCTCGGTTTTAGGGCCGGAACGTGGGCCTCACGTCACGGGTTCTCCGTTACGGTCGGCGTTGCAAGGAACCGCTCCGGGTTCAGCAGCGCTAGGGTGTTCTCGCTCGAGCCAGTGAGCGCATAGTCGGCGGCGATCTCCCCGAGTGCGGGAGCGAGCTTGAATCCGTGGCCCGACAGGCCCGTGACGGCGGTGATGCGTTCCTCACCACCGAGGCGCCCGACAATTCCGTGTCCGTCCCTGGTATAGCCCTCCATGTAGGCGCTGACACGGATCGGGTCCGGGTGGAGGCCCGGGAAGGACTCGGCTACGAGTGCCCTGAAGGTCTGCACCTCGTCCAGCGGAACCGTCCGGTCGAGGGCGTCGGGATCCGGAACCGGCCGGTTGACCGCGCCGGAGAGACCGAGCTTCAACCCGTTCCCGGCCATCCACGGCAGTCCGTAGAACTCCCGTGGAGTCGCCCGGACAAAGCACGGGAAGCGTGCCGGATCAAACGCTCCGGGTTCCTTCCCGGCGAACCACGCCGACACCACCTTGCGCGCCTCGATGAGGGTCGCAAGCTCGAGGAAGAGCTTTCCGGCCCAGGGGCCGGGAGTGACCACGGCATGATCATAACGCTCGCTATGGCCACCAGCCGTGACCCAGACGCCGTCGGCCTTGGCCTCGATCCCCTCGACGGGGGTGTAGGTCCGCAGTTCGGCGCCAAGCGCCTCGGCCCTGCGGGCCGCTTTCAGGACGGCCAGCTCCGGACGGAGATACCCTCCTTCGCGGTCCAGGACGACGACATCGTCCGCGCGGAAGGGATGCTGGGGCCACCGCTTGCGTGCTTCTTCAAGGGGAATGGCCACTGCGTTGACCCCGAACTTATCAATGGATTCACTGACGTTCGCCATCTCGGCCGAGGCTTCCCCCAGCATGAGGTTGCCGGTGAGGGTGAGCAGCTCGGTGCCGGTCTCGGCCTCGAGCTGACGCCACAGGGCCTTCGCGCTGCGGATCAGAGGCGCGTAGTCCTGATCTTCGAAGTAGGCGGTCCGGAAGATCCGTGATTCGCCGGCATGGGCGCTGCGGTCGTGGCCCGTTCCGAACTGCTCGTAGCCAACGACATCCGCGCCCCGCGAGGCCAGGCGCCAAGCAGCCATACTGCCAGCGGTTCCCAGGCCTATGACCGCGACGCGCTTCCTGGTAGTGCTCATTCAAACCTCCTAGGTGAGAGCGATAAGGAGTCCTTCCGCGACAACCGCGGGGCTCGTGGTGATGCGTGGCAATTCCGGGGTTCGAGCGGCTTCACTGCCTGGAATGGCGTCACCAAGAATCGCTACTCTTACTTTGTCTAACAATCATGTAGGACGTCACTGTTTGATATTATCGTTTCACAATCTTGTGTCAAGGCTCACTTCGAAACGGAGTGGCTGCCGTGAGTCATCTAGGGGAGTGAATGCATGGAGAGCAAGCCTTTCTCTGAGCCCGCAAGGACAACTCTTGCGAGGACTCTTGCACCACGGGGTTCGGAACGAACCACGCTTGTGGACCAGGTGGAGCACCTCATTAGGAGGGAGATCATCCTTGGAACCCTCGACCCCGGTCGGCATCTTGTAGAGACGAGGCTCGCCGAGGACCTGTCTGTGAGCCGCGGCACAGTGCGCGAAGCCCTCACACGTCTCGCGTCAACCGGCCTCGTCGAGTTCACGCCAGGGTCCGGCACCCGGGTTCGCTACTTCAGCGACAGCGACATTGCTGAGATTGGGGAAGTCTTCGCAGCACTTGAGGGAAGAGCGGCCCTGCACGCTGCGCTCCCCCTGCCCAAAAGCGCGGAAAACGAGCTGAGGGCTATCGCGGAACGCATGCGCGGGCTGCGCCTCCCGGAAGACGTCGACGATCTGATGAGACTGGACCGCGACTTCCACGGGACGCTGATGAGCCAACAGCCCAAGGGCAAGCTGTTCGAGGCCTGGCAGAGTCTGGAATCACTTCTAGCAGTTCAGATGGTGCCGATCATGCGGCGCGGCGTGGGCACCGCCGGCAACCAGGCCGACCGCCATCTGTTGCTGTTGGACGCTGCGATGACCGGAGAGCGCGAGCTGCTGATCAAGGCTCTCGAAGAGCACTACTACCAATCCTAAAAGCGGATCCAGACGAGACAGGCGGCGATCCAACCTCTCCCGCTAACGGTATCGAAACCGACGACGACGGGATCCACAGGTCTGCGCTGAGGGCGAGCACCAGCGTTATGATCATCTCGTGGTCACATCTGGTCGTTGGGCTCAGAAGCGCCTCAGAATTCTGCCATCTACCCGGGCCTCTCCCCGGAACCGCTCCTGGTTGCTGGCTACATGGAGGGTCAGCGAAATGGTGTGGGATTATGCGGACTTCGCGCTCAAGGCTCAAGTGACAGCGCCATTCCACCCTGAAACCCGAGCCGTCCATAGAGCTTCTACCGACTGCCAGCCGGTGATGTGATGCAAGTCCCATCCCGGACCATTTCACAGATTCCTTGGGGGTTCCAGGTCTACAAAGACCAGTGAATCCAGCATCCACGTCATAACAGTAGAAATGATTTCAAGGAAAGCATCATGAAGATTCAGCGTAAGGTCCCCGCCGCCGCAGCTGCCCTTGCCGCCCTCCTGGCCCTTAGCGCCTGCGCCGCCCCTGCCGGTAGCGAACCTTCTGCCAGCCCTACCGAACTTGGTCTGCGGGACATCTCCGAGGGCGTCCAGCCCGATGCCAAGGCTGTGAGCTTGCTGCCCCAGTCCTACAAGGACAAGGGTGAGCTCACAGTGGCGGCGGACCTGCACTACCCGCCGACGATCTTCCTCGCAGAGGACAACCGGACTGCAATCGGCCTGAACCCCGACATCGCGAGGCTGATCGGGAAGAAGCTCGGGGTGAAGGTGAAGTTCGTGGACGCGAAGTTCGACACGATCATCCCGGGAATTGACGGTGGCCGGTATGACTTCACCGTCTCGACGATGGCGAAGACTGATGAGCGGCTCAAGGTCCTGGACATGATCGACTACTTCAAGGCCGGCAGCTCCATCGGTGTCAACGCCGGAAATCCGCAGAACCTGAGCAACGAGACCCTGTGCGGAAAGAACGTCGCCGTCACCCAGGGCTCCACCGGCCAACTGCTGCGCCTTCCTGCCCTCAACGAGATGACCTGCACCTCTCAGGGCAAGCTGGCCATCAACGCCGTGACGCTGCCCAACATCCAGGAAGCCCTCGTCCAGCTGAGTGCCAACAGGATCGACGCAATACTCTACGACACCACTGCCCTCGCCTGGGCGCAGACCCAGCAGCCGGGCACATTCCAGATGCTGACCCCGCCGCTCAACGTGGGCGGAACCGGCATTACGGCCGTCGCGCTGAAGAAGGGTTCTCCGCTGACCCCGGCAATGCAGGCAGCGATTCAGTCGATCCTCGGCGCCCCGGAGTACAAGGAGTCCCTCAAGACCTGGGGGCTGGAGTTCGGCGCAATCACCGAAGCCAAGCTCAACTAGCGGACGCCTCCACGCTCACCGAAGGTGAGCACAGGAGTCCGGCCCCTAAGGGACCGGACTCCTTCAATGCGACACCTGCTCGCCGGATAGAGAGGCAGAACGCCCCTATCGGAGAATGTTAGGCGATCGGCTAGGCAGGCAGGTTTTGAACAAATCCCACCTTGCGAAGGGTTTCATGAATGGTCCAGCTGCCTCGCCATCCTTCCGGAGTGACAAAGAGTGAGCCGGGTCCGATGTCGAAGCTGCCGCTCTCGTCGGTGATGGTGGCCGTTCCGCTGAGGATCACGCAAACCTCATTGAAGCCCTCGCGGGTACTCGTGAATGTTCCAGGAGTAGCCTCCCACACCCCTGTACGAGCGCCGTCAGCTTCCCAGACCTTAAAAGACACCTCCGTCTGCCCCGGCGTAGTACTGGTCGGCTTCAGGACATGCTCGCCCAGATCCGCCGTTTGGGTGTCGTTCAACACAATCGCCTTGACCATAGAATCATTCCGTTTCCGGGCGCTTTTGCCCACGAAGAAGTGTGCCAACCCTCGTTGGCCTGGATGTAGAACCATGGAGTACTCCCTTAACACCACAAGATTGGTGCCGTTTGTCAGCAGGATCCGAAACCGAGGCCGATGATCCTTCGGTGAAGACACTTCCTTACCCGCGGCCGGCCCCTCCGGGACCTCAAGATGCTACAGTGACGATGATACACAATGTCGGACAATGTTGATTGACAAAATTTGAGAGTGGTTGTCTAACAGACCACATATGTGTTCTATCGTTCGGGGTCAGCCTTGCCGGCGTTCTCAACTAGTTCGGTAAACCAGGGTCGGTGCCCGCGATAAAGCGCCATTCCCTCTGGGAGGCCCTGGACTCTTGCGACCGAATTTGTAACATCGATAGTGATACGGCTTCCCGCCATGGGTGCGTTGCTGATGTGGACATCCCCATAGGATTGCGGGAGAACCGGATCCATCCAGAGACCGCCCTTCGAAACATCGGCGTCGTATCTCATCAGGCTCGTCACCAGCAGAATCGGTGTGGTCGCGGCCCATGCCTGGGGGGCGCAAGCCGTCGGGTACGGTACGGGTTCGGGGAACCGCTCCCTGCTAAAACCGCAGAATAATTCCGGCAGCCGACCATCCGAGAACTCGGCCGCCTCGAACAGAGCCGTTGAAATCCGCTGTGCCTCTTCAACAAAGCCGTACCGTAAGAGGCCAGCAGCAATAATCGCATTGTCATGAGGCCAGACTGACCCGTTGTGATAGCTCACAGGGTTATAGGCACCCATGTCCGACGCCAAGGTTCGCACTCCCCAACCGCTAAACATCTCTGGGGACATCAGCCTTTCGGCCACCAACGGCGCCTTGTCCTCATCCACCAAGCCGAACCACAGACACTGGCCCATATTGGAAGCGCACGCGTCCACCTGGCGCTTTTTCCCGTCCAGGGCCACTGCGTAATACCCACGCTCGGGCATCCAAAACTGCTCGTTGAACCGCTTTTTCAGTTGGGCGGCACGATCAGCGAGCTCCTCGGCCAAACGCCTGTCGCCGGTGTCGTACGCAATCCAAGAACGGGCCATGAACGCCGAGTAGACATAGGCTTGCACTTCACAGAGGGCAATTGGCGGCTCGGCCAGCCTCCCGTCCGCGAAATTGATTCCATCCCAGGAATCCTTCCAGCCCTGATTTATCAGGCCCTGCGGGTTGAGGCGTTCGTACTCAACAAACCCATCCCCGTCCTTGTCCCCATAATCACGTATCCAATCCAGGGCACGGTCTGCATGAGGCAACAAACTGGCAATAGTGTCCGGCGCGAATCCCCATCGGCTGACGTCCCCAAGCCAGCAAACAAACAGTGGCGTTGCATCGACGCTGCCGTAATAAACGGACTTTCCGCCCAAAGACAAGCTACTGGACACATCCAGCCTGACTTCATGAAGAATCTTGCCCGGCTCCTCTTCGCTCAATAGATCCACCACTTGACCTTGGCGATCCGCCAGGGTTTGCAGTGTTCCCAGCGCCAGCGACGGATCAACGGGCATCGCCATTTCAGCTGCCCACAGCGCGTCGCGACCAAAGAGCGTCATGAACCATGGAGCACCGGCCGCCACCACGACCCGCTCTGCATGATCCGGGTCTTCTATACGGAGGGAACCCAAGTCGTCGTAGCTGCGCCGGAGTATACGTTCGATCGAGCGGTTGCCCATCTGCAGCACCGGAATCTTGGCCACCCACTCTTGTCGCCGCAAATCCCGCGGAGACAGCAGACCATCCACTCCAGCATGGATAAACGTACTGTCAGGATCCGCTCCCTCCCCGGTGGGTACCACTGCAAGGACGCTGCTCCATTCGCCGTGAGCCGGGATGGACGTGCTGAATGAAATGCCGTCAATGGCGATATCGGCGCCGGGGGCGCGCGCGCTGATGCTCTTCCGAACTCCCTGCCAGGAAGCACTGATATCCAGTGATTCGCCATCGACCTGACGCGTCTCATCCCAGCGGCGCGGAGTCCGTCCTTCCTTGACTTCGAACAGGTCAGCGAAATCGGCTTCCAATCCCACCGCAATACGGCACTCCGCCGGCGCCGCAGAATAGTTTCGAACAGTTAGCCGCTCCTGGATTCCGGCCCCCACTTCGCGCAGCCGCTCCACAATCAACGGGCTGTCCGCATAACCGTCTGTTCGACTAACGCGGGCAGCAAACCGCGCCCGATATGGTTCCAGCATCTGCGCCGCCAAGGGCTCCAGCGCCTGCCCATTAATGGTCAGGCTCCAGCCGGACAGGATGCGGGTGTCCTGAAAGAAGACTCCATGTGGATAGGCAGGATCAATATCTCCGTTGGGCAACGAAATGCAGAAGGATGATCCCTCCACCAGAGTGACCGCCCCTCCGCCCGGCCCCGCTGCTGTATCAGCATTCCATCCAGCCATCCCGGCTCCTCTAGAACCAATGCCTACGGCGTCCTCTTCAGACGTGGCCCCTGTGGACCAGAGTTCCTCCACGCCATTGTCCAACCACGCTACGCCGCATTGGTTTCGCATGCTATAGCACCTCGCGCCCGTGTGGTGGCTCCAATGCTGCGAGCATTTGGTCCACAGGATCCACTTTTTTGGTCCTTTCGTCATAGCCAACGAGCGATGCGTTCATAGCTGGCTGACACCCTGCGGACAGAAGCTGTAAGTACAAAGCTTTCTATAGCCACAGAGGAGATCAAGTGACGACGTATAACCTGGCCCTGATCGGTTTCGGCGGCGTGAATCGGGCCCTGGCCACGCTCATTCGCGACGAGCCACACCGCTTCGCAGCTCTTGGATTCGAACTTCGCGTAGTTTCCATTACAGACCTTGCATTCGGTTCACTGGTGCAAGAGGAAGGCATCGATCTGGCGACAGTACTCGCCATGCCGCGAGGAGCCACGTTCGAAGGACGCCGCGGCGGATCTTCCGAACCGCGTAACGAAGAAGTAATCAAGAACAGCCCCGCTGACATTATCGTCGAGGCAACCTTCACAAGCCCCGTGGACGGAGAGCCGGCCGTATCGCACGTACGTTGGGCCCTTGCTGCGGGCAAGCACGTCGTGACCACAAACAAGGGACCAGTCGCTCTTCACGGCCAGGAACTGAATGCTCTGGCCAAGGAAAGTAACGCCAGCTTCGAGTACGAAGGATCGGTGATGAGCGGCACTCCTGTGCTGCGCCTGGCACAGAAAATGTTCGAGGGACTTGAGCTCAAGGGAGTCCAAGGCATCCTTAACGGAACCAGCAACTACGTCCTGGGCCGGATGGAAGCAGGATTGCGCTTGGAAGAAGCCATCGCAGAGGCCCAGGAACGTGGTTATGCCGAAGCGGACCCGACTGCAGACATCGGCGGATCCGACGTACGGCTCAAAGTTGCCATCCTGGCAAATGAACTTCTCGGCGCCAGCCTGCATCCCGATGAAGTCGAGACCACAGGGATCCAGGAAATTTCCAGCGATCAGGTCGCACAGGCACTGGCAAACGGTCAGCGCTGGAAACTCATCGGCGAAGCCATCCGCGGAACAGACGGCAAGATCAGGGCAAGTGTGCGACCAGCCACCCTCACCGCGGACCACCCTCTTGCCGGCATTTCTGGAGCGACCAACGCGGTTTCATTCGAAACCGACCTCCTCGGCGCCGTCACCGTCTCCGGCCCCGGAGCGGGCCGGACGGAAACCGCGTATGCCTTGGTTTCCGACATTGCCGCAGTAGACGCGTTCATCAAGGGAGGCGTCCATGTCTGAAACGACCATGGTCCGTATCGAGTCCGCTGAATCTCTTGATGAATTGGCCGTCTACAACAAGTACGACGGAACAGTTCTGGAGCATCTCCCCCAATCAACGAAGGAAGACGTTGAGCGGGAGCTGAAGCGCGCAGCCGCCGCGACCGTAGCAGCCGCCGCCATGCCACGGCATGAGCGGGCCCAAATTTTGGACACCGCGGCCGATTTGCTCAAGCAGCGCGCGGACAAGGCCGCGGACCTTATCGTCTTTGAAGCCGGCAAGACCATTCGGCAGGCCCGCAAGGAGGTCTCGCGAGCAGTTAACACCCTCAAGCTCTCTGCAGCCGAGTCGCGCCGCAATGCGGGTGAAGTTGTGCCTTTCGATTCGTTTGCCGGCTCTGAGAACCGGCTGGGCTGGTTTAGCCGGGAGCCTCTGGGTCTTATAGCCGCGATAACTCCTTACAACGATCCCTTGAACTTGGTCGCCCATAAACTTGGGCCGGCGATCGCAGGCGGGAACACCGTCATTCTGAAGCCCTCCCAGCTGACACCCCTTTCGGCGATGTTCCTGGTGGACCTGCTTGTGGAAGCCGGACTCCCGGATGACTTTATCGTCGTCGTGCTTGGAGACCGCACGGTCGGGCAGGCCATCATCGAGTCCAAACTGGTCAGAATGGTCTCCTTCACGGGCGGATTCGCCACGGGAAGTGCCATTGCCGCTAGCGCTGGCATTAAGCGCCTCTCCATGGAGCTCGGCGGGAACGCACCTGTCATTGTGTATGACGACGCCGATCTGCCCACCGCAGTTGAGGCAAGCGTTTCGGGTTCTTTCTGGGCGGCTGGACAGAACTGCATCGGTGCGCAGCGGATCCTGGTGCACCGCACGATTTTTGACGCCTTCCTGGAATCTTTTGTGTCCCAAACAAAGGCATTGGCGGCTGGTGATCCGTCGAAGGAAAGCACCGATGTAGGGCCGATGATCAGCCGGGCAGCGGCTGAAGAAGCCAAACGGAAGATCGACCAGGCAGTCGAGGCAGGAGCACGTCTGCTTACCGGTGGCGCCCTGACCGGCTCAGTCCTGACACCGGCCGTACTGACCGGGGTTTCCCGCTCTTGCGAGGCCTGGAGGGAGGAGCTGTTTGCCCCGGTGGTCCTGATCGAACCCTTCGACACGCAGGACGAGGCGATTCGCTTGGCTAACGACAGCGAGTACGCACTGCAGGCAGGCGTATTCACCAAGGACCTCGCACGGGCAATGGAAACAGCCAAGGCCATTGATGCTGGCGGTGTCATGATCAATGACTCGTCGGATTATCGCCATGATGCCATGCCGTTCGGTGGTTCAAAGTACGGAAGCATGGGCCGCGAAGGGGTCAGGTTCGCCTATGAGGAGATGACACAGCCCAAAGTCATCGCCATCGCATCATGACCACAGGTGTTCGCATCGAAAGGGATAGCCTTGGCGCCCTTGCCGTGCCGGCGTCCGCGCTCTGGGGCGTCCACACTGAGCGCGCGATCTTGAACTTCCCCATCAGCGGGATACATCTGGGAAAGCATCGCCACTTGGTCCGTGCCCTTGCGTACGTCAAGAAGGCGGCTGCTTTGACTAATACGGAACTGGGACTGATCCCCGACGACGTCGGGCAGGCCGTTGCCTCTGCTTGCGATGTCGTGGCGACTGGCGACGTTGATGACGCATTCAGAGTCGACGTCATTCAGGGTGGAGCCGGAACTTCCACCAACATGAACGCCAATGAAGTGATTGCGAATCTGGCACTACAAACAATGGGCCACCCGTTGGGAAGTTATGACGTGGTCGATCCCATTGCACACGTCAACAAGTGCCAGTCAACCAACGACGTCTACCCCACAGCGGTGCGCCTGGCGCTCGTGTTTGCCTTGAATGAACTGCTCGACCGCCTTGGAAAGCTGTCCAATGCCTTCGCAGAGCGTGGGAAGGCGTTCGGTTCAATCCCGAAGATCGGGCGCACACAACTGCAGGACGCTGTCCCCATGACGCTTGGGCAAGAGTTCAAGGCCTTTTCCGTGACGATCAATGAGGACCGGCGACTGTTGCGGGGGGCGGCCGTATTGCTGACCGAGTGCAGTCTCGGTGCCACGGCCATCGGGACCGGCATCACTGCAGATTCTGGATACATTGAGCGCATCGTCGAAAATCTTTCGGCTGTTTCCGGAGTCTCACTTTCCAAGCCTGAAGATCTGATTGAAGCGACCTGGGACACCGGGGCCTTCATGACATTTTCTGGTGCACTGAAACGGACCGCCATCAAGCTGTCGAAGATCTGCAACGATCTTCGCCTTCTCTCGAGCGGGCCACAAACGGGTCTTGCCGAGATCAAACTTCCTGCTCGTCAGGCCGGCTCGTCGATCATGCCTGGAAAGGTCAACCCTGTCATCCCAGAGGTTGTGAACCAGATTGCATACTTCGTTGCGGGAGCGGATACAACTGTCACGATGGCCGCAGAGAACGGCCAGCTCCAGCTAAACGCATTCGAACCCGCCATTGCCCATGCTCTGCTGGAGTCAATGTCCTGGCTTTCCAACGGATGCGATGTTCTCACGGAACTGTGCGTATGCGGGATCGAAGCCAATGAGGAACTGCTCAGAACCCGGGCCCGTGCGTCCACCGCGCAGGCAACCGCGTTGCTGCCGATCCTGGGTTACAACCTGGCGGCTGAGATAGCTCACAGGGCATTGGGCTCAGGTCAAAGTGTTGTGGAGATTGCACTCGGTGATGGATGGCTTAGTCAAGAACAGGTCGATTCGCTGATCCAGACGCCATAGGGCGTCAGCGCTGAGTTGATGCTGGTGGGCTGTCTCCGGGACGAGCAGCCCACCAGCTCGGTCGCCTTCGCCCTGAATCAGACCAGGGCAGAGGGTTCCGGCTACCTGTCGATGGCCGTTGAAAGAGAAAGGGCAGTTGTTATGTCCTTCACTCCGGGAAATTCCGAGACGCGGGACCAAATCTCACGGATCCGGGCTACATCTGACGCTTCAACCCTGACAACAATGTCCAGTTCCCCACTAACAACGTCACAGACAACCACTTCGGGAATTGCGCGCAGACCCGCAATCACATCACTGCCCCGCACTCGGTCACGACGCTGGATGAAGAGGAACGCGCTGACCTTAGAGGGTCCGTCGATCGCGGGTTCCCGGATTGTATAGCCGCGAATGTAACCATCCCGCTCCAATCGTTCAATCCGTTGCCGGACGGCGTTGCGGGAGAGGAGGACACGTTCGCCCAGTTGGGCAAGACTGATTCGAGCATTGATGCGGAGCTCGGTGAGGATGCGAGCATCGATCTCGTCATTGCTCTTTGACATGATCGTTCCTATCGGGGGTTTTTGCTGGTCGGCCGCCGGCTGTTGCCGGCGTGACACTGGCTTGACGAGGTTGATGACGGTGCTCTTGGGCACGGGCGTCTCGTAGACGGCACGCCCGACACCCTCACGGCCCAACGCCGGAATTCTTGTATCCCCGAAAGGCATCGAATCGATGGGTCATCACCTTGATACAACCGTTACCCCCGCTTCCTTAGCCGACGGTACAGTGCTAGATTAAGGTTAGCTTCTGTCCGACAATAATGACAGACAATGTTTACCCTCTGATACGGATCGGCGGCGAACCTCAAGGCTGAACGCGTCCGGGGCGCGCGTCCCATACGTAGAACAAACCTGCGAAGCGTTTGCCGACTTCCATCAGGGTCTGTACCAAGCCCAACCTCTTCACTGAAAACAAGGTAAGAACATGACAGCACTTGAAACGGACGTCGCAATCGTTGGAGTCGGCTCTGTAGGGAGCATGGCAAGTTGGCAGCTTGCCTCCCGCGGCCTGCGGGTCATCGGAATCGACCGCTTTTCGATCCCGGGCCCCTTCTCCGCCTACGCCGGCGAATCGCGGGTTTTCCGTAAGGTGTATGCGGAGGGCGGCCATTACACGCCCATCCTGCAGAGGTCGCAGGATCTCTGGCGCGAGCTGGAGGCAATTAGCGGGACTCAATTGCTCGACACCACAGGCGCTGTCACGATCTTCGACGAACACAACCCGCGGTTGGCTTCGCTTATTGCGGCAGGCAAAGAGCATGGCCTCGACTACGAACTTCTCCGGGGTGATGAGGCCAGGGCAAAGTATCCCGATCATGTGATCAGGGACAACGATGTTGCGATCTTTGACCCCGAGGGAGGCTACCTGAAGTCAGAGAAAGCTGTGACCGCCGCCCTGGTTGAGGCCAAACGGCTTGGCGCGCAGTTCCTGGGAAACCGGAAAGCACACACCGTTGAGACCTATGGTGACCGATACATCGTTAGAACCGATCAGGAAGAAATCATCGCCTCCCGGGTGATCCTCTCGCAGGGTACCGGCGCTGGTGCGGTGTGCAAGGAACTCGGCGTTCACCTTTCGGTTCTGCCGCAGGTCCTGACCTGGTTCCCGGCTGTGGATCCATCCGTATTCTGCAGGGAAGGCCTGCCGGTCTTCCTCCGGAGGGCTGAGGAAGACGAGCGCTCGGACAAGGTTCGCCTTTACGGGTTCCCGAGCGCAGATGGTTGGACTGTGAAGGTAGCGGGGAGCGTCTATATGGACGAAGTGGAGTCCATGGAGAAGCCTCTTTCGTGGGACCCTGAGTACTTGGAACCCATCCTTAAATGGGTCCGGGAATTCCTTCCTGGACTGATTCCGGACCCGGTTCGGGTTGCCCTCTGCGCAGACGGTTACACACCAGACGAGACCGGATTGTTGGGAACCGTGCCCGGAATGGACGGCGTTGTAACTGCGGTCGGCTTCTCCGGCCACGGCTTCAAGATGGCCTCTGCCCTGGGTGCTATTGCCGCTGACCTTGTTCTGGACGGAACAACTGCCACCGACGTCAGTTTCATGAACCCCGCAAGGTTCCTTGGACCAGACTCCAAGTTCACGTCATTGCCACTGAGCTGAAGTAGTTACGGAGATCCAGATGAATCGTCCACGTGAGCCATTCAGGGTGGGGTCCTTGGTTGCTGAACCAGGGACGCGGTCATCGGGCTACTGTTCGGTCGAGATCGATGAAGAGGTCCTTAAACTTCCCATCGTCATCGTTCATGGAGAACGCCCCGGGCCGATTCTTGCTGTCACCGCGGGAGTCCATGGCGGTGAATACGTTTCCATGGTGGCGTTACGGGACTTTGTTTTCGATCTGGATCCCACGGCCATTCAAGGAACCGTGATCGCTTCGCTACAGTCCAGTCCTCTTGCCTTCTTCAAGAGAACCGCGTTCGTCAACCCAATGGATGGAGAGAATCTCAACCGCGCTTTTCCCGGCGATCCAGACGGTGGACCTACTAGGCGGCTTGCCTACTGGCTGTGGTCAAACATTATCTCCCGCAGTAATTACTACGTAGATTGTCACAGCGGCGACATCCCCGAAATCCTGGACAACTATGCGTGTGTCAGCAACGTTGGAACGCCAGATGTAAACGACGCATCACTTAGAATGGCGAGCCAATTCGATGTTCCGAGGGTTGTATTGGTGGACACCGAGGGAACTTCCACCACAGAAGCGTCACGTGCCGGAATCCCTTCTGTCCTCATCGAAGTCGGAGGGGAAGGCAAGTGGTCCCCATCGGAAGTGGCGGTTCAGCGGGAGGGCCTTGATCGACTAGTAAAGATCTCTGGTCTGTTGGACGAGGACAGCGAGGCGAGAACTCCGCTGCCTCAGTTCACGAGCCAAGGCGTAATGTGCGAAAGCTCGGGATCATGGTTCGGCCACGTACTGCCAGGTTCGCCCGTCGAAGCCGGCGGCTTACTTGGCTTGGTCCAGGATCCCTTTGGAGCCGTGCTTCAGGAGGCGCGGTCGCCCGTTTCGGGAATACTCATTTACGGGATCTCAAGCCTGGCGGTGAACTCTGGTGACCTCATCGCTTCCATCGCAACGCCCGTGAACGTCGCAGAGCCACATGGAAATAAGGACGCTCCATGAACCCATTACAGTATGCGTCCCGGGATCGGCGCGACGAACCGACGTCGCCGCTCGGGATGCATACTGGCGTCCCTCATTACGACCAAGACGCCTGGAGGATCGGAAACACCGTAAAGTCGTTGAAGCTCTTGCCCCACCATCAACCTGTCAGCCTGTCAGCCTGTATAGATGGTGGCATGCGGGAGCAGACGGAATGAAGCCGCCGAAACAACTGGTGTAATTAAGGTTTGCAGACCGCGGTTGTAATGCCTCGTGTCCGTATCGCGAACAGGCTAGGAGCATCGACAATGACCGAAGAACTGCCAACAGGAACAGGTTCCCGCACGGCGCAGAAGAAACCCTCCCGGGTTGATATGGTAGCTACCGCCCTTCGGAACGAGATCCTGCTTGGCTCACGGTACCCGAGGGAAAGACTCGGCGAACTTGACCTGGCAGAGCAACACAAAGTCTCCAGGGGTACTATTCGTGAGGCGCTTCAGCGTCTGGCGGCCATGGGATTTGTCCTTGGGGAACCGCACAGAGGCTATTCAGTGCGAGAGTTCAGCCACGAGGACGTCGTGGGACTTGGCGAAGTGTTCGCCATGATTGAGTTGCAAGCTGTTCGGAGCATTAATTTTCCTGTCAGCCCGGAGACTGTGCAAACCATGCGTGAAGCCGCTGAGCAGATGAGTGAACTCGACCTGTTGCGCGATTTTGACAGGTTTTGGGAACTGGATCGCACCTTTCATGGCTCGCTGATTGCTGAGTGCAAGCACCCTTGGCTGATAGACACATGGCGGAGGCAGCAACCATTTCTGAATGTGATTACAGTCCCGACAATCCTGCGCCCCGGCGTTAAGTACCCGGGAGAAGTGGCTACCGAACGGCATCTTAAACTTCTCGATGCCGTGGTCGGTGGCGATCCCGAAATTCTTCAGCGGGCGATAGAAGACCACTACCATCAGCACGACGAGGCAGAGGTATCCCCCGGCGCCCTATTGTGACCAGATGCGCTCGGCGTTCCTAAAGGGCCCGAGCACGGCCGACACGGCGCCGGTGTGCGTTCGCCGGTAACGGAAGCAAGGAAGCTCGTCACACTGGGCGAGGGTGGAACGCCCCTTACTCACGCGCAAAAGCTGTCCGAGTTTACCCAGTCCCCTCGGTACCTCAACCTGGATGTAATAGACAGCACGGGTTACTGCATGGACCGTGGCATGATCATGACCGCAGCGCCCGAGGCTGGCGCCCGGGCCGTGATCTGCGCCTCGACGGGCGACACCTCGGCCCCGGCCACCGTCTACGCTACGGCTGTGGTTGGCGCTTCGTGTCGAAGACGGCATGCCGTCCAGGACGCCGACATCGCCGCCGTCCGCATTTTCCAACACGTCTTAGGCGCCCCACGTTTTCCTGGCTGATGCCGGACTGTGCAGACCGCGGCTGCCACACATCCCGGACTTACCTTCTGGTCTGAGAAGACTTGGCAGAGAAACCGTTCCGAGCCGCAAGCTCGAAAGCAACAAGAGC
The DNA here is from genome assembly GCF_059759005.1 of Paenarthrobacter sp. GQ52. Lineage (NCBI taxonomy): Bacteria > Bacillati > Actinomycetota > Actinomycetes > Micrococcales > Micrococcaceae > Paenarthrobacter > Paenarthrobacter sp. GQ52. The sequence continues at coordinate 36,404 of NZ_JCAXEJ010000014.1, forward strand.
GGCAGTCCAGAGCTCACGAAAATTGCCTGTCGGACAATCTTGTCGAACGAGCCTTGGATTGAGTAGCATTACCAGAGACGCTCTAGCACCCGGGATATCTCGGGCACCGATCAATCGCTAGCGATTGAAAGCAGCGAGGGTAAGCCCGGGTGCTGCGACTTGGATCAACAACAGCACTGGTATGACACCGACACCCTCGTGTCGGGCGATGCTTGCCCTCGGCCATATGGGCCTGAAATACCAAGAAGGAATCTTATGCACACGGAGTTCGACGTTGCCGTTATCGGCTTGGGCGCCATGGGGAGCATGGCACTATGGCAGCTCGCGGAGGACGGCCTGAACGTCGTTGGGTTCGAGCAGTTTGGAATTGGCCACGATCGTGGAGCTGTTGGTGGCGAGACCCGGCTGTTCAGGCGGATGCAGACTAGCCGCCCGGAATATACTCCGGTGATTGAGCTGGCTCGCACCCGCTGGGAGACGCTGCAGGAGTTCTCGGACATCCAAATCCTGACCGAAACCGGTGGGCTTATGATCGGTCGTCCTGAGGATTCGAGGATGGTTGCCGCTAAGGTCGCGGCGAAACAAGCCGGTCTGGAGATCGAATATCTCAGCCGATCGGAAATGCAAAACCGCTTTCCGGAACACCGGCTGGACTCCGACGAGATCGGGATGTTTGACGCCACCCAGGGCTTTATTCGTTGCGAACAGGCCGTGCTGACCGCAGTCACGCGGGCAAATGCCTTGGGAGCCCAGGTCCACGACTATTCAAAGGTCAGGATTCACCACGCCTCGCCGGAAGGCGTGGTATTGACCGACGGCGAAAACGAATGGACTGCCAAAAAGGTCATCGTGACCACCGGTTCATGGTCCGGGGAGCATCTCAACCCGGAGCTTCGCAACAAGAGCCGAGCCGGCCGCATCAAACTCACTTGGTTCAGCCCGCTGCCCGGGCATGATTTCAGCGCGGAAAAGTTTCCCGTCTTTCAGCGCTTGGTCGCCGATGGGACTTTGTATGGCGCGCCAAGCCTGGACGGCGGCGGGTCCGTGAAAATTGCTCCCGGAGGAGCGCCCACTGAGATGACCGGGCCAGATGACTACTTCCGTGGCCAGACGGTGGAGGAAATCCAATACATGGAAAGGTACGTGGCCCACTACTTTCCAGGACTCAACAAGAGTCCGATACGGGCCGGTGCCTGGGCAGACTTCTACGTGGATGACTCGATCCCGTTCCTGGGATTCCTGCCGGGCAGCGAAAACATTCTTCTGGCCAACGGGTTTGCAGGATTCGGCTTCAAAATGTGCCCCGGCATCGGACGAATCGCAGCCGACATGGTCCAAGGGAACAATGACAGCAAATTTGAATTTATGGCCCCTACACGCTCGATCGGCAAGGCGCGATAACTATGCATAGCGCCTGAATTCCTACAAGGCCGTCCCGACAGCTCCGCCGGCTACGCAAGCAAGTAGACGGCTTCCCCGGGAGCAGTAGCCTCGATCGCGGACTGCTTCCCGGTGAGCAGTGCGCAGCCAAGGCAGCCGAGCAATCGGCTACCACGCGACACGCTACGCAACCGTCCGGCCAAGAGATGAGACCAGAGGCTTGGCCCGCCATCTGTCGTAATGTGCCCACCCGGCATCGTTGCGGTGATTACCAATTCGGTCGACCAGGCCTGCGTTATGGCGAGTAGCCAGGGACACGAAGGTACTCCACGGCTGGTCCGTCGAAGACGGAAGTCAGCGTCCGATCAGCTTCCGAGCAAGAGACTCTTCCCAAAGGAGTAACGAATATGAGACTTGATAAAGTCACGGCCCTGGTGACCGGCGCCAACAGTGGAATCGGGCAGGCGGTGTGTTCCCAGTTCCGCAACGAGGGAGGCCGCCTGCTGCTCACCGGGCGCAAGGAGCAGATCGACAGCGCCGAGCCCGGAGACCTCTACGTTCCCGGGGACCTGAACAACGAGGCCTTCGTCGAGCGCCTCGCCCGCGAAGCCGCCGAGACCTACGGCACCGTTGACGTCGTCGTCCTCAACCACGGACTGCAAGTCAGCGGCCCACTGACCGAGATGTCCTATGAGGACGCGAAGAACACGCTCCACAGCAACCTCTTGAGCTCATTCCTGGTGATGAAGCACTTCGCGCCGCTCATGCCCGCCGCCGGCGGCTCGTTCGTCCTCGTCAGCTCCCGCCTCGGCATGGTCGGCAAGCCCGAGGAAGTCCTGTACTCCGCCGCCAAGGGCGGGCTGATCATGCTTGCCAAGGGTGCAGCGATCGAGTGGGCTGAGCGGAACATCCGTGTGAACGTCGTCGCCCCGGGACTGACCGCCACCCCGATCATTGAAGCTTCCTTCCAGCGCAGGGAAGACCCCGAGGCCTACCGCCGCCAGCGCGAGGGGCAGATCCCGCTCCAGCGCCTCGCCACACCGGAAGAGGTCGCAGACGCCGTTCTCTTCATGGCGTCGTCGGAGTCCTCCTACATCACCGGGGCGGTCCTGCCCGTCGACGGCGGATACACCGCCTTCTGACGAAGCTCACCTTCAGCCCCCGGCTGTGAAATGACATCCGGAGGCTAGTTGCGTATTCGTCATCATAAAGCGAGGCAATCCCGGCAAACGCGCTGGCAATTCCCCTCCTCAACCCACCAATCGAATGCATTCACGCATACTCAGTTAAGGAGATAGCCCCGGGGGTCTATGTGAGGGGTATGTTTTCGCTCATAAGCGAGGAGGAAAGATCCCTGCTAAATCAGCACAAACAGCCCAGTCCCACTGCGATCACCACATGTTCACTAACTGCCGAGTTCCGACAGCACACGCCGGCCAAACTCGCCGTCGAGGGTGAAGGAAAGCGTTGGTGGTGCATCCGCGTAGGTTCCCGGAACTGGATGCTCGTCCCTGGTTCGCGGCCGCTCGGATTTCGGTGGTGGTCACAGGAGGCTCACAGGCAGAGCGCGCCGACGCCGTTACCTCCGGTTTTCCACATAGACCAAGACGCTTCTACCAGCAGCCGTTGGCCGATGCTGCACTGGAGGCATGCTCAGCTATGAAGACATCATTCTCCTCGGAGAGGAACGGGTTCTCGTCATCCAGGAGCACAAGGAAGGCCGCTGCTGGTGCGGCCGACTACAGGACACTTCTGGCAGCGGACCTCTTCCGGGACCAAATCCTCGTACAGAGTGAAGACCTGGTTAAGATCGAAGACTTCTGGAATGGCATAGCCCAAGCCACCCCACGGCCCACTGACGATCTGCTTCTGGTCGCCTCATCATCGTTCCATGCCCCTGCAGTATTCGCGGGACACATCCTCACGTGCGATGACCCTAGAACCTGGCAGGACATTCATAAGGTTCTCGCGCCCGCGCGCCCAGTTGCCTTGCACTTTCGACGGCATCAAAAACGGTCTTGGCGTCCTATTGAACAACAGAAGGACTGCTTCAGAACGTCGTCAGACCTCGTCCTTGAGGTATACGCGACCGATGTTCTTGACTCCGGCCTGGTTCACTACGTCCAAAGCCAAAGCACGGACGACATCGAGCGCCTCGGAGTCCGGTACTGTCCCAGCAAGGATCCCGGTAACTGGATGGAATCTATGAATGGGCGCTAGGCGATCCCGACTCGTCATGTGCCCCGACGTGTCAAAGGTCCGGATGTAGAGTCCACCCGAGTCCGGAGACCTCATCGTAAGGATGACTTCGAAGTCACCAGTAATGTCCAGTCTTGCCGCTACGCTCCTCGCGAGGTGGACGATATGGGCCGGCAGGAACTGCGCGTCCATCACGTGCACATCAGCCGATGGTGCGAAGTCGGGAATGTGGTCAATAGGAAAGCCGGCGTACGCCAGTGCAACGCTGCCATCATCGTGAACGTCGACCACGCTCCACTCTTTGTCTGTATCCGGGTAAGTCGATCGCCACTTCCTATATCCGGGCTTCGGCATCAAGCTGATGGCCTCCATACCAGAGCTCTCCTTCAAGAAAGGATTTGTGCTCATCAGATCGGCCAGCACGTCCCGCGCCTCGTATTCGGTGATCCTGCCGGCATAGGCGGGCCGGGGATTCACCGGCCGAGCTGCGGCTGCAAGCCACACTCGGTCACTCTCATCAACCCCAACGAGAGTCTGATCCACCAAATCAGACAGCGTCCGCTCGTGGTTACGGCGGTCTTCAAATCGAGCCCGATAGGCCTGCTCGATGTCTCGCTCGCTCAGGTAAACCGTTTGCGCGCCATAGCGCCGCGGAGCCCTGATGAAGTCGCCTTTCATCACAAAGTGCGGCGCTTCGAAACTTGCCGGGACCTGCAAAACGATCACCCGCGAGCCCTCACCTTCGCCGTCCAGCAGGGCCGTGAATTCAATCCCATGGACCGGCGGTTGGATCATCGAGTAGGCCCAACTCCTGAGCTTTCGCTCGATGGCGTCAGTCCAGTCCTCAACGGGGACGATCCTCGCAGCGGCGCTAGTTTCGCGATTTTCCGCCATCCCGAACACGATCATGCCCCCGCCACCGTTGACCATCGCAGCAATATCCTTGGCGAACTCTTCAGGTCCTTTGGGGTCCCGGCTGTCGGGAAGCTTTTCCTTCCAGTCCAGGTCCCCCTTCTCAGTGACTTGTTGACCGATGGCATCTTGAATCATCGAGTAGGTGAGCGCAGACGGCTCAAGACCGAGGGCCCGGTGCAAGGGGGTGAAGACCATCCTGCATTCTTACATCCATGCCAGCCGTTGGGCCATCGGTGGCGTCGTTCAGCGTCGAGCATGGTGATCGAGACGCTTTCGGCCGGTTCCACGTCCTCGGCGACATCCGGCACCGTAAGCAGGGGCTCGGGCAGCAATTCCCCGACGTACTCTTCCCGCCGTCGTGACAGCGTGTAGTGCCACGAGTTGTTGAACCCACTGACCACCTGCGACGCCAGGACCGAACCTTCCTTGCTTGCTTGTGGCTCTGCCAAATCCTTATCTGCCTGGCCAGCGCAGCTGACTCCCCCAGCCGAAGATGCGGGGCTCCCGAGGTCTGTTCGGATATCGTTGCCGCGTGAGCGATGAAGTAACAGGAACATTCTGGCTGGCGAACGGTCCGCGGATCGAAGGGACCTTGAAGCTAGAGGCCGGCACTTATTCTCTAGAACTCAACGGGTTCTGCTTCACTCCTCAAAGTTGGGACATTCAACCAGGCTTTATTGGCCTCAGCGGCGACCCTGCAGCAATCACCGCTGATTTCGCGCCTCGCACAATCCATGGCGAGTTAGATGGCGCAGGCCCCGTAACCCTCCTGCGCGCGCACATGGACACAGACCTCCTCGCTCATATGTTTGGCCCTCTGGTTCAGAGGTTTACTGGACCCTCTTACGTCCTCAACGCTCACATCAAGGGGGAAGACCATGAGGTCCATGGCATTAGATGGACCTACAACTTTTCGACCCGCCATGCTGGCTGGCATCAGGATTCTCCAGCTGACGTTACCGGTGGTCCTCTGCGCGGACAGTTGAAACCTTGGGTGTTCGACAAGGAGCCCGGTTTTGAACTCCAGCTTTCGGAACCAGCTGAGCTACGCGTCGTTCGACAAGGAGTCATGGCAGCCTCTACACAATTTCTAGTGTTGTGGACAGGGTGCGAGATGGCTCCGTGCCACGTGGAGATCCAGTTAAGCGACGGAAATTGGCACCAGTGCTCTGCCCCTCCATCAGGTGGGGGTAAATTTTCGAGAACAAAGCTTCTGCCACTAGACGAGATCACCCTGCAAACGTTGGCACGCTGGCTCCCTATGGCATTCCGGCTCGATCCGCTGCCCTACATAGCCTCTGCTAAAGCCGGGGTACTCCAGATCGACGCACAGGCAGTGGCCACTGCCCTCGAAGGTCTGCACCGTCGCTTACTCGGTGATCCCCGGGTTTTCGCCCCAATTAGTGCTGGTGCAGTCAAGAGATCAACCCGTGCAGCGCGGGAAGCCGGCGTCCAGAAGCTGGTGGAAAACGGCTTCGATGATGAGGCCCTTGCCGCCAAGCTTTTCAGCGAGGCACTCAACAACATCGACCAACCAAGCTATCAGCAACGCTTGTTAGAAATGGCATCTCCGGTGGTAGAAGTTGCGCCCGGTCTTTGCGGGCCTGACTTGTCGGACTGGGTCAAGTCCATGAGAAATATCCGAAACGATCAGAGCCATCAGTTGCTCGACCACTTCTATGATGAAGAAGTAACCCAGTATCACATCGCGAGTATCTCCGGGCGCTGGGTCCTCGTACTTCGGATCCTGCTGGAGTTTGCCGATCCCACCCGACTTGGCCTTGCCCTCGGCGAATCGCAGGCCTTCGCCTTCGCCCTTGCGAATATGGATGTGGAGGACTACTGGCCGGGCTTTTCGTGCCTACAAACTTTCCGTGCGAGCCAAGAAACATCGGACTAGGAGTGGAGTCTGTCAGAGCCGAGATCCTCGACCATAGGAAGGGCCATGGAGCATGACTGTAACGGAACCTGACCCAATCGAGGTCATCGCCCTCAACATCGCGCGGGCCGACATGCATTACCTAGCCACCTCTTTGACCGGCCTTCCGTCTTCCGCGGCTGCCGCAGAGATTGCCCTTCTCCAGTACGGAACCATGGCTGCCTATGAGGCCCAGCTCCATTTCAGGAAAACCCTGGGCTGACACTTAGAGGCAAACTGGGACGCAGGTACTGCGAAGGCTGCCCGAATGAGTGGCAAGTTCTTTGCTGACAGCAAGAGAAATCTCCAAGGGGTCGTCACCCATTTCGACAAGCTTCTCCAGGCCAACCACGGGGCGTTCTTCCCGAGGAACCGGCGTGGCCGCTTCTTGGATTTTCTCCGGGACGACCTTTCGGTTGTCCTCCTTGACGGTAGTCCGTACACGAACCTTGTCAGTGCGCACTATCTAACGGGGCTGGGGCCGGAACAGGTCGGCGACCTCGCAACCGTCGGTCCTGCCATCGGGCGATTGAGCGCCGGGGTCGGCAATATCGCGGGTGCCTTCCTGAACAACTCCGGCATTGACATGCACCCGCACGGACCCATCCCATCCTTTGAGTGGTTCGACGGGAAGAGCTCAGTCGCCTTGCCGCGCCTATTTGGTGGCGAGCTTCAACCCTCTCTCGCAGCATCCCTCCTAACTATCCAGAGCGCCTCTTCATCCGCAGTGCTGAGCGTGTCCCGATCTCTTTGCGAATGGTGTGAAGCCGCCACTCGCAAGCATCGGTTCATTGTCCTATTCCAGTCGCTCACAGCCCTTGAAATCATGCGAAGTGATGATGCTCAGGCTTCTTTGCCCGCCGGGATGAAAGCGTTTTTGGACGACCCTGAGTCGGTGTGGGTTCTGGGGCAGTCGAAGCTCCGGAACGGGCTGGTTCATCTCGGGCTTCAGGACATCGCGGGGAGCCTTGGTTTAGGGAGCAAAATCGAGGATGCCGTGCGCGCCTACACAGGGCAGCACCCCGACAAAGTTGCCGCCCGTGTCGTGAACCACCTGACCCGATTCGTCGACCTTCTAACGGAGTGGATGCTTTCGCCCACCTCCGATGGAGACATGTTTCTTGGGGCGCTACACCCTGCTCCTCTGCAATAATCAGCGCTCCAGCCGGAAACGCCCCCTCGAGGGCGAGACGGCATGACTGTGGACCGCACCCGAAACTGCCCTTACGTCGAGAAGGCTGGCAAAGGGCAGGCACATCAACCGCACCCGGAAGTCCGAGCCCTGGCTTTAAAGTCAGCCGGACCTGTTGGCGCTCCAACAGGTCCGGCCGGGTAGAACGTCTCCAACGGGAGACGTCGGTTCGAGCGTCTGAGACATTGATGCGCGGGTGACTTCCCGCAACTGTGACCTAACTGACGCTCTTGGATCTTGACCCGGGTTTAGAGACCGAGGTGCTTGTTCAGCTCGTCAAGGGACTTCACGTTGGTGATGTTGTAGCCATCGGCGAAGGGTTCCGCGCCACGGTCCAGCATTACAAGGTCCCGGAAACCCATGTTGTACATCGGGATGTGGTCGTACAGGGGGTGCGAGGAGACATGCAGGAAGTCTTCAGGCTTGGCGTTCAGGGTGTCCAGCATGTACTCAAACGCCTGGAGACGCGGCTTGTAGGCCCCGGCCTGCTCAGCGGTAAACACGGCGTGCCACTCTGCACCGAGCTTGGGAATGCTGATGTCCAGGAAGCTGTCGTCGGCGTTGGACAGAGCCACCAGCTTGTAGTTATCGCCCTGGAGCTTCAGCGCAGCCGGCACGTCCTCGTGCGCAACAGCGTTGCGTACAGCCTCAGCGAGCTCTGCGCCGGCACCGGGGGTCGGCCCAATGCCAAACCGCTTGCATGCGCGGTCAAAGGCATCCTGAAGGATCTGCTCGTAGGGCTTGTAGTCGCCATTGACCTCGTCGAACCGGTATGCACGGAAAACCTTCTTAAAGGCCAACCACTGCTCGTCCGGGATGCGGCCATCGAGCAGGCGCTGGGTGGTGGGATAAATGTTGAAGTTGATCAGCGTGCCGTAGACATCATAAGAGATGTACTCCGGCCGGAAGTTCGTGTCTGCCATGATTAATCCGTTCCTAGTTGTTTTGTATTTTGCTGGCGGGTTGTTGATTAATTAATGCTGCGCTTAGCTCAGAGCCAGTGACGCGATTTGTGTGTCCGGCCCGAGGAACCTGGCGGGGTTCAGGAAACTGACGTCGGTGGCCGTGGTTCCGTCCAGCACGAGGTCGGCGGCAATAGCTCCCAGTGCGGAAGCCATCTTGAAGCCGTGGCCGGAGAAGCCGGCCGCCACGACGACGCCTTCCATTCCGGGCACTGTGCCGAACAGCGCGGTCTTATCAGGCAAATGACCGTCCGCGCACGTGGCCACCCGCACCGGATCCGGACTCAGTCCCGGAATGAATTCCCGGACCCAGGCCCGGATGGTGTCCAAATGCTGAGGATCCCAGGTAGGAGGCTTCTCCATGGACTCGACCTCATCCAAAAATATGCTGGCGACGACTTTCACCGTCCAACCGTCAGCGCTCGGGAACCCGTAGAACTGGGCATTGTCCGGCCTTCCGTCTTCCTCCGCCCTCCTAAGGAAGACCGGCATGTCCTCCCTGCAGAATGCTGCTGGATCCCTAACGGGGAACCATGTCAGGATCTGCGGCAGAACCGAAAGGTGAACACCGAGTTCCTTGCACACCGCTCCCGCACCATTGCCCTGCGAGATGATCACCCGGGAGGCGATGATTTCTTCCTGATCGGTCCGCACGATGTACCGGTCACCGTACGGCTCAACGCTGTGCGCTTTCCGGTTTCCCAGGAACTGAGCGCCAAGCCGTGTAGCCTCCGCGAGTGCGGCGGTCACGGCCCTCTCAGACTTCAGGTAGCCGCCCTCTGGATCAAAGATGGTGACATCCGTGTCCCTGATGACATGTTCGGGATACTTTGCCCTGGCCTCGTCGCCCCGGAGAAGCTGGTAGTCGAGGCCGTTGTCTTTCCCGGCAGCAAGGAGCGATGCCAACCGCGGATTGTGCTCGTCATATACCGTGACGGCGCCAGTAGTGTTGAGCAGCCGGATCCCGCTGATCTTCTCCAGCTCACGCCACAGGTCCTGTGACCTCTGCAAAAGGGGTGTGTAGTGCCCGCCCTCCGCGTACACCTTGCGGAAAAGGCGCGATTCGCCGGCGTAGGCAGAGAAGGGGCCGGGGATCGAAAACCTGTCTATTCCAATGACCCGCTGACCACGGGATGCCAGCTGCCAGCTCGCCATGCTTCCTACCGAGCCAACTCCGACGATGACAACGTCCGTTTCGAGTGCAGTCATTCTTCCACCTTGCTTTCCCTTATTGCACGCCGTTGTCCCAGTTCCGGGTCTGCCTCTGAAGGCGATATCTTCGGCTCCTGCTAGCGTACGAGACAAGAAGACGACGAACAATGGCACGTGAGACAATGCATTGTTGCCAAAAACGATAGAAGCAGGATATGGACCTTAGATCGATCGATGATTTGGACTTTTTTGAACAGATTTCCCGTTCCCAGAGCCTTACCGAAGCGGCCAGGAGCTGGGGTAAGTCGGTGTCAGCGGTCAGCAAACGCCTTGCCGCGCTTGAGTCGCGGCTGGGAGTACCACTGGTCCGGCGCAGCACCCGGCGGCTGACCCTGACCGAAGAGGGGCAGCGCTATGCCTCAGGCGCCCTGGCCATCCTGCAGCAAAAAACTGATCTCGAAGAAGCCCTGTCCGAGCAACATGGTGAGCTCAGGGGACGCATTACCGTTCATTCGTCCCTGGGAATCGGCCGCAAACACATTGCGCCACTGCTGGGGGAGTTCGTCCGGCAGCACCCATTGATCCAGATAGACCTGGAGCTTTCGCCGTTGCCGTTGAACATCTCGGGTACGAATTTCGACATCGCCATCCGGGTCGGAGGACTCTCGGACTCCAGGCTTAAGGCAAAACTCCTGGCGCGGAACCGAAGGATCGTCTGCGCGGCGCCAAGCTACATTGAAACCGCACCCCCGCTGGGGACCATTAGGGACCTGGAACGGCATAACTGCATCGTCCTGCGTGAAAACAACGCCGATTATGCACTGTGGCGCTTTGGTGAGAAAGAGCAGGAGTACGTTGACGTCAAGGGCAACATGATCAGCGACGACGGGGATGTGGTGACCGACTGGTGCGTCCAGGGCCTCGGCTTGATCATGCGCTCCACGTGGCACGTCAACCCGCTGATCCAACAGGGAGTACTTCAGCAGGTCCTCCCGGACATGCCAACGCCCAACGCCGACATTTATGCTCTCTACCCCGCCACGGAACGGACACCCCGCAGGATCACCTCGGCCATTGAGCATCTGCGGCAGGGCCTTGCAGCGAGGTTAGGTCCCTAGCGCCGGCAAGAAGCGCGGCCCCGTACCACCAAAAAGCCCCGGAACAGCTGCTGCTGTTCCGGGGCTCCTTCAGGTCAGGCTCCGACCTAGTCGCGCCGGACTGGTCGTTCGCCGGGCTTGTCGTTTGTCGGACTACTCGTTCGTCGCCGGGACGTCCTTAACGACCCACATTTTGCGGACCGTTTCGCGGATAGTCCACTGGCCCTCCCAGCCGGCGGGAGTCACGAACAACGTCCCCGGACCAATATCAAAGCTGGTGCCATCCGGTTCAGTGATTGTGCCGGACCCGCTCAGAATCTGGCAGATCTCGTCGTACCCGGGCCGGGTGCTCTTGAACTCCCCCGGAGTTACCTCCCAGATACCCGTTTTGAAGTCGTCCCTGGCCCAAAGGCGAAAGGACACTTCGGTCTGGCCGGGCGTAACTGAGGTTTCCTTGGCTTTGTGCTCTCCCGGATTTGCGGTTGTTGCGTCACGCATGACGGTTGCCTTGACCATTGTTGCTCCTTCTCGACTTTCACTTATCCCGTAGTCCCGACTTCGGGCTTGCTGTGCTTGCAGTCAACCACCGTACGAGAAAAGAAAATGCGGATTAGAGGCAATTGAGACAACGCATTGTTTCTGGAGACGACAGAAGCAGTATCTGCACAGCATTGCGCCGCTGCAGGGGAAGGTCATCGGACCAGTTCCGTTGACCATCGAGTGATCTAAGGTTTACAACCCCACTTCTATCCTTTTTGGAAACATTGCATTGTCCCCTGTGCCGTATTTCACGCTCTTCTTGTCACGTACGCTAACAGAGCCGAAGAAGTCTGTGGCACTTGTGAGCCAAACCCGGAATCGGGACCACGGCGAGCAAACCCTCATCGACGACTGTCAGCCGGGTATTACCCGCCCACTCCTGCAGCTTCATCAGCCGCTGCGAACAACAGAAAGAAGATCATGAATTCGTCTTCGAAGACCATCGATCCCCTTGCCGTGGCGGCCCAGGACACGAACACTGCTCCGGTGCTTGCGATGCTGCACACGGTCCCCGGCCTGGTAGCGGGCATGGAAACCCTGGCCGCGGGCACGGTCCCTGGCCTCCGTGTGTTGCACTACGTGGACGAGTCATTGCTCCAAGACACCATTGCCCAGAGAACAGCGCCCGGGCATGTTCGACGGCGGCTGGTCAACTATGCCCGGTTCGCCGAGGAATCAGTTGCCCAGGCATTGTTGGTGAGCTGCTCCTCCATCGGTGAAGCGGCAACCGCCGCGGCTGGCTTCGTCTCCATCCCTGTCCTGCGCATCGACACTCCGATGGCCGAGCTCGCTGTAGCATCCGGCGACAGGATCGGGGTGCTCGCGACCCTGTCTGCGACCCTTGGACCAACCACGCGGCTCGTCCAGGACTCAGCCAAAAGGCAGAACAAAAAGCCCGCCATCACCGCCAGAATAGTCGAAGGCGCTTTCTCCGCCCTGCGCGCAGGTGACCGGCCGATGCATGACAGGTTGGTGCTCGCCGCTTTCTCGGAGCTGGCAGCGGAGTGCGATGTCGTTGTTCTCGCCCAGGCGTCCATGGCCCGCGTCATTGAGCACACCCAGGACCGGGCCGGAGGAGGACCCACCGTCCTTGCTTCCCCCGACTCCGGGATGACCCAGCTCAGCACTGTTTTCGCTTCCAAAGACTCATAGGACACCGTCACCACCCGAGAAGGATCCGACTATGTCAAACACTCAAATGACAGCGAATGTCCCCTGGCTGGGAGTCATCGCCGACGACTTCACAGGAGCCTCCGACGTGGCCGGCACTCTTGTGGGCGCCGGGATGCGGGTCGTGCAGACCTTCGGCATCCCCGAGCCATCGATGCAGCTGGACGACGTTGACTGCATAGTCGTTTCCCTGAAGACCCGCAGCGTGCCCGCCGCCCAGGCTGTAGAGGAGTGTCTGGCCGCGGCACGGGCCCTCAAGTCCCGGGGCGTTCAGCAGCTCTACTTCAAGTACTGCTCCACGTTCGATTCCACCCCGGAAGGCAACATCGGCCCGGTGGCGGACGTCCTGCGCAAAGAGTTCGTCCCGGCCGGTCAGATCACAGTCGTCGCTCCCGGAACCCCGGCACTGAGGAGGACCGTGTACAACGGTGTGCTGTTCGCAGGCACGGATCTCCTGCAGGAATCATCCATGCGCAATCATCCGCTGACCCCGATGACTGATTCGAGCGTGCCAAGGCTGCTCCAGGCCCAAACCAAAAACGTCGTGGGCCACATCGGCTACAGCGTCATCGAAGCAGGTGCCCCCGCAGTTCAATCCCAGTTCGAGACCCTGAGCGGCCAAGGTACCGAGTACGCCGTCGTCGACACACTTAATGACCGCCACCTCGCAGTGCTGGGGGCTGCAGCGCTCGATCACGCGCTTGTCACCGGCGGATCAGGACTGGTCGGAGGGCTGGCGGCTGCCCGCGGGTTCCGCGTCCAATCAGAATCGGCACGCGCCGCCCGGCCAACGGGCCCGGCCGCCGTCGTCGCTGGCAGCTGCTCGGAGATGACGAACGCCCAAATCGACACTTTCCGCCAGTTCCGCCCCTGCTTCCTGGTCGACCCTGTCGCCATCGCCGAAGGACAAGACGTCGTCGCCGAAGCGCTGCTGTTCGCGCGGGAAAATCTTGCGGACGGCCCGATCCTGATCCATTCCACGGCCTCCCCACAGGAAGTCTCGAGAGCGCAAAAGGAACTTGGCCAGGCCCGGGCCGCGGAAATAACCGAAGACAGCCTTTCCACGATCGCCAAAGGGCTCGTCGGTCTGGGCTGCCGACAACTCATCGTCGCTGGCGGAGAAACCTCCGGCGCTGTAGTCCGCAGGCTCGGCATCACCACAGCCCATGTCGGCAAGGAAGTCTCCCCCGGCGTGCCATGGCTGAAAACGGAAACTGACCCCGGGCTGTCCATCCTGCTCAAATCAGGAAACCTCGGAATGCCGGGACTCTTCCTTGACGCATGGGACCACAACCGGTGACCGACATGGATAGCCGCAACGAGCTCGTCCGATTGGCCAGGTCCCTGCACCAAAGAGGACTCACCAGGGGAACATCCGGAAACCTCAGTGCGCGCGTGGACGGCGGAATGCTGGTCACCCCCACCAACGCCTCCCTGGGTGAACTCACAACAGACGATCTGTCAATGGTCTCCGACACCGGCGAACACCTGTCCGGAGCCCGCCCGTCCAAAGAGGCATTCCTGCACCTGGCGATGTACCGGGCGCGGCCACAGGACCATGCCGCAGTCCATCTGCATTCGACCTACTCCACCGCTCTTTCATGCCTGGACGACCTGGACGACGATGACGTTCTGCCACCCTTGACGGCCTACTTTGTGATGCGGGTCGGACGGCTGGTCCGGTTGCCATATTTCGCACCCGGAGACCGAGGCCTGGCCGAGGCCGCCCAAAAAGCCGCAGAATCGACCCGAGGCCTGCTGCTGGCCAACCACGGACCGATCGTTTCCGCGCCTTCCCTCGCACAGGCTGTGGACGCTGTTGAGGAAGTAGAAGAAACAGCACGACTGTTCTTCCTCCTCCAAGGCCACGCGACGCGACCCCTTCAGCCCGCCCAGGTCACCCGTCTCTTCCCAGGGTGTGCTTAGGAAGTTGTGCAGGAGAAACGGAAACCAGTCCCAAATGACCCTCACCACGCCTGAATTCCCCCACTTTTCTGCAGGTTGGCAGTGGGAGGAAACCACATGAGTGGCAGCAGCCTGCCTCTTCAAGGACCGAAAGGCAGCATTCATCAGTATCCGTCTACCGGCGCCATTCAAGCGCTGGCTCTAGAATCAGGAGAGTCAACTGGCACGTAAAGGTCTTGTCAGGGCTGGACCTGCCCCGCAGCTGTTACTGGCCAGCCAGTTGATTTTCAACATCGGCTTCTATTCCGTGGTGCCGTTTCTCGCAGGCGTGATGCGGGACGACTTCGGCATGGGAACGTTGGCGGTCGGGATCGTTCTTGGCGCGCGCACATTTGCACAGCAAGGATTGTTTCTTTTCGGAGGGGCGCTTGCCGACCGATGGGGAGCAAGGCAGTCAATGATTGCCGGTTGTCTAGTACGGGTCGTGGGCTTTCTGCTTTTGGCGTGGGCATCGGACTTCCCGCTGTTCCTACTCGGTGCCGTGGTGACGGGCATTGGCGGCGCGCTTTTTGCGCCTGCGATGCAAAGTCTCGTGGCATCTGCCGCCGAACAGCCCATCGCCCAGAAAGGCACCAGACAGGACGGCGCCACGCATTGCGCCGCCGCACGGAAAAACCACAGATCCACACTCTTTACATTGCTGGTGGTCTGCGGCGAGGTAGGTGCTGTCGTAGGTCCGCTTTTGGCAGCTCTTCTACTCAAAACAGGCTTTGACACCGCCCTGCTGGTTGGGGCAGGGGTCTTTGCCGTGATGGCTGCGGTCTTCCTGTGCTTCCTGCCAAAACCACACCGCGGCGCCCCCAAAACAGCAGGCGGAAAGACCTCCTCCTCACCGGTGCCGGGCCTGTGGTCCTGCCTTAAGGAGAAACAGTTCGTCCGGTTCACGGCCTTCTACAGCGTCAATCTCCTGGCGACAAACCAGCTGTATTTCGGGCTTCCAGTGGAACTGGAACGCAGCGGGGCAGGGGCAAGTGCGTTGGCGGTGGTTTTTGCCTACGCATCCGTCCTAACTATCATCCTTCAATGGCCCATAGCCCGGCTCATGCGCAAAGCCGGACCAGAAATTGCACTTCCCGTCGGCTTTGCCCTGCAGTCTCTTGGCTTCGCTTCCATCGCGTTCCTGGCTGTCATCCCTCCGCCAAGCGGTCTATCCATGTTTCCGGCCCTCTTGCTCGTAACAGGTCTTGCACTCGGGAACATGTGCGTGATGCCCATGGCCATGGGATTAGTATTGGAGTTCGCCGCCGGGCGCCCCACAGGCGCCTATTACGGATTGCTCGCAACCGCAGGAGGACTCGCCGTCATCATCGGCAATACGGTCCTGGCCCCGCTCTACGAACACGCCTACACACCATCAATCACGGCACTCCCTCCCTGGCTCCTCATGTCGCTCTTCGCAGCGATAACGGCAACATTCATTCGCCGCTTCGTCCCCAACAGGCCCCTCCGAGCCCCCCAACCGTTTGTCTTTCTACGTGGTCTTCGGCCAAGAAAAGTTCCAGGGTGACCTGGTCGGGGAGCGACTCGCGATGGCTTTCAGCCTAAGACCTGTTACGCCAAGCGCCAGATTGAGGAATCCCCGGCCTCCTGGGCTCCAGGGATGAAGAAGGGTTGTGGCGTGAAGGGCCGGCTAAGCAAATACTCGTCGTTGTGTGTCATGGCGTCACTGTAAAACTCAGGGCGTGTCCGTTGTGGGACGAGAGCCCTGGAACGAGCAGGATGCGAGTCAGATCCTGAGGGCCTCCACTGGCGTCTTGCCACTACGGGGTGCCTCAATGGTCCCGACCCCGTTCAAGGTGCGCTGGTTCCGGATAACCACACCCATGAAGGGGAGGGTGGCAGTCTGTTCGAGTCAGGCCGGGTCCGGGGCACCTGCTTTGGCACGGCCCTAAAGATGATGAGTGCTCCGGAGACGGTTGGCGGTCACTGCTGCGACCCGTCAGCAGCTATTGCGGCGATTGCTCGGTGAAGGTTCCTCTTCCGGCTAGAGTCACGTAACAGGGGCCTGTTCACTGCGCCTCAAATTCTTGGGGAAGGGACATTAAGTGTCTAAGTCAGGGCATGAAGGTCAAGAAGTCCGTACCCTCCGGGAACAGATTCGGAGGGCAGTCGATCCATCCGGTCAGCACTTTGCGTTGATTGAAGCTGTTGAATCGTCTCCCGAACTGCCGGAGTGGTTAGCCAGCGTGAAGGAAGGTCTGGCGGAACAGTGGGCTCAGTTGGGTGGCCTTAGTGCTGAGTACCGGCAGCTTCTGCATGCGATGGAGGAAGCTTTAGGGGTTCTAGTGCCCAGGGGATGGGCTCCTTTCCATATGGACACCAATGCTGTAAACCAAGCCGCCCTTCTGGTCCGCGCTGGTCGCGGTGATGATGCTGATGAATTGCTGGCCGATCAATGGGAGGGCGAGGGGAGCTGGCGAACCAAGCAGGTATTCTCCCGTGTTTCCGTCATGGGCGCCGGAGAGGGGCAGCCTGAGTATCACGCGCTGTTCAGGGAGCGGGCTCGCCTTGTCTTGAAAGCCAAAGAACACCACGAAGCCGGGCGGTATGACGCATCTATCCCTCTGATTCAGAATCAGATGGAGGGAATAGTGATGGACGTGGCCGCTGACAAAAAGTTCTTCACGCAGGCCGCGACGTACAAAGCTGATCTGGTGGACCCTCTGCAGCTCGTTGGAGTGGAGGCCTGCCTGGCCACTCTGCAAAAGATTCTTGGAGAAGGGGTCAGCCGGACACAAACGGCGGGCAGCTTGTCCCGCCATGGGGTCGCCCACGGGCGCGAACTCGCTTATGACACTCGTGTGAACTCAGCTAAATACTGGTCCGTACTCCATGCCCTCGTTCAGTGGGCAAGGCCACTGGCCCAACGGGAGGCTGTACGGCTTCGGAAGGAACGGGAAGCCGCGGCAGCCGGTAGCGAGGTTACCGACGAACATGGTCGCAGGTTAGACAATCGAGAGTTTCGCGAAACTAAGGCAATGTTGCGGAAGCTCCTCACTTCGGCCATGGGTTGGCATGCTTCAAAGGGGCATATGAGAAGGGACCTGGTTGGGGGCGTCTACACCGTAGGCGATTTCATAAAAGCAGGGCTGCCTGAAGATCCACGGATAGAAACACGGGTTTCATCCGACGGTAAGGTCATCTGGTTCTGGCGGGCCACCGTTTCTGGCTGGGTTCTAGGGGCCTCTATCGGCATAAGTGAAAGAGGTTTTGACGAGTGGCTCTACTCCGGCCCGACAGCACCAATTGAATGTCCTCGCGAAGCTCCGGAAGTGTGGGGCCAACCTTTCGGCACTCCGGCGGACTGGACATCCTGATCGCCCCTTGATCCTTCCCGTAGCGAGCTCGTTCAATCATTCAACAACTCGAATCCGGGGCGGCCTTTACCGGGTGAAGTTGATGCATGGCGGTGCCAGGAGAAGGCCCGTGCGGTCTAGCTGGTTACTCCGAGGGCAGGACCGTCAGCCAGACAGCCAGCGTCTGCGGCTATTCCTCCGCCAGTGCATTCGTCACGACGTCGCTCCACATTCGGGCCAACCCCGGGATCGCTATACCGGTAGGGGCGGCGGCAAGCCCGACGTCGTAGATGAACATGCGGAATCGCCGCGACCGGGTGACCGGGTTGTCCTGGGTCGTGAACCCCTCTCGCCCCGCGATGCATAGGCACGACCGGTGGCAGCGGCAAAGATCGCACCAACTCTTAACTCAGGGATGGGTGGCGATAGTTCTCTCTGAGCAGCCGCATCTGCCTAGGCATGAGTCCCGGGAAGGATGGGACACGCACGCCGCAAGTTTGGCCGGAGACCGCGGTGAGATGGCTTAGCCTGCTGGCCTTCATCGCCGCGTCGAGGTCCGCGCTCACTGCTCACCGTCGTCCCCCGGCGAGCCCGGGCAGCAGCTCGGCGGGCTCGGGCAGGCGCTGCTTCCCCCGATGAATGTCGCGCTCATGTTTGACGGCAGTCGGCCCTCGCGTGAGGCCTTCACGCATACACGGTTAAGGACATAGACCCGGCGGCCCGGTCAGCAACATGTGATGACCCCCGGCGGCAGCTACCTCCAGGGCACGTCGCGCCTCGCCCTGCCCCGACACATCGCAAAGGTCCGGCATCGTGGCTGCAACATCGTCGTCCTCGTCCAGAGCATCGGCGTCCAAGGGATTGTAATCGAGGGCGAGGTCCTTGGGATCGGCGCCAAAGTCGAAGGCAAGCCGAGCCAGCGTTTTATAACCGCGGACCTTTGCCCCGGGAACAAGGGCGGCCTCCACGGCGTTGGAGTCGGCCACCACAATATCCGGATAGCCAGCCTGAACAGCGGCCATTACGGCAGGAAGTATGCCCCGTACCGGCCTCAACCTGCCGTCCAAGCCAAGCTCCGCGATGAAGACGGTTCCACCAATTTCACGGATGTCGTTGGCGGCGCGGAGCACGGCCATGGTGATGGCGAGATCGAATCCAGAGCCCCGCTTGGGGAGGGAAGCGGGAATCAGGTTGGCCGTGATCTTCCGTCTGCTCAGCGGAATCCCGGAATTCTGCGCCGCAGATCGAATGCGTTCCTTCGCCTCATTCAAGGAAGCATCAGGGAGCCCAAGGATCACAAAGTTCGGAAGAGTTTGGCCAATGTCAGCTTCGACCTCCACGATGTAGCCGTTGAGCCCTACCAGGGCAACGCAGTAGCTGCGTCCGACCCCCATCAGCCGACACCCCGCAGATGCTCCAGCTGCGGCTCACCGACGCCGCTATCAATCACGGACACGACATCGATGCGCCTCCGCGGGGCGTTGAGGTCGTGCTCCCGGCACCACGCCGATGAGAGCCGGTGGAGTCGGGCCAGCTTGGCCGCGTCCACCGCCTCAAAAGGATGTCCGTAATCCAGGCTCTTCCGGGTCTTCACCTCGGCAACTACCAAGGTGTCGCCCTCCAACGCCACAATGTCGATCTCCCCGTGAGGACACCGCCAATTGCGATCGACGATCCGCATTCCCTGGTTCTCCAGAAAACCGGCCGCCAGTGCTTCGCCGTTTCGACCAAGCAGGTCTTTTGCTCTCATGACCACCACCTCCGCTCACCAGCTTTCAGGCTGGGGGAAAGCGGCGGCAGAGGCCTATGAAGCTATGTGGGTAAACCTGGCCATATGGTGGTTGTGGAGGACTACTCCAGGCAAAGGCAGGCGCTAGTTACCGAGATCTCCCAAATCCCCAAGTCCGCCATCCTTCGGCAGGGCCAGTTCCTCATTTCGCGGCAACTCTTCCACATTGACGTCCTTGAACGTGATCACCCGGACGTTCTTCACGAAGCGGGCCGAGCGGTAAACGTCCCAAACCCAGGCATCCTGCAGGGTCAGGTCAAAATAGACTTCACCGTCCGCGCTGCGCGCCTGCAGGTCCACATGGTTAGCCAAGTAGAACCGCCGTTCGGTTTCCACTACATAACTGAACAGACCGACAACATCCCGGTACTCGCGGTAGAGCTGAAGCTCCATGTCGGTTTCATAGTTCTCAAGGTCCTCGGCGCTCATAGTTCCATCTTGCACTATCAGCCGGGCGGCCCGCGCCATGGAAGCCGGCAGCGCCGCTCAGGGTGACGTCAGAGGAGTTCCGGCCCAGTGAGGTTCCAGCTCGTCCGGTGATACGCGCTTGGGCCCTGCAGCCGGATCATCTCCCGGTGGGCAGAGGTGGCGTAGCCTTTGTTCTCGTTCCAGCCGTAGGCAGGAAGTTCCGAATGCAGGCCCACCATGATGCGGTCCCGGGCCACTTTGGCCAGGACGCTGGCTGCGGCAACACTGAGGCAACTCATATCGGCCTTGACCTTGGTATGGACAGGCGCTTCGCACCACGGTCCCGAGTCGGGCGTATCGAAGAGAGAGGCCTGAACCTCGGGCGACAACCAGTTGTGGCTGCCATCAAGCAGCACCGCATCAGGCGTAACGCCGCCAGCCAGGATCTCGAACCAGGCGCGGGTTCCGGCCAAACGGAGCGCCCCGATAATGCCGATCTGGTCAATCTCCCGGGACGATGCGTGCCCAACGGCGGAGGCCACGGCCCACTCCCGAACCAGTGGTTCCAGCCTGTCGCGATCCTCAGGCTTGAGCAGTTTGCTGTCCCGGACGTCTGCCAACAAGCCGTGGTTCTCGAGGTTGACCACGGCAATTCCCACACTCACAGGACCAGCCAATGCTCCCCGCCCAACCTCATCCACGCCGGCCAACAAGCGCACTCCGGAGGACAAGAAGGATCGTTCGACATCAAGGGTAGGGAAACCCACCGGGTTCTTGGCCTTGGTGGTGGATTTCGCCGTTGTCTTGGACGCGGCTTTGACCTTCGTCTTGCCCTTCGTGCCGTTAGCAGTTGTTGCCATTACTTTGCCGGGATGCCTTACTTTGACGAGGTGCCTTCAGGGACGTCACGGAAAACGTCCTGATAGTTATCGAGGATGGTCCAGCGGTTGATCGGCCAAGCGATGACGGTGGCCTTGCCTTCGACGTCCTCAATGTCAACGAAGCCACCATTGACTTCCTGGTGCGCCCGGGAGTCCTCTGAGTGGTTTCGGTTATCGCCCATCACCCATACCTTTCCTTCAGGAACGACGACGTCGAACGTCATGGGCGAAGGCACTTCTGCCGGGTTGATATAGGTCTCGTTGACAGGCACACCGTTGATCGAAAGACGGCCCTCTGCATCGCAGCAGGAAACTCTGTCACCCGGGAGTCCGATGATGCGCTTTACAAGGTGTTGCTCATTGTCATCAGGAGCCAAACCTACGAACTCCAGACCGTCTCCCACCCAGTCCATGGGCCCGGCCGGCTTCTTGGCCACGGGCGGCAACCAAGCCTGGGCATCCTTGAAGACCACAACATCCCCGCGCTCAAGATCGAATGGCCCGGGAACCAGGAGATTGATGAAGATGCGATCGTTGACGTCCAAGGTGCTTTCCATGGACTCGGAAGGAATGTAGAACGCCCTGAACAGGAAAGTTTTGAGAAGGAAGGACAGCACCAGCGCAATCGCCACCACAGTGACGATCTCCTTGACCCACACGAGCACGGGGTTTTTGCGCGGCTTCTCTGCAGCGTGGGAGCCGCCTTCAGAATCACGGGAACGGGGCTCGTCCGCGGCATGGCGCGAGCCGGATGTGACGCCGTCGACCTGGCGCGGCTCAGCCACACCGGCGGCGGCACTTGCCGTTCCGTCCGAGAGCCGGGCGTCGTCGTCGTACCGCTCGGGATTCTCAGGAGCTTTGTCCGGCATTTACTGTCCGTTCTTCGATGATGTTTCAGCCTGCGCTGAGCGAGGCATCTCTGCAAATCTATCAAGTGGCCAAACAATCTGAACCGGTCGCCCGATAACACGCTCGACCGGGACCATGCCGCCACCCGGCGCCCCCAGTAGTCCACGGGAGTCAGCAGAACGCGAACGGTGGTCACCCATGAGCCATAGTCGGCCATCAGGAACTACGACGTCGAATTTCTGCGTGCTGGGCTCATCCCCCGAATACAGATATGGTTCCTCAAGAATCTGACCATTGACCGTGAGATGCCCTGCTGCGTCACAGCACTGGACGTGGTCGCCCCCGACCCCAATGACCCGCTTGACGTATGTCGTGTCACTGCCGGTAAGCCCGAACCATTGGCTTGCAGCCGACACCGCGTCAACGAATGGGCTCTGACCGCTGCTCAAGGGTGCGAAGGAACCGCGGCCGTCGAAGACCACAACGTCCCCGCGGCGGATCGGCTCGGCGCTGAAGGCCGTCCGCGAAACCAGGATCCTGTCCCCTTCAACGAGGAGGGGCTCCATGGACTCGGACGGAATGTAGTAGACATCCAGCCACAAGGACCGGACCAGGCCGCTGATCGCGACGGCCAGCACCAGTGCGAGCAAAACAAAACGCCAGCCCTGTTTACGGGGCTGGCGTTCTGTTGTGTCCATGACTCGTATCCCTGTTGCGTTGCGGATTGCTCCGGAACTACCGGGCACGAATCCTGGACCCGTTGCGTAAGTCGCGGGACTTACTTGGCGAAGTCGCGCTTTTCCTTGATCTTCGCAGCCTTACCGCGCAGTGCGCGCATGTAGTAAAGCTTCGCGCGGCGGACGTCACCCTTGGTGACGACCTCGATCTTGTCGATGATCGGGGAGTGTACCGGGAAGGTACGCTCTACGCCGACACCGAAGGAAACCTTGCGCACGGTGAAGGTTTCGCGAACGCCGTCACCCTGGCGGCCCAGGACGAAGCCCTGGAATACCTGGACACGGGAGTTCTTGCCTTCGATGATGTTGACGTGAACCTTGAGGGTGTCGCCCGCGCGGAACTCCGGAACATCGTTACGCAGCGAGGCTGCATCTACGCTATCGAGGATATGCATTAATCCACTCCTGGTGAACGCCACAGGTCATTCACTTTGGGTTACGGCAGACAAGCCCGGGCACGAAAGCAACCGGAAATCCCTGCCGAAGTTTCTTAGTGTCCAGCTCCGCCACTGATTGGCGTCGCCGGGTTGTCCGACTGTTGGCTGAACTCCCCCTGTGGCAGGTGTCAGCCCAGCAGACACAAGGGTTAATTCTGCCATAGTCGCCACCATCCGGCCAACTGCCATGAGTTCCGAACGTTCGACGGCGGAAAGTGGACTTAGTTTTCGGCGTCCCCGACCGGTCTGGCACGGAGGCGGCCGTCAACGACGTCGTACCCAAGGTCCGCGAGGGCCATACGGTCCGCGCGACTCAACACACCGGCGTCGAAACCCTCCATAAGATCAGGCCGGCGCTCAGCCGTCCGGCGGAACTGCTCGTGGCGCCGCCACTGTGCAATCTTGCCGTGGTTACCGCTGAGGAGGATCGGAGGGACGTCGTGTTCCCGCCATGCCGACGGTTTGGTGTACACGGGATACTCCAGGAGGCCATCGGAGTGGGACTCCTCTACCAAAGACTCAGGGTTGCCAACCACGCCGGGAAGGAGGCGGCCAATGGCCTCGACCATGGCCAACACGGCCACTTCTCCGCCGTTGAGGACGTAGTCACCGAGACTTACGGGCCGGACCGTGAAGTGTTCCTGCGCCCAATCGATGACGCGCTCGTCGATGCCTTCGTAGCGTCCGCAGGCGAAGACCAGCTGCTCTTCTTCGGCTAGCTCATAGGCCAAGGCCTGGTTGAACTTCTCCCCTGCCGGCGAAGGGACAATCAGCACCGGCTTGGAGCCTTCGCGGGCTGCGGCAACCGATTCGAGGGCCTGGGCCCATGGCTCCGGTTTCATGACCATTCCAGCGCCGCCACCGTACGGCGTGTCATCTACGGTCCGGTGCTTGTCGGTGGTGAAGGTGCGCAGATCGTGGACGTTGAGCTCCAACAACCCGTCCTGGCGGGCCTTGCCGATGAGCGACAGCTCGAGCGGGGCGAGGTACTCAGGAAATATGCTGACGACATCGATCCTCATTCAGGCATCATCCCCGGCGTCGTCCGTGGGCTCCTTGGGGTTTTCGTCGTTGATCTCAAAGAGCCCAGTCGGCGGGGTGATAAGGATGTACCCACCCTCGACGTTGACCTCCGGCACAATTTCCTCGACGAAGGGAACCAGGATTTCCTTGCCGTTGTCAGCCTTGACCGTCAACAGATCCTGAACGGGCAGCGTGGTGAGGGCGGCAACCTTGCCCACCACTTGCGAACCTACCCGGGCCTCCAGGCCAACGAGCTCGTGCTCGTACCAGCCCTCATCATCGTCTTCGTCGTCGAGTTCCTCGGTTTCGATGAAGAGCTTCGCCCCACGGATGACCTCGGCGGCATTGCGGTCGGCAATTTCTTCGAAGCCAAGCAGGAGGATGTCCTTGTTCCACCTGGCACTGCGGATGGTCAAAGGTCCAGCGGAGGCGGGCTCAACGACGAACTCCGTTCCGGCGACGAAGCGCTCGGAGGGGGCATCGGTGAGAACCTGCACCGTAACCTCGCCGCGGATGCCATGGGGTTTGCCGATCCGGGCCACCTGGAGCTGCATGGGTTCCTCTGAATTCTTGTAATGTCCGCGCCACCGGGTGGCAACGGACAGGAAAATGTGGATAAAGCAATCCGGCCCCTCCACCATATTCGGTGAAGGGGCCGGATCTAAGACAAGTATTGCTGAGCGCGTTACCGGCGACGGTCGGTGTCGACGACGTCGACCCTGACCTGCTCGCCACCAGCCAAGGCTGCAACCACAGTGCGCAATGCGCGTGCGGTGCGTCCCTGACGGCCGATCACTCGTCCGAGGTCCTCCTGGTGAACACGCACCTCGAGGGATTCCCCGCGGCGGTTGTTCTTGGCACTGACCTTGACATCCTCAGGGCTGTCAACGATCCCACGGACCAAGTGCTCGAGCGCTTCTGCCAGCAACTTACTCAGCCTCGGTGGTCTCTGCTTCAGCCTCGGCCGGAGCTTCGGCTTCGTCCTTCTTGGCCTTCTTGGTGATGGCTTCCGGAATGATGACGGAACCCTTCTCCGGGGCTACGAAGGCTTCCTTCGGAGCTTTGGTCTTCAGGGTGCCTTCCTGGCCCGGCAGGCCCTTGAACTTCTGCCAGTCACCGGTGATCTTGAGGATCGCGGCAACCTGCTCGGTGGGCTGGGCGCCAACGGAAAGCCAGTACTGGGCGCGCTCGGAAGCGACCTCGATGTACGACGGCTCTTCGGTGGGGTGGTACTTGCCGATTTCTTCAATGGCACGGCCATCGCGCTTGGCGCGGGCATCCATGACGACAATGCGGTAGTACGGTGCGCGCATCTTACCGAAGCGCTTAAGGCGAATCTTTACGGCCACTTTTGTGGTCACTCCTGTTTCTGAAACGAGGTGAACCCGACGTTTTGCACCCGTGGGGCGGGCCATACTTGACGGTTCGAAGGACAAGATACGAGCACGGAGAGAGGGGCCGCACCGATCGAGTACCTGTCTATTGTGCCAGATGCCCGGAGCAAATACGACTCAGCCCACGTCGAGCGGCGTGTTCTTGCCCACTCCCCCGAATAAAACGTGCCGCATGGTCCGCGTCAATGCATCATTCAGACCAGACGAAGAGTCCGGAGCGTTCCGCCTTTTCGACATCCGTGGCGAGGGCGGCCAACTGCTGGACATACTGGCGCGATCGGGCTGCATCAAACGGCATATCGTCCTGCGCGGCCCAGGCAGCAGCCACGTCATCGAGGACGTTCGCGTCGCCTTCGCTTTCATAGGTGAGCAGTTCGGCCAACGCCCTCACCATGGCTTCAGGAACCCCAAGAAGGGCATCACTGGTGACATCAACCAGGGCAAGCTCATAGTCAGCTCCGGCGGCGTGGACAGCTTGTCCTGCGAGGTCGCCCAACTGCTCCACCTCGAAGTCGGTGATTCCCTCGATCCTCACGGCGGGGCCGGTTACATCGGCACCCTTTTCAAGGGCAGCTGCCCGCTTGAGTGCTTCATCGTGGGTGGCTACAAAAATTTCGGCAAAGCCCATGGAGAGTACTCTCATTCCTTCGTGCTGACGGGGCGGCGGCACGAATCCGAATGGCTCCGTGCCGTCACTGCCCAGCCTAGTGCAGGAGAAGCGGCAAGCTGCTAGCGGACGGCAACCCGCAGCTTGTTCCGCCAAGGGTCCTTAAACTGAAGCTCGGCCCCGGTGTGCTGATGCTGCACTCCTGCAACCTTCAGTCGATCCGCCAACGCTGCGACGTCGTCACTTCCGGGCACTTCGATCAGAACCTCCCCGAGTCCGAGAGTGTCCTTTCGGGGGCCGGCTCCGCGGCTGTTCCAGACGTTCATGGCCATGTGATGGTGGTAGCCGCCGGCGGAAACGAACAACGCCTGGCCATGCCAGCCTGCGGTCCGCTCGAAGCCGAGGGTCTCCACATAGAACTTTTGCGCAGTTTCGACGTCACCCACCTGCAAGTGCACGTGCCCGATCCCGGCAGCGGCCTCGCGTTGACCCGTCACTGCAGCTTCACTCAGGTGCTGCTGGAGGAAGCGCTGCGGAGGCAAGGCCACATTGTCCATCACAACATTGCTGCCGTCCCACTGCCAGAGCTCACGCGGCTTGTCGTAGTAAAGCTCAATTCCGTTGCCTTCGGGGTCAGTGAAGTAGAACGCTTCGCTCACCAGGTGGTCGGCGCTGCCTGCGAAAGCACGAGGTTCGTACTCCGCTGCCGTAGCAATAGTCGCGGCCAGCGACGGCTGATCCTGGAACAGGATTGCTGTGTGGAACAGACCGGCCTCTCCCCGCCCGGGAATCTGCAGTCCCGCAGCGGGGGCAAGGTGGACAATGGGCTTAGCTACGCGTCCGAGGTACAGGCCACCATCCTGCTCAGCCACGACTTCCAGGCCAAGTGCTCGCTGATAGTAGTCGCTCATGACCTTCATGTCGCCCACCTTGAGCATGACGGTGCCCATGGTGAGTTCGGCAGGCAGAAGATCCTGGCTGAATGATGAGGTCATGTGAAGCTCCCGGTTCTGAGGTGGCCGCGCATCGGCACCTTCTTACCTATCTAAATTACTTGAAGCTTCAATTTATTCCTAACGAACGACATTACCCCTGAGCACGACGTGTTTGAGCGCCGCGATGGTACCCGGATGACGGCGTGGATCGTCACTGCAAAGCACGACGTCGGCACTTGCGCCTTCGCTGATGCCCTCGACTCCCAGCCACTCACGGGCGCCCCAGGCGGCGGCGTGCAGGACCGCCGCCGGCGGAAGGCCGGCGTCGTGCAGTTCCATCATTTCGTCCGCAATCCTGCCGTGTTTGATCACGCTACCGGCGTCGGTACCGGCATAGACGGAAACCCCCGCTTCGAAGGCCTCCAGCACACGCTCGCGACGACGCTCCCAGAGACGCATCATGTGGTCCGCGTACTCCGGAAACTTCGGCGCTGCCTGGGCTGCGATATCCGGGAAGGTAGCGATGTTGACCAGGGTGGGGACGATGGGCACTGACTGTTCCACCAAACGGGGAAGGTGCCGCGAAAGGAGTCCGGTGGCGTGCTCTATGCAGTCGATATTGGCGTCGAGCATGTCATCGATGGTGTCCTCACCGAAACAATGCGCGGTGACCCTTGCTCCCTCATCGTGGGCCGCGGAAATGGCTTCCTTGACGGTCTTCGCGGGGAACGAGGCAGCGAGGTCTCCAACGCCGCGATCGATCCAGTCGCCCACAAGTTTCACCCAGCCATCTCCGTCACGGGCTTCCTTTCGGACCGTTTCCACTAGTTCCCGCGGCTCAATTTCATGACCCAAACCGCGAAGATAACGCCGGCTCCGGGCGATATGCCGACCCGACCTGATCAGTCGCGGCAGGTCCGTTCGTTGCTGCACCCAGCGGGTGTCGGCGGGCGATCCGCAATCGCGGATCAGCAGCGTTCCGGCGTTGAGGTCTGCTTGGGCCTGGGCGAGCGTTGCCTGTTCATCCACCGCTCCTCCAAGGCCGAGTCCGATGTGACAGTGGGCATCAACCAAACCTGGCAGGACCCAGCCATCCAATATCCTGTCCGGCGTCGCACCGGGACGCTCAAACGTCAGTATGCCGTCTACGGACCACAGCCCATGGCGCTCTTCGTCTGCCGATACGAGCGCAGGTCCGCTGAATTCGATGATGTTGGCCATGGCAAAAGCGTAGCGGGGCGGCGTGCTGGAGCCTGGTGCCTGCATGTGACTGGGAGCCCGCCGGGAGCTGTGGTAGCTTCGTCTACGACCACACGGGGGCCCCTGCAGGGGCTGAGATCGGACTGACGCAGTCTGCGACCGTTGAACCTGTCCGGGTAATGCCGGCGAAGGAAGTGAGTATTCCCTTGAGCACCACAGAAACACAGCACAGCCCTGCCCAAAACCAGACGAATACTGTCCAAAATACGGCGGAAACTGTAACGCAATCCCTGAAGTCCCATTCGTTGGCTTGGCTGGAAGACCCAGGTAACGGCATACGGGTCCCCGTCACGGAGATCGCCTTGGAGCCTTCTCCCAATGGGCAAGCAAACAAACCTCTGCAGGTATACCGAACAGCGGGCCCCGGAAGCGATCCCGTGGTGGGCCTGGAGCCTTTCCGTGCACCATGGATCGAATCCCGCGGAGACACGGAGGCTTATTCGGGGCGGGAAAGGAACCTGCTCGACGACGGTAAGTCCGCGGTTCGGCGTGGAGCCGCGTCAGCGGAGTGGAAGGGTGCGCAACCGGTGCCGCGCCGCGCCGTCGCGGGTAAGACCGTCACGCAAATGCACTACGCGAAACAAGGCGTCGTGACTCCGGAGATGCAGTTCGTTGCGTTGCGGGAGAACTGTGACGTTGAGCTGGTCCGCAGCGAAGTCGCCGCGGGAAGGGCAATTATTCCGAACAACATCAACCACCCTGAATCCGAGCCGATGATCATTGGCAAGGCATTCTTGGTCAAGATCAACGCCAACATCGGCAACTCGGCAGTCACCAGCTCCATTGCAGAGGAAGTGGACAAACTGCAGTGGGCAGCCCAGTGGGGCGCTGACACGGTGATGGACCTCTCCACCGGAGATGACATCCACACCACTCGCGAGTGGATCATCCGCAACTCGCCCGTTCCGATCGGAACAGTGCCTATTTACCAGGCACTTGAGAAGGTAAACGGGGAGGCCAACCAGCTGACGTGGGAGATCTTCCGCGATACCGTGATCGAGCAATGCGAGCAGGGTGTGGACTATATGACCATCCACGCTGGCGTTCTGCTGAGGTACGTGCCCTTGACCGCCAACCGCGTCACGGGCATCGTTTCCCGCGGCGGATCGATTATGGCCGGATGGTGCCTGGCACACCACCAGGAGAACTTCCTCTACACGCACTTTGACGAGTTGTGCGAAATCTTCGCCAAATACGATGTCGCATTCTCCCTGGGTGACGGTCTCCGCCCGGGTTCCATCGCCGACGCCAACGACGCCGCGCAGTTCGCCGAGCTTGATACGCTCGCGGAGCTGACGCAGCGGGCGTGGGATTTCGACGTCCAGGTCATGGTGGAGGGACCCGGGCACATTCCCTTCCATCTGGTGCGGGAAAATGTGGAGCGTCAGCAGGAACTCTGCAAGGGTGCGCCGTTCTACACGTTGGGGCCGCTGGTTACCGATATCGCCCCCGGCTATGACCACATCACTTCAGCAATCGGCGCCACGGAAATTGCCCGCTACGGCACCGCGATGCTCTGCTACGTGACCCCCAAGGAGCACCTGGGGCTTCCCAACAAGGACGACGTCAAGACCGGTGTCATCACGTATAAGATCGCGGCTCACGCAGCGGACCTCGCCAAGGGACATCCGGGGGCCCATGAGCGTGATGATGCTCTTTCCAAGGCACGGTTCGAGTTCCGCTGGAGGGACCAGTTCGCTTTGTCCCTTGACCCGGTCACGGCAGAATCCTTCCACGACGAGACCCTGCCCGCCGAGCCGGCGAAGACCGCGCATTTCTGCTCCATGTGCGGCCCCAAGTTCTGTTCGATGCGCATCAGCCAGGACATCCGTGACGAGTATGGTTCGGCAGAGTCGCAGGCCGCAATCGCCGGGATGTACAGCGGGATGCGGGAAAAGAGCGAGGAGTTCCTGGCCTCCGGCGGAAAGGTCTACCTGCCGGAGCTTCAGGTCCAACGAACCTAAACGGAAGCAGTTCAGGAAGCCTGAGCTGACATGGTTCGTCCGACGTCCGCGATGAATGAGCGGATTGCCTGGTCGCCATCAACTGAATCCTGGGGCCGGTGTCCACCCGCTGCCACGCGGCGGAGGGCGCCGGTCTCCTGGAGATAGCCGGCGATTTCCTCGTACAGGGGCTCCCAACCGCCAGTGAGAACCAGCGTGGGAACGCCCGGCACAATGTGAAGTGGAGCCTCCCATGGCGGTGCTTGGAGCCGGAGCCTGTGTGCTGACCGCCGCGCCTCCCGAGTGTCCAGTCCGCCGGTCTCGGCGGAGAAAGCACGCCGGTAAAACTCACGCTGGTAATCGGCGTCGCTGAGCTGGTTTCGCACGTCGAACAGCGGTTCCATGAGGGCCCGATAGGAAGCAGTCGCCGGAAGCTCAGCGGTCAGGGACAAACAGGACGGCTCTACCAAGCAAAGTGAGTGCACCAAGTCCGGGCGCTCGACGGCTGCCAGCATGGCGGAAATTGCACCTTGTTCATGGGCAACGATGTGACCGCCGCCGGAATCGACCAACGCATTGATCAGAATGGCGACGTCCGCCGCCACGTTGGATTCCACCGGTTCGGCCATAGCGTCAAAGCCGTGCCGCCGGAGGAAGAGTGCATCATAAGCAAGGGCCATGCCATGCTGCTTCGGCCATGCCGCAGCACCGAAACTTCCCAGGCCATGGACGAAGACTACGCGCTGCTTATGCATTGGTTCAGCCTATTCCACGGCTCTGACATCCCAACTGCGACGCGGTTGGGATGTCAGCCACGGACTACTTGCCCAGGAACTTGTCGAAGCCCTTGGGGAGGTTGAGCGATGAGGGATCGAAGTCTGCTGCGCCTTGGCCGAATGCCGCGCCTGTGGGGGCTGCCGAGGCTGCATTTGCACGCTTGGCTTCGGCATCCCGCAGCTCTTGGGCTGCCTTGGCAGGGTTGCCCGAGCGCGCTTTCTTCTTGGGAGCGTTCTTGCCGCCCTTGCGTCCGCCGCCGGGGCCGCCAAGGCCAGGCATCCCGGGCATACCCGGCATGCCACCGCCCTGAGCGAGCTTCTTCATCATCTTCTGGGCCTGGGCGAACCGCTCCAGCAGGCCGTTGACCTCAGACACGTGTACACCGGAACCCCTGGCGATACGTGCGCGGCGGGAACCGTTGATGATCTTCGGAGCCACACGCTCGTGCGGAGTCATGGAGCGGACAATCGCCTCGACGCGGTCGATCTCTTTTTCGTCGAAGTTCTCCAGTTGCTGCCGGATGTTTTGCGCACCCGGCATCATCATGAGCATCTTCTTCATGGAGCCCATGTTGCGGATCTGCTGCATCTGGGCGAGGAAGTCGTCCAGGGTGAAGTCTTCCTGGTCAGCGAACTTCTTCGCCATCCGGGCGGCTTCGTCTTTGTCCCACGCCTTCTCAGCCTGTTCGATCAGGGTGAGGACGTCACCCATGTCCAGGATGCGGGAGGCCATGCGGTCCGGGTGGAACAGTTCGAAATCGTCCAGGCCTTCACCGGTGGACGCGAACATGACCGGCTTACCGGTCACGGACGCTACCGAAAGCGCGGCACCACCGCGGGCGTCGCCGTCGAGCTTGGAGAGCACGATACCCGTGAAGTTGACGCCTTCATCAAACGCCATCGCCGTGTTGACGGCATCCTGGCCAATCATTGAGTCGATGACGAAAAGGACTTCGTTGGGGATGATCGCCTGACGGATGCGGCGGGCCTGATCCATCATCTCGGCGTCGACGCCAAGGCGGCCGGCGGTGTCAACGATCACGACGTCGTGCAGCTTCTGGCGCGCTTCCTCGACGCCGGCCTTGGCTACGGCTACCGGGTCACCGGCAGGGTGCTCGAGCTCGGACGTAGCACCGGGGTGCGGAGCGAACACGGGGACGCCCGCGCGCTGACCAACAACCTGGAGCTGGGTCACTGCATTGGGTCGCTGAAGGTCACAGGCCACCAGCATGGGGCTGTGCCCTTGGGCCTTGAGCCACTTGGACAGCTTGCCGGCGAGGGTGGTCTTACCGGCACCTTGGAGGCCGGCAAGCATGATGATGGTGGGGCCGGTCTTGGCCAGGCGGATGCGGCGGGTTTCGCCACCGAGGATCTCCTTGAGTTCCTCGTTGACGATCTTCACGATCTGCTGGCTCGGGTTCAGTGCTCCCGAGACTTCAGCACCCAAAGCGCGTTCGCGGATACGGCCAGTGAACTCGCGGACCACGGATACGGCAACGTCCGCATCCAACAAGGCACGGCGAATCTCGCGAACGGTGGCATCGACATCAGCCTCGGTGAGGCGGCCCTTGCCACGAAGGTTCTTGAAGGTTGCTGTCAACCGGTCAGAGAGTGAATTGAACACGCGCCGTGCACTTCTTTCGATGGTCTACGAATGGCGGCCAATGCGGCACGCCATAGTCTTGACGATTCTTGCCCCGGCAAATATGTCTCAACTACGGGACTCGACTATCTAGGGTACCAAGTCGCACCTGCAAGATGGCATGCTGGCACAGTGACCAGCAAAACAACTGTAAAAACGTTGCTCATCCTCGGCGCGTCCGGGGACCTGACAGGCAGGCTGCTCCTGCCCGGGCTTGCCGGACTCCTGGCTTCCGGCCGGGCGCCCGGACTTCGGCTGGTCGGGGCGGGTTCCGACCCTTGGTCCCCTGAACAGTGGCAGGAACGGGTTCATGGCGCCTTTGCTGCGGCGTCGGATGCAGCCGACGCAGGAGGCCGCGCTGCACTGGCTGCTGTAGCCGCAGCAACCGAATACCATCAGCTCGATGTCACGGCAGACGGGCCTTTGGCGGAGCTGCTGGCCAGGTTGGAAGGCCCGGTAGCCATTTACTTCGCCCTGCCGCCGCACATCAGCCAGAAGGCTTGCGAGGTTCTCCATGAGGATCAGCTACCAGCGGGAACACGCTTGGTGATGGAAAAGCCATTCGGTTCGGGAACAGAATCTGCGCACGCGCTGAACAAGACGCTGGCCGCACTGGTGCCCGAGGACCACATCCACCGCGTGGACCATTTCCTGGGCAAAGCCACGGTGCTGAACATCCTGGGACTTCGTTTCGCCAATACGTTCCTGGAACCGGTGTGGAACCGCCACCACATCGAAAAAGTGGAAGTCATCTTTGACGAGGACCTGGCACTTGAGGGCCGCGCCCGGTACTACGACACCGCCGGGGCGCTCCGCGACATGATCCAAAGCCACCTCCTGCACATCATGGCTTTCCTGGCCATCGACGCGCCGGCCACCATCGAAGAACGGGACCTGCGCGACGCCGTGGCGACGGTCCTGCGGGCCAGCAGCATCAAAGCCCCGTACGCCGATTCCACACGCCGGGCCCGATACACCACGGGAACCCTCGGAGAACGAACGGTGCCGGATTACGCTGCCGAGGAAGGCGTGGACCCGGCCCGCAACACTGAAACCCTTGCAGAGGTCCGGGTGGACATCGACAACTGGCGTTGGAAGGGTGTCCCGTTCATCCTTCGCTCCGGCAAAGCCATGGGACGCCGACGCAAGGAGGCCGTGATCACCTTCCGTCCTGTCCCCCACCTGCCCAAAGGATTTTCGGGCGTGGACTCCCCCAACCAGCTGCGGATCGGTTTCGGTCCGGACGTGCTCCAACTCGACGTCGACGTGAACGGCCCCGGCGACATCTTCACGCTGGACCGCGCTAGTTTGGTGGCCGAGCTCAACGCAGCCGGAATGCTGCCTTATGGAGAGGTGCTGGAGGGCATCCTCAACGGCGACCCGTTGTTGTCCGTTCGGGGCGATACCGCCGAAGACTGCTGGCGGATCATCGAGCCTGTTCTTCGCGCCTGGGAGGGCGGCGACGTCCCGCTTCAGGAGTACGACGCCGGCAGCGCCGGGCCGGCGGACTGGCCCACCGTCGTCGAGGACTAAAGAAGGTGTGACGGATAGACACCGCCAACACGGCAAGCGGGCCGGGTACCTTGAACTGGTACCCGGCCCGCTGTGTGTGACTGAAGGACTTAGATTGCGGCTGCGCCGCGCTCCCCGGTCCTGACCCGGACTGCTTCGTAGACATCCACGGTCCACACCTTGCCGTCACCGGCGCGGCCTGTGTTTGAGCTGGCGATGAGGACATCCAGGATGTCGTCTGCCTGCTCATCCGTGGCGAGGACCTCGATGCGGATCTTGGGCAGCAGGTCCACGTTGTACTCGGCTCCGCGATACACCTCCGTGTAGCCGCGCTGACGGCCGTAGCCACTGGCCGCGCTGACCGTCAGGCCCTGGACCCCGTACGACTCGAGGCCTTCCCGGACTGCTTCAAGCTTTTCGGGACGGACGATCGCTGTAATGAGCTTCATGCCTGGACACTCTCCTTGCCTTCTGCGGGGGTCTTGGCTGCTTCGGGGTCGGACTTTCCAGTCACTGCATTGTGCAGCGGCTGGAAGCTGCCACCGTGGCCATTGACGCCGAACTCGTATGCCGTCTCAGCGTGGAGGCTGAGGTCGACGCCAACATTCTCCTGCTCCGTGGAGACCCTGAAGCCCATGGTCTTGTGGATGGCGAAGGCAATGATGGCGGTCATGATGGCGGAGAAAGCGATGGCGATGCCGGCCGCTGCGAGCTGTGCCCACATCTGCGTCATGCCGCCGCCGTAGAACAGTCCGCCACCGACTCCGTCAGTGGACTTGGCGATGAAGCCAAGGGCCACGGTGCCGATAATGCCGGAGAC
Organism: Paenarthrobacter sp. GQ52; assembly: GCF_059759005.1. NCBI lineage: Bacteria > Bacillati > Actinomycetota > Actinomycetes > Micrococcales > Micrococcaceae > Paenarthrobacter > Paenarthrobacter sp. GQ52. Next base: position 71,203 of record NZ_JCAXEJ010000014.1, read on the forward strand.
GAGGTGGACGCCTACTACGTCCAAGGAGTCATCGAAGCCCCAACGGAACTTCAGGCCAACTGCCAGGGCAGAGGCAACGCCTGCAACTACGCCCAGGCCGAGGGCGCCAACGGGGTCTACGTTTGCGCAGGCCGGGGTGATGGCTACAAGCCCGGCTACAACACCGGACGCTGCGCCGAGCGACGTCGGGTGGCCGTCACGAATGCGTTCGGTGATGAGCCAGCCGATCATGGCTGCTGCAGGGGCTGCCAGGGTGTTGATCCAGATCAGGCCCGCCTGTTCCGCGGTGGTTGCAGCGCCGCCGTTGAAACCGAACCAGCCGAACCAGAGAATCGCAGCGCCGAGCATCACGAACGGGATGTTGTGGGGACGGTGGTTCGGGTCCTTGCCGAACCCGCGGCGGTTACCGATGATGAGGACCAGAACGAGTGCCGCGACACCCGCGTTGATGTGGACTACGGTGCCGCCGGCAAAGTCGATGGCCGGGCCGAGGGCCTTGCCAATGGCGCCTTCGGGACCGAACAAGCCGCCGCCCCAGACCATGTAGGCCAGCGGGCAGTAGACCAGGGTGACCCAGACCGGAACGAAAATGCTCCAGGCGCCGAACTTTGCGCGGTCTGCGATTGCGCCGCTGATAAGGGCGACGGTGATGATGGCGAAGGTGGCTGCGTAGCCGATCTTGATCATCGCGTCCGGTGTGGTTTCAACTCCGGCAAGACCGAAGGCAGCAAAGGGGTTGCCCACGATCTGCATGAAACCTTCACCGGAGCTCATGGAAGCGCCCCACAGCACCCAGACGACGCCCACGATGCCGATGGAGATGAAGCTCATCATCATCATGTTCAGTGCTGCTTTGGCGCGTGTCATGCCGCCGTAGAAAAATGCCAGACCAGGTGTCATGAACAGCACAAGCGCCGCCGCCACCATGACCCATACGTGACCTGCGGTAAGTTCCATGGTGCACGTTCCTCTCTTGCTAGATCTGCGGTTCAACCGCTGTCCTGACGCCGTTTGCGTCCTGCTTAAGAGTTTTGTGCCGCCGTGTTTCACCTGCGCAGGTTTTACATTGCGGGCTCGTTACAACAACCTCCCCAACGTAAATGGTGCATATCCCCGGTGTTACGGATATGTTTCAGGCGTCGGACTTCACCGGAAATACCCGGTTTTGGACCACAGGCACCTCGATATCCCCGCAAGCAGCACCAGAAATCCCACCAGAAGGACCAGCACCGTATGACCGAGTCGCCCAGATCCGTCAAAGCCCCAAGGATCAGGCCGGATAAGGCTCCCCTTCCGCGCGACATCAAGGTGATGTTGGTCGCGGCGTTCCTGATCGCGCTGGGCTTTGGCTTAGTGGCGCCGGTTCTGCCGCAGTTCGCTACGACGTTCGATGTTGGTGCCACGGCCGCCGCGGTGATCGTCAGCATCTTCGCATTCATGCGGTTGGTCTTCGCCCCTGCAGGCGGCGCCTTGATTGGACGGTTCGGTGAGCGGAACGTCTACGTCACCGGTTTGTTGATCGTGGCCGTCTCCACCGCGGCATGCGCTTTCGCGCAGGACTATTGGCAACTACTGATCTTCCGGGGCCTCGGAGGGGCCGGCTCTGTGATGTTCACCGTTGCCGCCATGGGACTACTCATCCGCCTCGCACCGCCCGAGCGTCGGGGCCGCGTGTCCGGGGCTTACGCCTCGGCATTCCTGATCGGAAGCGTCCTGGGTCCGGTCGTGGGCGGTTTGCTGGCAGGCTTCGGCCTCCGGGTACCGTTCCTTGCCTACGCAGGAGCGTTGTTGGTGGCGGCCTTGGTGGTGCGCACCATGCTCAGCGGAGAAGGCAACGCGGCCGAGAACGCCACACCTGCCCCGGCCATGACGCTCAAGGAAGCCCTGGCGGACTCCGCTTACCGCGCCGCCATATTTTCGAGCTTTGGCAACGGCTGGGTGACCTTCGGCGTCCGAATGGCCACCATCCCGCTGTTCGCCGTGGCCGTCCTGCAGTCAGCGCCCGAGACCGCTGCCTGGGCACTGGCCATTTTTGCTGTGGGCAACGCCTTGGCCCTGACATTCAGCGGTCGGCTCGCAGACGCTTGGGGACGTAAGCCCCTGCTCATCCCAGGCTTGCTCATCACGGGCGCAGCCACCGGCGTTATAGGACTCACCACCGACCTGACTGCATTCCTCATCGCATCCGCAGTGGCGGGTTTCGGCTCCGGATTGCTGGGCCCGGCGCAACAAGCCGCCGTCGCGGATGTCATCGGTCGCGGACGCTCGGGAGGGAAAGTACTCGCCATCTTCCAGATGGCGGCCGACACGGGCGCGATTGTCGGTCCGATTGTGGCCGGTCTGCTCGCTGACCGCCTCGGCTACGGATGGGCGTTCGGCATCACCGGAGGAGTGCTCATCCTCACCGCAGTGGCATGGCTGCCGGCGCGCGAACCCTCAAAGCACTCCCCCTCCGGTGACGACGTTAGTTGAGCAGTGCGTCCACGAAGCTCTCGGCGTCAAACGGTGCGAGGTCGTCCGGGCCTTCACCCAAGCCAATGAGCTTCACCGGGACGCCCAGTGACTTTTGGATGGCCACGACGATGCCGCCCTTGGCGGTTCCATCCAGTTTGGTCAGCACGATGCCGGTGATGTTCACCACCTCCGCGAAAACGCGGGCCTGGTTGAGGCCGTTCTGTCCGGTGGTGGCGTCAAGGACCAGCAGGACCTCATCAACTTCGGCCAGCTTCTCAATAACCCGCTTGACCTTGCCAAGCTCATCCATCAAACCGGTCTTGTTCTGCAGGCGTCCTGCTGTGTCCACCATGACCACATCGACTTCCTGGTCGATGCCGGCCTTCACGGCTTCGTAGGCCACGGACGCGGGATCGGCGCCGTCGATGTCGGACTTGACCGTGGGCACGCCCACTCGCTGTCCCCAAGTGGCCAACTGCTCCGCAGCAGCTGCGCGGAAAGTGTCAGCGGCGCCCAACAGGACATCCTTGTCTTCGGCCACCAGCACACGTGCCAGCTTGCCCACTGTGGTGGTCTTGCCAACGCCGTTCACGCCAACAACCAGCACGACGGCGGGACGGTCAGCTTTACGCTCGACGTTCAAGGAGCGGTCCATGGAGGGATCGACCAGCTTGATGAGCTCCTCACGGAGCATTGCCTTGACGTCCTCGGGGCTGCGCGTGCCCAGCACCTTGACGCGCTCACGCAGTGCATCGACCAGCTGCATGGTGGGTTCGGTGCCAAGATCGGCCAGGAGGAGGGTCTCCTCCACCTCGTCCCAGACGTTTTCATCGATCTTGTCGCCCGACAGCAGAGCCAGGAGGCCCTTGCCCAGGATGTTGTTGGACTTGATCAAACGCGCGCGGAGGCGGGTGAGCCTGCCTTCCACCGGCGCCGGAGTATCAATCGCGATGGTTTCGAGCCCGGCGGCGTCATCCGGGACATCCGTATCCTCCACGGTCCCGTCGAAGGTCGGGGCCGGAGCGGTCACCGCATCCGGGCGGTCCTCCACAAGGGTTCCGCCGCCTGCTGCTGATGACTGGACGGGATCGTTCGCGTCGCGTGTTCCGGGGTACTTGGCTCCGGTCTTCCGGGCTTTCATCAGTACCGGCACGAGTCCGCCGACCACTACGAGCGCAGCGAGAATGGACAGAATTATGGGTAGGAAATCGTTCACTCCCCTACCTTCTCATAAAGCTATGCCCCGGCACCGAGCCTCTGGCTGATGACCGTAGAGACGCCGTCGCCCCTCATGGTGACTCCGTAAAGCGCATCCGCCACTTCCATGGTGCGCTTCTGGTGGGTGATCACGATCAACTGGCTGGACTCGCGCAGTTCCTCGAAGATGGTGATGAGCCTGCCCAGGTTGGTATCGTCCAACGCCGCCTCCACCTCGTCCATGACATAGAACGGTGAGGGCCGGGCTTTGAAGATGGCCACCAGCAGCGCCACTGCCGTGAGTGAGCGCTCCCCGCCGGAGAGCAGCGAAAGCCTCTTGATTTTCTTTCCCGCAGGCCGGGCCTCTACTTCAATTCCCGTGTTCAGCATGTCGTCAGGGTCCGTGAGCACCAACCTGCCCTCACCACCAGGAAAGAGACGGGCAAAGACGTGGTCGAACTGGGCGGAAGTATCAGCAAAAGCCTCAGTGAATACCTGCTGGACACGGTTGTCCACCTCTTTGATGATGTCCAGCAGGTCTTTGCGGCTGGATTTCAAGTCCTCGAGTTGCGAGCTAAGGAACTGATGCCGTTCTTCCAGGGCGGCGAACTCTTCCAACGCGAGCGGGTTTACTTTGCCCAGCGCCGCGAGTTCCCGCTCGGCCTTCTTGAGCCTCTTCTCCTGTTCCGCCCGGACGAACGGAACTCCCTCAATGATGGCCTCGCCATTCTCATCAACGGGCGCCCGCAGTTCAGCCCACTTATCGGTGGTGGTTCCAGGAGGCAACGGAACCGGTTGATCGGGACCGTAATCTGCGATGAGTTGTTCAGCGGAGAGGCCCAGTTCTTCGATGGACCGCGTCTCCAGGGCCTCGATACGGAGCCGCTGCTGTGTCCGGGCCATCTCGTCCCGGTGGACGGAATCGGTAAGTTGGGCAAGCTCCCGGGCCAAGGCATCGTTACCAGTGCGAACCTCGGTGAGTTCCTTCTCCAGCTGCTCCCGCTTTTGCTCGGCAAGGTCACGATCATAGCCCGCCAAATCCACCGAAATATCGATGAACCGGAGGGTCTGCTCCACCGCTGACGCGACTGCGGCGGCACGCTGGGCCTGGGCGCGTCGGCGTTGGGCCCGGCGGGCGGCTTCTTCACGGGCGCGGCGTTCTGTCGCTGCTGCCCGCTCCAGCGATGCAGCCCTGTTGCTGATGGCCCCCACTTGCTCCTCGGACGTGCGGAGGGCAAGGCGGGCCTCCGTTTCTTGTGCCCGGGCGGTTCTGGCCCTGGCAGCGAGTTCGTCCCGTTGGTCGGTGGACGGTTCCTCGTCCGGAGCTTCCTGGGCCGCGGCGAGGCGCTCCGCCGCAACTTCGAGGTCCAGTTGAGCATCGGCGATGTTGGCTTCAGCCTTGGCCATGGAAGCAGCGAGCCGTTCGCTTTCTCCAACAGCACTGCGAAGAACCGAATTAAGGTGACCCAAGCGCTCGGCTACCGCCGCAAGCCGGGCGTCCGATTCGTGCAGCCTCTCCAACGCGGCATCGGCGCGGTCCTGCGCCTCAGCGCGGCGGGACTGGGCCCCGGCCAGGGCGAAGCGTCCACGTTCCAGACGGGCCGTGACCTCCTGAAGCCGGGCAACGGCGTCGTCAACTGCTGCCTGGACCTCAAGCAGCGACGGCGCGTTGGCCGATCCTCCTGTGATGGTCAGGGAGGTCAGGATGTCACCTTCCCGGGTGACGGCCCTGAGGTCGGGATGTTCCGCGATGAAGGCTGCCGCCGCCTCCAGATCATCGACGACGGCGGTCCGGGCCAGGAGCCCGAGCGCGCCTTGGGCAGCGGGATCAGCAATCTTGACAACATCCGCTGCCCAGCGGCTGCCACCGGGAAGCGCGGGGTTGGCACGGCTGTCTGCATCGACAGCGGTACCGCCGGCTAGAAGCAATGCTGCCCGCCCGCCGTCGTTATCCTTCAACAATCCAATGGCTGCTAAAGCAATATCCTGATCGGCAACCACCAAGGCATCGGAGGCACTCCCCAAGGCGGCAGCTATTGCGGCCTCGTATCCCGGCTCGATGGAAACCAGCGCGGCCAAAGGTCCAAGCACGCCATCGGCCGTGAGGAGACTTGCGGACCCGTCCTTGCGGTTGAGCCCAAGCTGAAGGGCATCGCGACGTGCCGTCAGCGCGTCCCGCTCACGGACAGCTTCCCGCTCAGAAGCTTTGAGCTCCTCGATTTCCGCGAGGACTGCGTCCAGGACGTCATTGGCCTCCTCATAGTCAGCGTCAAGGCTCTCTTCGCCATCCTCAACACCGGCCACTTGCGACTCGAGGGCAGTGAACTCGCTCTGGGCCTTGCGGCGCCGTTCATCACCTGCAGCGAGGGATTCCCTGAGGCGACCACGTTCGGCCTCGGCAGCTTCAGCCCTGGACCTGGCCGCGGCCACCTGGCCTGCCAATCTGGCCAGCCCTTCCCGACGGTCGGCGGCTGCCCTCAGCATGGCCGTCAAGCGTTTGTCTTCCGCAGCTGCGAGCGCTTCGGCCGAGTCCTTGGCAACTGTGGCCTCCAGGAGTGCCGCTTGCTTTGCAAGGATGTCGTGCTCAAGGGCAGCCTGTTCCTCACGGACCCTGGCGGCTTGGCGTTCGAGTTGCTCGGGGTCGCGTCCTGTGTCCGGGCTGACCTCCGAGGAACCCAAGAGCCTCCTGCGCTCGGTGGCCAGTGATCCGAGCGAGCGGAGTCGTTCCCTGTTTGCTGAGAGCTGGTACCAATGGTCGCGTGCTGCGTTGAGTCGCGGTGTGGCTTCGGTGGCCTGTTGCTCCAAGGCAGCTTGGCGCCGCCTCCCCGCACCCAGCTCCGCTTCAACCACCTGGCGGCGCTCCTTGAGCGCTGCTTCGTCGGCGACGTCCTTTTCAAGGGTTGTGGTCAGTTGCACGAGGTCGTCAGCTAAAAGTCGTGCGCGGGCATCACGGACATCGAACTGGACTGTTTGGGCACGGCGGGCTATTTCTGCCTGCTTGCCCAAGGGGGTTAGTTGCCGCCGTATCTCTGCCGTGAGGTCACCGAGCCGTGCGAGGTTGGCCTGCATGGCTTCCAGCTTGCGGACAGTCTTTTCCTTGCGGCGGCGGTGCTTAAGGATGCCTGCGGCTTCTTCGATGAAGCCGCGGCGGTCCTCAGGGGTGGCATGGAGTACGCGGTCCAGCTGGCCTTGTCCGACGATGACGTGCATCTCGCGGCCGAGGCCGGAATCGGAGAGGAGTTCCTGGATGTCCAGGAGCCTGCAGGGTGCGCCGTTAATGGCGTACTCGGACCCGCCCGTACGGAAGAGGGTCCGGGAGATGGTGACTTCGCTGTACTCGATGGGGAGAGCGTTGTCCGCATTGTCGATTGTCAGGGCTACATGGGCTCGGCCCAGCGGAGGCCGGCCTGAGGTACCCGCGAAGATGACGTCTTCCATCTTGCCGCCGCGGAGGGTTTTTGCGCCCTGCTCTCCCATGACCCAGGCCAAGGCATCCACCACATTGGATTTGCCCGAGCCGTTGGGACCGACGACGGCAGTGACGCCCGGCTCAAAGTCGAAGGTCGTGGCCGACGCAAACGACTTGAATCCTCGGACAGTCAAACTTTTCAGGTGCAAGGCGCTTCGGTTCTCCTGGGTGGCCCGGGTGTCTGTATCCACTAAATCTACTGCGGTTTGTGCGAAATCCGCGGATCTGAAGGCGTAAGCCCTTGCGGGCGGCAAGCCACGCCCCTACACTCCTGCCAAGGGTTACTTGGCGGATTCGTTCCTGTGATCCGGCTTCGGCTTGAACTTCTGTTCGGTCTTTGCCGGATCCGGTCCCGATCTTCGGAACATCCATCCGTGATAATCCTGTATTTCATAACTGAAGATCTTGGTTTGACCCTGGCTGGGGAGCGGCAAGCAGGGGCTGCGCTTAATGCGTGGCCCCGTCTTAGCAATCGGCGTACCACTCCAGGAGTTCTCATGCCCGGTCCTTCAGCTACCCAACCGCAGCGGGTCTTCAAAGGGTTTCTTGTGCCCTTGGTGCTTGCCATGGTGGCAGCCCTGCTGCCTCTTACAGCACCAGCAGCCGTTGCGGCAGGGCCCTGCGACCCCGTGGTAAACCCTGTGGTCTGCGAGAACTCCAAACCAGGCAGCCCCCCATCGGAGTGGGACATCCTTGGAGCCGGGGATGACAGCATTCAAGGCTTCTCGACCGAGATCAGCGTCAATGCCGGCCAGCCCATCCGCTTTAAGGTGGCCACGAATGCGCCGAGCTACACCATAGCGATCTACCGCACAGGCTGGTACGGCGGCAACGGAGCGCGCAAGATCGCGGATGTTGTGCCATCGGTCTTGCGCCAGAACCAACCTGCCTGCCGGAGCGACCTCGCCACGGAGCTGTACGACTGCGGCACGTGGGGTGTGTCGGCAACGTGGCAAGTGCCGGCAACAGCAGTATCCGGTGTTTACGTTGCCCTGCTGACAAGGCCTGATACTGGCGGCCAAAGCCACATAACGTTCGTTGTCCGCCAAGACGCCAGCCGCTCGGACGTGGTCTTCCAAACCAGTGACACCACATGGCAGGCCTACAACACTTACGGAGGCTCCAGCTTCTATGAGGGCGGTGACAATGGCAGGGCCTACAAGATCAGTTACAACCGGCCCATGAACAGCCGCGGCGGGCCCGATGGCAGGGACTTTTACTTCGCCAACGAGTACCCGATGGTCCGCTTCCTGGAGCAAAACGGCTATGACGTCAGCTACATCAGCGGGCTCGACACCGACCGCAGCGGGAGTTTACTGCTCAATCACAAAGTGTTCCTGTCCGTGGGGCACGATGAATACTGGTCCGGCCCACAGCGCGCCAACGTCGCAGCGGCACGCGATGCGGGCGTCAACCTGCAGTTCTTGTCCGGCAACGAGATGTATTGGAGGACCCGTTTCGAACCCTCAATCGTGGATGGCGCAGCCGGGCGCACGCTGACCTCCTACAAGGAGACGTGGTCCAACGGCAAGATCGACCCCAGCCCGCAGTGGACAGGCACCTGGCGGGACCCGCGTTTCGCATCACAGGCCAATGGCGGCGGACTCCCGGAGAACGGGCTGACTGGAACCCTGTACATGTCCAACTACTCCGACCTTCCCGTGACCGTCAGCTCCGAGGAAGGCAAGACGCGGCTATGGCGTAATACCACTCTGGCTTCCCTGCCGGCAGGCTCGTCGGCGGCATTGGCTCCGCACACCGTGGGGTATGAGTCGAACGAGGACATCGACAACGGCTTCCGTCCGGCGGGCCTCATCCGCCTGTCCACAACGGTAGGCAGCGTAGCTGAATATCTGCAGGACTACGGGAACACGGTGAAGCCCGGAACCACCACCCATAACGTCACGCTGTATCGCGCTGCGAGCGGGGCCCTGGTGTTCTCAGCCGGCAGCGTGCAGTGGACCTGGGGCCTGGATCAGGAACACGACGGCAACGGGGCTCCGGCTGACCCGAGGATGCGCCAAGCCCAAGTCAACCTTCTTGCCGACATGGGGGCGCAGCCGGCTTCGCGGGCAGCAGGCCTTGTGGCCGCGGCCGCCAGCAGCGATCGGACAGCGCCGACGGTTGCTGTTACCGCCCCGGCCAACGGGGCCACCATCCCCCATGGCAGCAAAGTCACAGTAAGCGGCACCGCAGCCGACACCGGCGGCGTGGTTGCCGGCGTCGAGGTTTCCACGGACGGCGGCAGCACTTGGCACCCCGCCGCGGGCAAGCAGAACTGGACCTACAGTTACATCCAGCAGGGCCTCGCGAATGCCACCATCCAGGTTCGGGCGATTGACGACAGCGCCAACATTGGAACTCCGACCACCCGCAACCTCGTACTGAGCGGACCGTACAGTGTGTTCGGCCAAACGGTTCCCGCGATCCAGGACTCCGGTGATGGGGGCGCCTACGAAATGGGACTGCGTTTCACTCCCACAGTGGATGGCTTCATCACCGGCGTCCGCTTCTACAAGAGCACCGCAAACACAGGAACGCATACGGGCTCACTCTGGAGCTCCTCCGGCGAGCGCCTGGCCACCGCCACATTCAGCAATGAGACTGCCAGCGGTTGGCAGAGCACGCTGTTCAGCCAACCTGTAGCGGTCGCCGCCGGGCAGAAGTACACGGTCTCGTATTGGGCTCCACGGGGGCACTATGCCACCAAGGACTTCCAGTGGGTGAGCTTCGGGTCCACCGCTGCCCCACTGACGGTTGCGGGGGGCTTTGGCGCTGAACCCGCGGGTGTGTACAGCACCTCCCAGAGCTTCCCGACCACCAGCTTCAACGGGGGCAACTACTTCGCCGACGCCATCTTCAGCACCGTTGACAATTCCCCAATGACGGTGTCCGGGCACTCCCCGATCCCGTCGTCGTCAAGCGTCGCGGTCTCCACGAAGGTCAGCGCGGTGTTCTCCAAGCCCGTCACCGCCGCCAGCGTCCAGTTGACGCTGCGGTCTGCTGCCGGTCCCGTGGCCGGCACCACGACCTACGACGCTGCTACCCGCCGCGCCACGTTCACTCCGACGTCGCAGTTGGCCTTCAGTACGCAGTACACGGCGACTCTTGCCGGTACCGACACGGTAGGCGGCCAGGTAACCTCAGGCGGCACTTGGACGTTCACTACAGCGTCGACGGTGCCGGTTCCCGGTTCCTGCCCCTGCAGTCTTTACGACGACAGCGTGACGCCAGGGATTGCCGAGATCCGTGATGGCGTTCCGCTGACATTGGGTGTGCGGTTCTCGAGTGTTTCGGCAGGCGAGGTCACCGGCATCCGGTTCTACAAGTCAGCCGGCAACACGGGCACGCACACGGGCGCCCTCTACACGGCCACGGGCCAGCAGCTGGCAACAGTTACCTTCGCCAACGAGAGCAGCTCCGGATGGCAGACCGCAATGTTCAGCCAGCCCGTCCAGATTGCGGCGAACACTGAATATATTGCGTCCTACAAGTCACCCACGGGGGCCTACTCGGCCACGTCCAACGGCTTTGGGTCCGGCATGAGCGTTGGACCCCTGCGGACTGTGTCGGACGCGGGCGCGTACACGTACAGTGGCGATTTCCCGGGTTCGCGGTCGTCCGCCAGCTACTTGGTGGACGTGGTGGTCATGGTTTCGGCGCCACCGTTCACGGTCGGCGGTCATAACCCGATCCCGAACGCTTCCAGCGTCCCACTGAACTCGACCGTGAGCGCAGTCCTTTCCGAGGCCGCAGTTGCCTCAAGCGTTACTCTGTCCCTCAAGACCGCCGCCGGCGTTGCGGTTTCAGGAACCACCGCCTACGACACGGCAACGCGCAAGGTCACGTTCACTCCGGCGGCCTCCTTGGCGGCCGGTACAACGTACACGGCAACGGTGACTGCGACGGCGGCGTCCGGACAACCGATGTCGTCCGGTGGTACCTGGCAGTTCACCACTGTCCCGCCGGCCGGCACACCTGGTTCATGCCCCTGCACCCTGTACGAGGACACGGTGACGCCGACCACTGTCGAAGTCAATGATGGAGTGCCTTTGACGTTGGGCGTCCGGTTCAGCAGTGACACCGCCGGCCAGGTAACCGGCGTGCGCTTCTACAAGTCCGCCGGGAACACCGGAACCCACACCGGGTACCTGTACACGGCGGCCGGCCAGGTTTTGGCTACCGTCACCTTCACCAATGAATCCAGCACCGGCTGGCAGACGGCCACCTTCAGCCAACCTGTGAACATCCAGGCTGACACGGAGTACGTGGCCGCCTACAAGACGCCTACAGGTAAGTACTCATACACGGCCGGAGGATTCGGCGAAGGCTTCACCAGGGGGCCGCTGAAGACCGAGCCGGATTCCGGGTCTTACTCCTACAGCGGGGATTTCCCGAATACCGCATCCACGGCAAGCTACCTCGTGGATTTGGTATTTACCGTAGCGGCACCGCCACTGAGCATGGTGGCACAGGTGCCGGCACCCGGCGCAACGGCCATTCCGACTGACGTGAAACCGTCCATCACGTTCTCCACGGCCATAAAACCCGGTGCCTCGTTCACCTTGACCGCGAACGGCTCGTCCGTCGCCGGGACGGCTGCCTTGTCCGCCGACGCGAAGACCATTACCTTCACGCCGACGGCTGCACTGCCGGCCAACACTGCGATTTCCGCCAGCGTCTCAGGTGTGGCAACTCCACAAGGGCAGACACTGCCCCCGAGCAATTGGCAATTCACCACGGCCGCCCCAACAATGCAACAATCCACGATCTTTGGATCGCTGGTGCCACAGGTGGCCGCAAACTCCGACTTCCTATCTGTGGAACTCGGTACTGCCTTCACAGTCTCCCAAGCGGGAAATGTGACCGGCATCCGCTTCTACAAGGGGACCGGTAACACCGGAACCCATGTGGGCTCACTCTGGAATGCAGCCGGCACCCGCCTGGCTCAAGTAACCTTCACCAACGAGACGGCAACGGGCTGGCAAACCGCCACCCTGGCCACACCAGTGGCACTGGCGACAGGCCAAACCTACGTCGTGTCCTACCGGGCGCCGAACGGCCGCTACTCCTCAACGCAGGGCTTCTTCAACCAGACGTGGACGAGCGGAGTATTTACGGCCACCGGCCCGAACAATGGCCGTTACCGGTACGGATCCGGCGGTGTAATGCCAACCAACTCCTGGAACGCCACGAACTACTTCGTTGACGTCGTGTACTCCACGGCGGCGCCGGCCCAGCAGCAGGCTGCACCTTCAGCCACAGCTACTCCGACTGCCACCGCCACGGCAACGCCGTCACCAACAGCGACGGCGACGGCGACTCCTACGGCGACGGCCACACCCAGTCCGACCCCGAGTCCGACGCCCAGTCCCACGCAAACCGGCGGGCTTCTCTGCGGGTTGCTGCGGGCCTGCTGACGGCCGGCCGTAAACGGCGACTTCCGCTGGTGCCCGCCCCCCGAACTCCGGGCCGGGCGCCAGCGGTTCCACGTACCAGCGGTTCCATGTGCCAGCCGATTTTGAGCCCACTACCTTCAGCGGACGACTACCTTCAGCGGACGACGCTGGGAGACCACCCATGGGCGATGAACAGGCTTGGCTGTGAGGTCGGGTCCGTGCCGAGTTTCCATATGTTGCTGTCACCGTTACCGCCATCGGCTGCCAAGCCATAGAGCAGGTTCCGGTTATCCAGCCACTCGATCTGGTCATCAACACTGCGCTTCTCGGAGAGCACGGTTTGTTGTCCCGTAGCGAGCTCAAGCACTGCGACTTTCCAGTGTGCGGCCAGCGCCCCGCCGTCGTTCTTCTTAAACGCGATCCTCGTGCCGTCAGGCGAAATGGACGGACACTCCACATTGTCGTGAATGGCAGTCAGGGTCTTCGCGGACAGGCTCCCCCGAACCAGCCAGATGCGCCCGGAGGAAGCGGCCGTTGCGTAGAAAACATCGCTCTGGCCAGGCGCGAACGTCACACCCCAAATATTCCTGTCCGTAGCCAGAAGCCTTTCGCCGTTCACCATCAAAGCAAAGTCCTCGAGGTTGCCTGATGTGCCTTCCGGAAGGCTGATCTCGGTGGCCGTGGAAAAGCCTGCCGTGGCGTAGGAGTGGCCCGAGACGAACACGGTGGTGGCAATCATGGATCCGTCGGGGCTGATGCGGGTCCTGCTGGGTATTCCCGGGACCGGCCATGCCCTTTGCTGCTCCCAGTTGCGGTCCAGGACAGCAGCTTCAAACGCCGTCACCAGTCCACGGTTTGTCTTCAGGCACACCACCTTCTCAGACGTTCCGTACACGCGGTCGCACTCCTGCCCACTGACGGCCCGGTTGCCATCGGGAGATGCCAACGGCACAGTGGCCGCGTTGCCATAGCCTTGGCCCGATGCTGTGTTGCGAAAAAGGATGAAGGGCGCTGCTGGAAGCGGCTGGCTCGCTGTGGTGCCCACGGACGAAGCCGCAGTGCGACTTTCTTCAAAACGCTGGTAGGCCGCCACCGCGTATATACCGGCCGCCACCAGGACGAGTGCCGTGACGGCCAGGAGTGCACCCCACCGCAGCTTGCCTTCAGCGAGCGCGCCGCTCATGCCTCGTTGCTCGAGTCATCCGGGTCCCCTGCCGGCGCAACCCCTGCGCCACGCAGGATAAAGGCCACAGCCACAACAGCACAAGCGAGCAATCCACCCGCCACCACCATGGCCGTTGGGGCACCAACCGCATACCAGAGAACACCAAAACCTGCCGATGCCAACATCCGGGTTAGCGCCACTACGGTCTGCGCGGACGCGATGCCCGTAGCAAGTTTTCCCGGAGGTGTCAGCTGGCTGGCCAAGGCGGCCAGCACGCCGTCGGTGGCTGCATAGAACGCCCCCAGAAGGATGAGGCAACCGACGGTCGCCCACAGCCCACCAAAAGGTGCCGCCGCGAGAAGGTACGTTGCCAGCAGTGCAATATGCCCACCCACGAACACCGGGATTTTTCCCACCCGGTCAGCCAGCCGTCCCAGCGGAATGGCGAAAGCCAGGAACACCACGTTTGTGCCTACGAACAACAGCGGAAACCACTGGACTGCGAAAGAATCCCGTGCCTGCAGCACCAGATAGATGAAGCCGTCGCCGATGGTCACCAAGCCCAGCAAACCGGCAGCGATCAGCAGCTTGCCGAGGCCCGGTTCCTTCAGGTGGGACCAGGAGAAAGCGAAAAGACGGCGGCCTTCACGCTCCTCCATGCCCTTAACGCCATGTGCCTTAATGTCAGGCACCACCAAGGCGAGGACGGCAACACCGATCACGGCGAACGCCAGCGACACCACAAAAACCGTGCTGAAACCGTTGGGAATCATCAACAACACGAAGAAGGCGATCAACGGCCCGGCTGCGGCGCCGATGTTGTCCAGCATGCGATGAGCGCCGAACGAACGGGCCAGGTGTTCAGGCTGTGCTGAAACTGAAATGAGGGCGTCCCGCGGTGCAGTGCGGATGCCCTTGCCGATCCGGTCCCCGGTAACTATCGCCGCAATTGCCCAGAACCCGCCCGCGAAGAGGAAACCGATCCGGGCAAGCATTGATAATCCGTAGCCGGCCAAAGCTATCCGTTTGGGGTGTCCGCTGCGGTCGGCAGCCCAGCCGGCCGCGATCCTGACGATTGCACTGGCACCCTGGTTGATTCCGTCGATGAACCCGAAGGCAATGGTGGACAGCCCCAGGAAGCCGGTCACGTACAAAGGGAGGATCGCTGTGACTGATTCCGAAGAAACATCGGTGACCATACTCACAATGCCCAGCCACAGAATGACCGGAGACAAACGGAACGGCACTTCGCTCGATAGTGCCGTTCTTGTTCCCTCCGGCTTGTCCCGTTTGCCCCGGTCCGAAAGTGAAATGTACATCGCTGCCCCTAGTCCGCCGCCGTGTGCAGGCTGCCCAAAAGCTGGAAGCGTGAGTTGCCTGTGCCTGTCGTCGACACTGAAACCGTGACCGTGTCTGCGCCTCGCACGAATCGTTCGGCCAGTGCGCCCTCTGCGGCCGGCGCAGCCTCAGACCAGAACCCGTGGGCAACCAACGACTGGCGGAAGGACGCCAAGACCTCTGCCTGTGGCTTGGCGATGATGCCATCAGCAGCCACCTGGAGGACATCACCCGACGTCGACACTGACGTGGAACCGATCGTCGTTCCTTCGGGCAACGTCAGAATGTCGGCAGGCCACCCGTCAACCACTTCGCCGGCTGCGCTGCCGGGGTCAGGCAAGGTGGTGACCAATGGTGCGGGGGCAGATGGTTGAGGCAGCCCTGTTGGGGTGGCAGTCACCGGCGGCAGGACTTCGAGCGGCTTGGCAGTGGACGGACCATCATCACCCTCACCGCTGCCTTCAGTCCCCGACGCCGGGCTGCCGGGCTGAGGATCGCCGGTGGGATCTCCCGTGCCGCCAGGGGTTGCTCCCCCGGACGGGGTGATGCCGGAGCCAGTACTCGGAGCGGAAGAGGATGTGCTTTGGGCAGCAGACGGCCCTGGCTTCCCGGCCATCTGGTCCAGAACTATGGCGACGGCGGCGATCAGCACAGCAAGGCAAATGCCCGCGATGACCAACCGCCGCGCCATCATGGCGTACCCGGGGTGACTGGGTTGCCGAAAGGTTGGGAGGCGCTTTCACGAAGGAGAGCGGATAGAACTGACGCCACCCGCATCGTGGTGGCGTTGATCCTTGCGATGGCGATTCGAAGCGCCAAGCTGTTCATGGGGACAGTCTGCCATTGCGATCCCGATTCCGGAACAGTTTTGGGCCTACCAACGTCCATTCCGGGGCCGCGGTTGGCACACAGGGCAGGTATAGGAAGAACGGTTCATAAACTGTTCCCGCTTTATGATGCTGTGCAGGCCTGTCGCCGCGCAGCGGCCGCACATTTCACCAGCACGCCCGTAGGCATTCAGCGACCGGGCGAAGTATCCGGAATCGCCGTTGACATTGACATACAGAGAGTCGAAACTAGTCCCTCCCGCGGCAAGTGCAGCGTTCATGACCTCTCTCACGGCTTCAACCAGCCGTCCAGCATCCGCGCGGCGAAGCGTGTCCGTGGCCCTGGCGTAATGGAGGCGGGCGCGCCACAACGCTTCGTCCGCGTAGATGTTGCCGATGCCGGAAATAACCGCCTGGTCCAGCAGCGCCCGCTTCAGCCCTGTCTTGCGACTCTTGATCTTCCGATAAAACGCGTCGAACGAAAAGTACGGGTCAAGCGGATCCCTGGCGATGTGCGATGCTTCTTCTGCGATCTCCGGCAGGGGTGTTTCGCCCAAGCCGCCAGGGCCGCCGTCGACAGTCGGCACCAGGGACGTCACGAACAGGCCGCCAAAAATTCTCTGGTCCACGAAACGCAGCTGCTCCGGCATACCATCCGCGGAACTGAGCCTGATCCTGACTTTGAGGTGCTTTTCATCCGGTACTTCGGGGTCCTGCATCAGCAGTTGGCCGCTCATTCCCAGATGCGCCATCAGCGCCACTTTAGGGAGATCTGCTGTGAGGACCGGCGCTATTCCGGGGTCGGATTCGGACGAGCCGGACATGGCCAAGGGCATCCAGAGGAATTTCCCTCGCCGCACGACGTCCAGCACAGTGGCTTGCTCAAGATTCCCGATGAAGTCTTCGGTTCCGAGTGTGTGTCGCCGGATGGAGCGCGGATCGACGACGTCCACTCCGGTGATTGTTCGGCCACGGACCCAACGGGCCAAGCCGCGGCGGACTACCTCTACTTCGGGAAGTTCAGGCATTTTGGGTTCAAGAGGAAGAAGGACCGGCAGTAGTGGGGTCCAGGGCGGTCAGGGCACGCCAGGCATCAGCGGCGGCTTCCTGCTCCGCTTCTTTCTTGGAGTGGCCCGAGCCCCGACCGTAGGGAGTTCCGCCGATGTTCAGAACTGCCTCGAACGTCCGGGCATGGTCCGGCCCTGAACCTTCGACGGCATAGTGAATGGCGCCCAGCTGCCGGCTGGCCGTAAGTTCCTGGATGCTCGTCTTCCAGTCAGTTCCCGCCCCCAGTGCGCCTGCATCCTTGAGGAGCGGTCCTACCAGGCGCATGACCAGTTGCCGCGCGGTCTCGATATCGTTCGAGAGATACGTGGCCCCGATCAGGGCTTCCATGGTGTCAGCCAGGATGGAGGCCTTGTTCTTGCCATCGGTAAGCTTCTCGCCTTGCCCGAGGTATATAAACTCGCCCACGCCGATTTGCCGGCCTATCCCGGCCAGCGCGCGCGTACTGACGACGGCCGAGCGTCGCTTTGCGAGCTCACCTTCGGGCAGCGAGGGGTTCTCACGGTAAAGGGAATCGGTCACGGAGAAGCCCAGGATGGAGTCGCCGAGGAACTCGAGGCGCTCGTTGGTGGGAATCCCGCCGTTCTCATACGCGTATGAGCGATGTGTCAGAGCAAGACGAAGCGTCTCGGTGTCAATCGAGACACCGAGACGCTTCAGAAGCTCTTCAGTTGAAGACATCCTTAGTCAGCCTGTACGGCAGATTAGGCGTCTGCGACCTTGCGGCCCTTGTATTCAAGGAACAGCGCGGTGCCGGCAGAGTCAGTGACGACCTTTGCCTGGTGCGGCAGGCTGTAGGTAACCTGACCGTTTTCGATGGTCTTGACCAAGTTGGGGGCAGTTGCCTTCCACTGGGCACGGCGGGCGCGTGTATTTGCGCGAGACATTTTCCGCTTGGGAACAGCCACGGCTATCTCATTTCTCTCTTAGACGAACACTTACTAATCGGTTTGCCGGTCAGTCTTAGCCAGATCAGCTAGGGCAGCCCAGCGAGGGTCAATGACCTCGTGGTGGTGCCCCGGCTCGTCTTCCAGGCGCGCTCCACATTCGGAACACAGGCCCTGGCAGTCTTCCCGGCACACCGGCTGGAACGGCAGCATAGTGACAACTGCGTCCCGCAACACCGGCTCAAGATCGATCAGATCGTACTCGACTCGACGTTGCTCTTCATCGTCTTCTTCGCCTGAAAGCTCAACACCTTCATAGAAGAAAAGTTCTTGCACATTGACCTCAAGGTCATACGCAAGGGGATCCAGGCATCGACCGCATTCGCCGGTTACTTCGACGACTACGGTTCCGGATACCAGAATTCCTTCGTGTACGGCCTCAAGACGAAGATCCAGCTCGATATCCGAGCCTTCCTTTACGCCAATGAGCGCCACACCAAGGTCACTTGGCGCAGGTACATGCTCGTTGAGTGTCCGCATGGTCCCTGGACTGCGTCCAAGGTCCTTGACTACCAGCGCCAAGGGCGAACTTGCATCTCGCTTAATGAGAACTCCTGTAGAACATATGACCGACGTACCATCTTAGCCTGATCACGCTTGAGGACTCAAACCGACGCCGGGCGCGCGTGAACGCGCAGTGGTTTCAGCTTGGGGAACTCTGCGCGATGGCGCAAGGTACCCGACAAGCCTACCCCTTGCGCGGCGGTTCTGTTGGCGGCTCGCCAGCAAGGAGCCTCTTCAGTACCGATTTGGGGACGAAATCGGAGATATCGCCCCCGAGGACATTGACCTCTTTGATCAAGGTGGAGGAAAGGTGCACGTAATGCGCTTCAGCAGGCAGGAAGACCGTTTCGACGCCGGCCAACTGGCGGTTCATGGTGGCCATCGGCAACTCGTAGTCAAAGTCCGACGATGAACGAAGGCCCTTGACTATGGCTGAGACACCGCGGTGGCGGCAGTACTCCGCCAGCAGCCCTTCACCCATCGGCTCAACGATGATGCCGCGCAAAGAGGCCAAAGTTTCCCGCGCCATCTCCATTCGGTCCTCAAGACTGAACCTGTACTTCTTGGCGTAGTTAGTGGACACGGCCACGATGACTTCGTCGAACAGGCCGGCGGCCCGGGCGATGACTTCGAGATGTCCATTGTGGATAGGGTCAAAGGATCCAGGGCATACCGCGCGTCTCATGAGACGAACCTACCCCATGGCTTTGCCGGGATACCATGTCTGACATGGCATCCGCAGGCAGCAATTCTTCCCTTGATATGAGCGCGGGCACCACCGCAGGTACCATCGCAACACCATGGCAGCGGGCGGCCACGGGAGCCAACCTGCTCTCCCCCGAAGGAACGCTGGGAGTGACCATTTTTGAGGAAATGACCACTTTGGCACTGTCCACCGGCGCCATCAACCTCGGCCAGGGTTTTCCCGATGAAGACGGCCCCGCGGAAATCAAAGCGGCAGCCCAGTCCGCCATCGCCGCGGGAGCCAACCAGTATGCGCCCGGCAAAGGCGTTCCCGCGTTGAGGGAAGCCATCGCCTCCCACCAGCAGCGCTTTTACGGGCTGAACCCGGATCCTGATACTGAAGTCCTTGTCACGACGGGCGCAACAGAAGCGATCGCAGCGACGCTGCTCGCGTTCATCCAGCCCGGGGACGAAGTCCTGACCTTCGAACCCTTCTACGACTCCTACGGGGCCATCATCGGCATGGCCGGCGCCAAACACGTCACCGCTCCCCTGCTGGCCCCGGATTTCCTTCCCGACCTCGCGATGTTGGAAAGCTCCTTCAGCACCCGCACCAGAGTTGTCCTCCTGAACAACCCGCACAACCCCACGGGTGCGGTCTTTCCGGAATCCGTCCTGTCCATGATTGTGGAACTGGCCGCAAAGTACGGCGCCATCATCGTCAGCGACGAAGTCTACGAGCACCTCACCTTCGGCGTACCGCACCTACCGATTACTTCGCTGCCCGGCGCCGCCGAACGTACCATCACCATTTCATCCGCGGGAAAGACGTTTTCCTTCACCGGCTGGAAAATCGGCTGGCTCAGCGGACCGGCACACTTGGTGGCTGCAGTTCGCACGGTGAAGCAGTTCCTGACCTACAGTTCAGGCACCCCCTTCCAGAGCGCCATCGCAGTGGGCCTTGGCCTTCCCGATGAGTTCTATACAGGAATCGCCGATCAACTGCGCCGCAAACGGGACATTCTCGCCCAAGGCCTCCGGGCAGCCGGCTTCGGCGTCTACAACCCGAGCGGCACCTACTTCATCAACGTGGACACGGCACCGCTGGGCATTCGCGACTCCGTTGACCTCGCAAGGCGGCTGCCAGGGCTTGTAGGCGTGGCAGCCATCCCGGTCCCGGTGTTCTGCCATCCGGAGGGAGCCGAGCGTACGCGAAGCCTGCTGCGTTTCGCTTTCTGCAAGAAGACCGGCGTCCTGCAGGAAGCCGCCGAACGCCTCGCCACCCTGAAGGACCGGCTCTGAACGCCAGAGGCTCCGGCCAGCCCCAGGCAACGCGCTTCCTCCGAACCACGGGACAGCACGCCACCATCGAGAACGACACCCTCGTCGAGGGCGGCTTCATCCTCAGCATCGGCGGAGCCGAACAATCGCACGTGAACCTGGCCGATCCCTCGGAGATCTTCTACGAGTACCTCCGCAGGATCGGGCATGTGGTGGACTTGGCTGCAGAACCAGGAGTACCCATCAGCGCCCTGCATTTGGGCGCCGGTGCCCTCACCTTGGCGCGGTACATCCAAGCAACCCGTCCGGGCTCGGAGCAATACGCTGTTGAGCTTGAGCGTGAGCTGTTGGACTTCGTACTTCAGAAGCTGCCCATGCCTGACGGCGCTACGTTGACCACTCTCATCGGCGACGCCCGCGACGCCCTGGCGGAGCTTCCCGCGCAGGTGATGTTCGACGTCGTGATTCTCGATATCTTCTCCGGGCCGGAGGCCCCTGCCCATATTGCCTGCCGGGAATTCTATGAGGAAGCAGCAGGTAGGCTCCGGCCGGATGGGGTGTTGATCGTTAATGTGGGTGACGAACCTGCGCTGACGCTCGTCCGTAGCCAGGTGGCAGCGCTGCGCCAAGCCATGCCGGACGTCGCTGCCTTCGCTGAGACGGGAATGTTCGCTGGCCGCTACCCGGGCAACATCGTCCTGGTAGGCACATGCAAACCGTGGTCCCCGGACTGGACGGCGCAACTGCTAGCACGTGGCCCCCACCCCGCCAGCGTCCTCACGGGCGTTGAGCTCGACAGTATTACGGGCTGAAGAGAGGGTCCGCTAGGCCGGCTCAGCGAACCACAGCTTGGTCTCGCCGTACTTCTTGTCGGCGAAACATTCCATGGCGTCGGGCCACTCAGGCTCAGGGCTCCGCGAACTCCGCTCCACCACCACAACGGCCGCATCGTCCAAATGCGGCCCCAGCTTTGCCAGCACAGCACTCAAGGCAGGTTCGTCCAAGGGGTAAGGCGGATCAAGGAAGACGAGATCCCACATGTCCGCGTTACCCGCACGCTCCAGGAATGATTCCACCTTGGACCGATGGACTGAGACCCTTTTCCCGCCCAGAAGTTGGTTCACCAGATCCGCATTGCGCTGGCAGACATCGCTTGCCTTGGCATCGAACTCCACCAGATCCACGGTCCGGGCCCCTCGGCTGGCACTTTCGATGCCCAAGGATCCGGAGCCTGCATAAAGGTCCAGGACCCGGGCATCTTCAATGACTGCCAAGGATTCCAGGCGGGAAAAGAGCGCCTCCTTGACCCTGTCCGTGGTGGGACGCGTCGCCGTTCCGGGGACGCTGGCCAGCGGGTTCCCGCCACCAACCCCGGCGATGATCCGGCTCACAGGGATTCTCCATGAACACGCTTCCGTGGATCTCTAACCGCGTTCAAGGAACGCCTCCTTCTCCGGGTTCAAATAATCATCTATTGCGGCGGCAAGTGCCGGCTGTTGTTGCAGGGCAGAGTCTTCCGACACCAGGCCTTGGGCGTCGGTACGTGCCCGGGCAATGATGTCTTCGTGTTCAAGGACACGGAGCAACTTCAGGGTGGAGCGTCCGCCGGATTGCGAAGCACCTAGAATGTCGCCTTCACGGCGGAGTTTCAAGTCTTCCTGGGACAGCTCAAATCCATCCGTCGTTGAAGCAACGGCATCAAGCCGGCGACGACTCGGGTGTCCGGGTTCCAGCGTGGTCACCAGCAGGCAAGTGCCGGGCAAACCTCCACGGCCAACCCGCCCACGCAGCTGGTGGAGCTGTGAGATTCCAAAGCGGTCGGCATCGAGAATCACCATGAGGGTGGCGTTGTGGACATCGACGCCCACCTCAATGACAGTGGTGGACACCAGCACTTTGGTGTTGTTGGAGGCGAACGAAGCCATCGTCTCCGACTTCACCTGCGGATCCTGCCGCCCATGGAGCGGCGCTACCGGGACGCCAGCCAGTGAAGGCTCCTGCAGGAGGCTTTCGACGACGGCGGTCACCGATGCGAGTTCCCGCGCCGGGCCTTCGTCCGCCAGGTCGACATCGCTGGGTTCCGCTTCGCCCGGACTGAAGTCACCGTCGTCGTCGGAGCCGATCTTGGGGCACACCACATAAACCTGGTGACCCGAATCGACTTCTTCGCGGGAACGTTTCCATATTCGGTCCACCCAGCCCGGATTCTCCGCGAGCCCCACGACGTGAGTGGAAATCGGCGCACGCCCGGCCGGAAGCTCATCAAGGATGGAGGTCTCGAGGTCACCGAATACCGTCATGGCCACCGTGCGGGGAATCGGCGTGGCTGTCATGACCAGCAAATGTGGAGGCCGCTGCGCCTTGGCCCGGAGGGCATCGCGCTGTTCCACACCAAAGCGGTGCTGCTCATCCACCACGATCAGCCCGAGGTCTTGGAAGCTGGTCTTGTCGCTCAGCAAAGCGTGCGTGCCAATGACAATTCCCGCATTTCCTGAGGCCGCGTCCAGCATTGCCTGTTTCCGCGCAGCAGTGGGCATGGAACCGGTCAGGAGCGTCACTTGAACGGCTTCCTGGGTGGAGTCGCCGCCAAGCATGCCGGCACCGCCAAAGATGTGGTCGCGGGCGAGAGCACCCAACGTCTTGCGGATGGAGTGGAAATGCTGGGCCGCCAAGACCTCCGTGGGCGCCAGGAGTGCTGCCTGGCCACCTGCATCCACTACCTGCAACATGGCCCGCAAGGCCACGATCGTCTTTCCCGAGCCCACTTCACCCTGCAGCAGACGGTTCATGGGAGTGTCGCGCCCGAGCTCTTCAGCCAGCGTCTTTCCGACGGCGGATTGGCCGGCAGTCAGGGTAAAGGGCAGGTTTTGATCGAACTTAGTTAGCAAACCTCCCACGCGCGGACGGCGCGCAGTGGCTTCTTCTGCAGCCAGCTGGGCGCGCCGGCGTGCAAGGGCCGTTTGCAGCACCAGGGCTTCCTGGTATCGGAAGCGTTCCTGAGCGCGTTGCCAGTCCTTGGCAATCCCGGGTGAATGGATCAAGCGGTAGGCCTCAGCGACACTGAGCAGGCCGTCCCTTTGGACGATGCTTGCCGGAAGCGGGTCTTCCAAAGAATCAAGGTCCATGGTTTGGATCAAGGAAGTGATCACTTTATGGATAGACCAACTGGTCAGCTTGGCCGTCGCCGGGTAGACAGGGATGGGCATGGCTGCGAGCTTTTCGGGATCCACGGAACCCTCAGCCTCAGGGTCCTCGTCCAGCAGCAGAAAGTCCGGGTTGGTCAAGCCGAGGGCCCCGCCGTAGCGGGTCACCTTGCCCGAAAACATGGCCCGACGACCGGCCAGGAGTTCTGCCTTTGCCCGGAATCCGTTGAAGAAGCTGACCTTCAACGTACCTGGGACACCGCTACCACCGGCTTCGTCCGTCACCACCACATCGGTGATCGAACCACGGCGGGCCCTCATCTGGCGGGTGCTGTTGGACAGAACCCGGGCAATCAGCGTGACCTCTTCATCCAGCGGGAGCTTGCTGATGGGCGTCAACTCACCGCGGTTCAAGTATCTGCGAGGAAAGTAGTTCAGCAAGGCTCCGGCCGTTTTTAGGCCCAAGTGCTTTTCTATGACGGCCGCAGACCGCTTGCCAATCCTGCGTTCGAGGGGCAGGTCCAGCTCAGTATTCATGCCGTGACTGGCCTGAGACATTGAAAGCGTCACTGATGCCCTCGGATTCGCTGCCGACTGGTTCTTGTGTGGGAGCCGGGCGCTGCACGTCATCACGGGGTATTGCCAACTGGCTTACTGCTATATCAGTCGGTTCTCCCAGCGAACGAATGAATGCGACGGCCGGTTCCGGGTCGGCGACGTGCACATGGACGCGCCAACGGTAACTGATCTCCACACTGGATTCGTCGTCGTCATCATCTGCGCCTTGGGCACCGCCGACTTGGCTCATGATGACGGAATCGCCCATCTCGTCCAGGCGTTGCCGAAGGATGGCCGCATTCAGGGGCGAGAGGTTGATGGTGCACATGACTTCCACGCCGTCGTCGGCCGGCATGTGCTCGTGGATGTGGGGATCCTGCAATTTGTAGCCGTGGAGGCCGTCGAGCAGCTCCTCCTGGAGTTCTTCCCCAAGGACGGCGGCTCGGAGGCAATCAAGCACCAGCAGCATCCCCACGCCGCCTGCGTCCACAACATGTGCTTCATGGAGTTGTGCGAGCTCATCCTCTGTCCGGACGACGGCTTGGTAGGCGGCCTCCACCACGGCGTCGAGCGAGAGCCCCAATGCATGGTTGCTGTCGTCGCCACTTTGGGATGCGTCCACGGCTTGAGCAGCATGGGCGGCCGCTTCCAAAACCGAAAGCATGGTGCCTGCCACAGGTTCACTCAGGGCAGACCAGGCACGGATCTGTGCCCTGTTCAGCGCAGTGGCAAGCAGGGGCGCGCTGAGGCGGGTTTTCCCGGCCAGGGGCTCGGCAGCGGCGCAGAGGAACACTGCAAAGAGTGTGCCCGAATTGCCTCGGGCTTGCTCCATGGCTGCCTGCCCGGCACGGGACAGTATGGCGCCGACGTCGTTGCCGGTTTCAGTGGAGTCCGGCGCATTTCCGCCTAGGGCAGCCACAGCTGCCCGGACAGTGAGATAAAGGTTGGTTCCGGTATCTCCGTCAGCGACGGGGAAGATGTTGATCGCATTGAGACGGTCACTGTGGTTGCCGAGGACCACCTCCGCCTTGCCGAGCCAACGTTTCATGGCGTGTGCATTCGCGGCGATCTTAGTCTGCAAAGTGATCCCATCCAACGGTGTCAGCAGTTTGCCCGGCAATCCGGACGCCACTGCCTGGCGGCTCGACAACGGCTTGCACCGAGCCTATCGCAGTGAAGCCCTGCGGCAGCTGAATTCCTGCCGGGAACGTAGCGAGCAAACCATGGTCTTCTCCCCCGCCAAGCACCCATCGCATGGCTTCCCTTCCCAGAACGGCCGCTGCTGGTTCCAGTGAGGCTGCATAAGTTTTCAAAGCAACGGGATCGAAATCAAGGATCACGTTGCTCGCTCCGGCCAGGCGGCTACCATCCCGCAGCAGGCCATCGGAAATGTCCATCATGGCCGTGGCACCCGTACGCGCGGCCAGCGGTCCGGCGGCCAGCGGTGGCATCGGCCGGCATTGGTTGTCCACCAGGCTCCGCAATTCAGAAGACAGCTTGTCGAACGGAATGTCGCTTTCCAGCAGCGCCCAGCCCGCAGCGGCCCTTCCCAGGGTCCCTGAAACCGCCACGACGTCCCCGGCTTTGGCACCGGACCTCAGCACTGGCGCAACACCGGCAAGCGTCCCGACGACGGCGACAGTTACCGCCAGCTCGCGGCCCCTTCCAAGGTCTCCGCCTGCCACCGAGCAATTCGAAGCGCCCAAGCCAACAATTGCCGCCGTGAGCCCATCAGCAAAAGCTTCAACCCATTCGACAGGCGTTTCCGGCGGCATGGTGAGGCTTACCACGAGACTCGTGGCGCTGCCGCCCATGGCGTTGATGTCGCTGAGGTTTTGCGCTGCGGCCTTCCAGCCGACGTCGAATCCTGTGGTCCGGTAGCCGTTACGCCACTCAAGCCTGAAGTCCTGGTCCTGCGTTTGGGTGTCGATGGAGATGAGCGCCCTGCCATCCGGCGCTGCTATCAGGGCGGCGTCGTCGCCGGGTCCCAGCAGAACGCCTGGGCTATGGTGCAGGCGCGGAAAAATCCGCGCGAGGAGCTCTGACTCCGACAGGTGTTGGACGGTCAACGGTTCTTCTGGCACTGCTGTCAACTCTTCTCTTGGCACGGCGCCTGCGTCTTCTCATGGCACCGCTCTACGCTATCGCGATCCACCGACAGAATAATGCGGCTCTCCGGACGGCAGTTCCAGCGGGAATGTGACCCGGGCAACGCGAATCTGCCTGCCGGCGCTTGCGGGATAGGCTGGATAAATGCACCGAAAGACCCTTCCCCGGACCGCCCTGGCCATCGCCTTGGCTTCCGCATCCGTCACCGCTTTGTCGGCCTGTGCGCCTACGGTGGACGTCACGGCAGCCTCCGACGCCGCCAATCCTGCCTGCGCGCCAATGATGGTTGCTCTGCCGGACCAGATCGGTGATGCTGCCCTCCGCAAAACCAACAGCCAGGCGACAGCTGCCTGGGGAGATCCTTCGCAGGTCATTCTCCGATGCGGAGTGAACGTTCCCGGACCCACCACGGACCGTTGTGTGAGCGTCAATGACATCGACTGGGTCATCAAGGAAGGCGATCCCGTTTACACCCTGACCACGTTCGGCCGCGAACCAGCCACGGAGATCTTGATAGATCCAGTCAAGCTGGAGGCGGCAAACATCAGTTCAGCAACTGTCCTGACTGAGTTGGCAGCCGCGGTTGGCAAGATCAAGGCGACCGGAAAGTGCGTGGGCCAGGAAGATCTGCAGAACCTGCCATCCCCGCAGTAGTGCTTTAGCGCAGCCCCGTCTTGCGGGTCAGAGCCAAGTGGATCAGTTCGTCGATCAAGTCCCCGTAAGCCAGCCCGGATGCCGCCCACATCTGCGGGTACATGCTCTTGGGCGTGAAACCCGGCATGGTATTGATCTCGTTGATGATCAGTTCACCGGCCGGGGTGTAGAAGAAATCCACACGGCTGAGGCCTTCCGCCCCCACGGCGTCGAAAGCGACGGCGGCGAGTTCACGCACGCGTGCGATTGCCTCGTCCGGCATGTCAGCCGGGCAACTCAGGGCTGCGGCACCGTCCTCAACGTACTTGGCAGCAAAGTCGTAGAACTGGTGCTCACCGGTTGCCACCGCAATCTCACCAGGCATGGAAGTACGGGGCGCATCCGTGCCACGACCCTGCAGGACAGCACACTCGATCTCGCGGCCCACGATGCCGGCTTCAATGACCAGCTTCAGGTCATGGCGGCGGGCTTCCTCGATGGCAGCGTCGAGCCCTTCCATTGAGTCGACCTTGGAGATGCCCATGGACGAACCCGCGCGGGCAGGCTTAACGAAGACGGGGTACCCGAGCTTGTCCACGCGCTTACGGACGGCCTCGGCGTCCGTGGTCCATTCGCGGTCCGTGACAGCCACGTACGGTCCTACGCTCAGTCCGGCGGATTCAAAAACCACCTTCATGAAATGCTTGTCCATCCCCACGGCCGAGGCCAGCACACCGGCGCCTACATAGCGCGTGTCCGAAAGCTCCAGCAGGCCTTGGATGGTCCCATCTTCGCCCCATGGCCCATGAAGCAGGGGGAAGACAACGTCCACGGAACCCAGTTCCTGGGGAACCGCGTTGGGCTCGGTAACGATGAGCTGATGCTCACCACCCACTTCGGCCAAGGTCACGGTCCTGCCTGAGGGCGCCACCTCGGGAAGCGCTGCCGAAGCCAAGGACCAGTCGCTGGTGTCACCCGAGGCAAGTACCCACTGCCCCGATTTGGCGATGCCAATCGGTATGACCTCGTACTTGTTCTTGTCGATCGCGCCCATGACACCAGCCGCTGTCACGCAGCTGACGGCATGTTCGCTGGAGCGACCCCCAAAGAGAATCGCTACGCGGGGGCGGCCCGTCAAGGGGGTGGATTGGTCAGTCACCATCAGTAGTCGCCTTCGGACTTCAGTGCCCGGGCCAACAGTCGTGGCCCCAGGTCATCAACGGACATTCTGCCTTCCAGCACTGCCACGACGGCAGCCGTAATGGGCATTTCAACATTCAATTTGCCGGCCAGCTCGTGCACAGCGGGGCCGGATTTGATGCCCTCTGCTGTCTGCGTCATCTGTTGGGCCACTTGCTCGAGGCTGAGGCCTTCACCAAGCAACCTGCCGGCGGTGTGATTCCGGGACAGGGCTGAAGAGCACGTGGCAACAAGATCGCCGAGTCCGGCGAGACCGGCCATGGTGTGGGCTTCTCCGCCAAGGGCCAAGGCAAGCCGGGACGTCTCAGCGAGTCCGCGCGTGATCACCGAGGCTTTGGTGTTGTCGCCCATCTGCCGGCCTTCGCAAATGCCCACAGCAAGCGCAATCACATTTTTTACGATCCCGCCGATTTCCACGCCCACAACATCAGTGCTGGTGTATGGCCGGAAGTACGGCGCCGTGCAGCACAGCGCAATGGCAGCAGCAGTGTCTGCGTCACTGCAGGCAACAACTGACGCTGTTGGTTGTTCCCTCGCAATCTCCATGGCCAGATTGGGGCCTGAGACTACTGCTACGCGCGGTGCCGGAAGACCCAACTCCTGGGCAATGACTTCGCTCATCCGGGCGTCCGTGCCCAGTTCCAGGCCCTTCATCAGGGAGACAACCACGGCGTCAGGCGCAAGGAAGGCCTTCCACTCCCCGAGCTGCGGCCGAAGTGACTGGGCGGGTACGGCGAGGACCACCAGGGTGGCATCCTTGAGAACCTTCTCCACATCCGTAGATGCTGTTACGGATGGTGGAAGCTCAATGTCTTTGAGGTACTGCTCGTTTCGGTGCGAAGAGTTGATCTGCTCCACGACCTCCGCCCGACGACCCCAGATCCGGATACTACGCTCAGATCCGGTAGCCGCAGCGGCATCGGCCAGGACCTTGGCAAACGTGGTTCCCCACGAACCCGCGCCCAAAACAGCCACGATGTCCGGCGTGGAGACATTCGTTTCCACCGCGGTCATTTGCCGTCCTCGCCTTCGTGGGCATCAGGAGAACTACCCTGAATGAAGCGGCCGTGCTTGGACTGCTTGTGCACAGCCGGATCCCAGCGTTCAGCCGGGGCCTGTTCGCCTCGAAGAGTTTCAAGGAGTTCGGTAATGGCATCCATGATGACTTCAGTGGCCGCTGTCAGCGTTGTGCGATCCAGCGGCCGTTCGCTGAAGGCACTGAGATCAACGGGCTTCCCAATAAGCACTCGGACGGTTTTCCGCGGGAAGATATGGAACCGCTTGGCATACCGGGGGAAAACCTCTTGTGCACCCCAGTGCGCCATGGGCACCACAGGGGCTCCGGTCTGCAGGGCTAGCCTGGCGGCCCCGGTATGGCCCTTCATGGGCCACAAATCGGGATCGCGGGTGAGAGTGCCCTCGGGGTAGATGATGATGGCACCACCGGCGTCCACCACTTCTTTGGCGACTTGAAGCGAGCGGTTCGCTCCCGCCGTCGAGCGTTCAACCGGTATCTGCTTTGTGGCGTGCAGCAGGGCACCCAGGACAGGCACTTTGAAGAGGCCCGTCTTCGCGAGGAAATGCGGTGGCCGCTTCTGGTTGTACACCATGTGTCCGATGACGATGGGGTCGATCTCGGTGCAATGGTTTGGTACTGCGATAAAGCCACCGGGTGGAAGGTTCTCCACGCCTTCCCACTTCCTGGCCATCAGGACATTCATCAACGGACGCGCGAGACCCGCCAGCAGCATGAACGTTGCACGGCTCTTGGCCGATTCCTTCAAAGGAGCCCCCGCTACTTGGTGGTGGTGATATCGAAATCGGCGCCCAGGCCGGCGAGCTTCTCGGTAAAGCGCTCGTAACCGCGGTTGATGATGTCAATGCCCGTAACGCGTGACGTGCCTGTAGCTGCCAGCGCTGCGATGAGGTGGCTGAAACCACCCCGGAGGTCTGGGATGTCAATGTCTGTGCCCCTGAGCGGAGTGGGGCCTGAAATCACTGCTGAGTGCAGGAAGTTCCGCTGTCCGAACCGGCAGGGAACGCTACCCAGGCACTCGCGGTGCACCTGGATGTTCGCACCCATCCGGGCAAGGGCTTCCGTGAATCCGAAGCGGTTCTCATAGACAGTCTCGTGGACGATGGAAACGCCCTCGGCCTGTGTCAGGGCAACCACCAGGGGCTGCTGCCAGTCCGTCATGAAGCCCGGGTGGACATCCGTCTCCAGGACGAGCGGGGAGAGCTTGCCGCCTTGGTGGTAGAAGCGGATACCGTCGTCGCCGATGTCCATGCCGCCACCAACTTTGCGGTACGTATTCAGGAACGTCATCATGTCGCGCTGCGAAGCACCCTCAACATAAATGTCGCCGCGGGTAACCAATGCAGCAGAGGCCCAGGATGCGGATTCGTTCCGGTCCGGGAGCGCACGGTGGTTGTAACCCCGAAGGTCCTTGACGCCCTCGATCCGGATGGTCCGGTCAGTCTGGACGCTGATGATGGCGCCCATCTTCTGCAGGACCGCGATGAGGTCGATGATCTCGGGTTCCGTGGCCGCGCCAATGAGTTCAGTGATGCCCTCGGCACGCGTTGCGCTCAGGAGCACCTGCTCGGTGGCGCCAACCGATGGGTACGGCAGCGAAATTTTGGCTCCATGCAAGCCATTCGGGGCAGAAATGTGGATGCCGCCCGGGCGCTTCTCCACCACCGCGCCGAACTGCCGCAGGACATTCAGGTGATAGTCGATGGGCCTGTCGCCGATCTTGCAACCACCCAGATCCGGGATGAAGGCCTCGCCGATCGCGTGAATCAGCGGTCCGCACAGCAGGATGGGAATCCGCGAATCGCCGGCGTGCGCATCAATTGCCGTGCTGGAGGCCGTCTTTGCATCTTTGGGATCCAGAGTGAGGTCGCCCGATACCGGATCCTTCACAACGGTCACGCCGTGCAGCTGCAGCAGGCTGGTGACAACCTCGACGTCCTTGATTTCCGGCACGTTCCTCAGCACCGATGGTTCGCTGCCCAGCAACGCCGCCACCATGGCCTTGGGCACCAGGTTCTTGGCACCGCGAACGGTCACTCGCCCGGTCAACGGGACGCCACCGCGGATTGTCAGAACACTACTCATCTATACCGGTTTCCTCACGACTACTCGCCCCCCAAACTTACAAAGGCTCCAGCTAAGCATAGAAGCTCGCTTTACCGATCCGAAATGGAACCGCCCGACACACCCCGTATCCGGCTTCAGCCGCACACCGACGAAAAAGGACCGGCAGACGCTCCCGAGGGAGGCCTGCCGGTCCTTGTATCCGCAGGTTGCGGCCTAAGACAAGGGGTTACCGGGCATCAACTTTCGCCGGGAGCGTCTTCGGCTTGAAAGCCGGGCGGGTGGCCTCGTACGCCGTGATGTCCGACTCATGCTGAAGGGTCAGGCCGATGTCATCGAGGCCTTCCAGGAGGCGCCAACGGGTGTAGTCGTCAATGTCGAACGGCGCCACCACGTTGCCGCACTCAACCGTTTTGGAGACCAAATCAACCTTGACCTCAGTTCCCGGGTGGTTTTCCAGGACCTTCCAGATCAGTTCGATGTCATCCTGTGCCACCTGGGCTGCCAGCAGCCCCTGCTTTCCGGAGTTTCCGCGGAAAATGTCGGCGAACCGGGAAGACAGGACGGCTTTGAAACCATAGTCCTTCAACGCCCAGACAGCGTGCTCACGGGATGACCCCGTACCGAAGTCAGGGCCTGCCACCAGCACTGAGCCCGCATTGAACGGGGCCTGGTTAAGGATGAAGGACTCGTCCTTCCGCCAAGCAGCGAACAAAGCGTCCTCGAAGCCAGTGCGCGTGATGCGCTTGAGGTACACAGCGGGGATGATCTGATCGGTGTCCACGTTGCTCTGACGCAGTGGAACGCCGATGCCGGTGTGGGTAGTGAATGCTTCCATGGGATCCTCCTAGACTGCGATTCCGGTCAGTGTGCCTGCGGCAGCGGACTCGAGGTCCGACGGCGAACTCAGCGTGCCCCGGACAGCAGTGGCCGCAGCCACGACAGGCGAGACCAGGTGCGTGCGGCCGCCCTTGCCCTGGCGACCCTCAAAGTTGCGGTTGGATGTTGAGGCGCAGCGCTCCCCCGGCTCCAACTGGTCCGGGTTCATGCCCAAGCACATGGAACAACCGGCAAAACGCCATTCTGCGCCGAATTCCTTGAAGACCTTGTCCAGGCCTTCCGCCTCTGCCTCCAGGCGGACACGGGCGGAACCCGGTACCACCAGCATGCGGACCTTGGGGTCCTTTTCGCGGCCACGAATGATGTCCGCAGCAGCGCGCAGGTCCTCGATGCGTGAGTTAGTGCAGGATCCCAGGAAGACGGTGTCCACGCGGATGTCCTTCATGGGAGTGCCGGCTTCCAAGCCCATGTACTGCAGGGCGCGCTCGGCAGCTGCCTTGGCATTCTCGTCACCGAAATCTTCCGGCGACGGTACCTTTGCGGACAGCGACACGCCCTGGCCCGGGTTGGTTCCCCAGGTCACGAACGGTTCGAGCGTATCGGCGTCCAGGTCAACCTCGACGTCGAAAGTTGCGTCCGCGTCCGTGTTGAGCGTGTTCCAGTACTCGACGGCGGCATCCCAGTCGGCGCCTTCCGGCGCGTGGGGGCGGCCCTGCATGTAGTCGTACGTGGTCTGGTCCGGAGCCACCATGCCGGCGCGGGCACCGGCTTCGATGGACATGTTGCAAATGGTCATCCGGGCATCCATCGACAATGCACGGATGGCCGAGCCGCGGTATTCGAGCACATAACCCTGACCGCCGCCTGTCCCGATCTTGGCGATGACGGCAAGAATGATGTCCTTGGCGGTGACGCCGGGACGCAGGGTGCCTTCAACATTGATGGCCATGGTCTTGAATGGCTTCAAAGACAGGGTTTGGGTGGCCATGACGTGCTCCACCTCGGACGTGCCGATTCCCATGGCCAACGCACCAAAGGCGCCATGTGTTGAGGTGTGCGAGTCGCCGCAGACCACTGTCATGCCCGGCTGGGTCAGTCCCAGCTGCGGCCCCACGACGTGCACGATCCCCTGTTCCTTGTCACCCAGGGAATGCAGTCGGACGCCGAATTCCTTGCAGTTGGCGCGCAGGGTCTCAATCTGCGTGCGGCTGGTCAGGTCCGCGATTGGCTTGTCGATGTCCAGCGTGGGAGTGTTGTGGTCCTCCGTGGCGATAGTCAGGTCGACGCGCCGCAGGGGCCGGCCAGCCAGGCGCAGGCCCTCAAACGCCTGCGGGGACGTCACTTCGTGGACCAGGTGCAGGTCGATGAAGAGAAGGTCTGGCTGGGCATTGGCTCCTTCGCCCTCACCCTTGCGCACTACGTGCGCGTCCCAGACTTTCTCGGCCAGTGTCTTTCCCACGGCCTTGCTCCCTTCACTGCGGTTGGCTTGTTGCGTTGTTCTTGTTCCACTGAAGCAGCACCGCCGCAAAATAGGCCAGCGAAACAACTTGCATCTCAGATATTGAGACGGCAATATCATTACATGGACAATTCTAGTGGAGTCGGTGTCATTGATAAAGCGGCCCAAGTACTCGATGCTCTTGAGGCAGGGCCCACGACTCTCGCGCAACTCGTAGCGGCCACGGGGCTTGCCCGGCCCACAGTTCACCGCCTTGCGCTGGCTCTGGTTCACCATCGCCTGGTGAGCCGGGACATCCAGGGACGCTTCGTCCTGGGCAGCCGGTTGGTGGAGCTCGCATCCGCTGCCGGTGAGGACCGGCTCATTGCCTCCGCAGGGCCCGTTCTCATTCAGCTCCGGGACGCCACGGGCGAAAGCGCGCAGATCTTCCGCCGCCAGGGCGACTGGCGTGTCTGCGTGGCATCCGCGGAACGTCCCATCGGCCTGCGTGACACTATTCCGGTGGGGACCCAGCTCTCCATGAAGGCCGGCTCCGCCGCACAGGTCCTGCTGGCGTGGGAAGACCATGACCGCCTCCTCGAAGGGCTGCAAAATGCCCGCTTTACGCCCACCGTCCTTGCAGGCGTACGACGCCGGGGCTGGGGTCAGAGCCTTGGCGAACGCGAGCCCGGGGTCGCCTCGGTTTCAGCCCCCGTTCGCGGACCGTCAGGCCGGGTCATCGCAGCTGTGTCCATTTCCGGTCCGATTGAACGCCTTACCCGCCAGCCGGGCCGCCTTCACGCCGAGGTAGTTTGTAACGCCGCCCGGGTTTTGACCGAAGCCCTGCGCAAGAACAATGACTAGCCTGAGTAACTACGCCGTATTCCTCCGCGGCATCAATGTGGGCGGCATCAACATCAAGATGGCCGATCTCACATCAGCCCTCAAGGACTACCCGTTTACCAAGGTCAAGACGCTGCTGGCCAGCGGGAATGTGGTGCTTCAGAGTGAACTCAGCGTCAAGGACGTCAAGGCGCAGTTCGAGAAGTGCCTACGGGAAACCTTTGGTTACGATGCCTGGGTGGTTGTCCTTACTGCCGCGCGGGTAGCGGAATTGGTGGACGCGTGCCCGTACCCGGCGGACGACAAAACCACGCACAGCTACATCACCCTCACCTCCGATACAGCCATGCTCGATGAACTTTTTCAGGCAGGCGAAGCGGTGGACGGCGTGGAACAAGTGCGGCTGGGCCCGGAAGCCTCCGCGTGGCTGGCTCCCGCCGGCGGGACGCTGGACAGCCCCTTCAGCAAGCTCTCGGCCAAGGCACGCTACAAAGCCAGCACGACTACAAGGAACCTGCGAACGCTCATCAAAGTCAGGGACGCCGCTTCGGCCCTCTAAGCTGCATGGCCCTAGCCGGAGCGCGCGGCCTTCAGCGCCGCGTTGAACGCTTTCAAGCGCGTAATTTCCACCCCGACAGGCTCCACGATCCGTTGCTCGGCAACTGCCGCCACGGCGGCCTTTAAACGCTTCGCTGCTCCCGATGCCCTGACCCGGGCAGCCCAGCCTCCAAGAATCCTTCCAGTGATGGCAAGGACGATGCCCAGCACCACTCCCCCGGCGACCATCAGCGTAGGCCACGGCCACCCTTCAGTTCGCGGGACCTCCGGCACTGGCATTTGGAAGTAGCCGAGTACGGCCAACACACCCAGCCACCCAAGGCCGCCTACTGCGAGCAGAAGCGCAATCCATTGAAGGGTATTGAAAAGGATCCACCACAGGGGACGTTTGCCCGCCTTCAAGTCGGTGCCTGCAATAGCTTGATCCAACGCGTCAGGCAGCTGTTCCCGCCCCTCCCTGGCCACGCTGCGAATTGCTGCACGCCAAGGACCGGGGGCGCCGGCGGAAGCCTCATCGGCAAAATCCCTGACGGCGGCGTCCGTCCGTGCCCGTTCCGGCGCCCCCGCAGGAGGCAGCGATGTCCGGCTCAATTCCGGCTTGGTGTCATCCCTGCCCAGGTTCAGCCTCCGCAATGGGTCGGGTCGGAAACGCAACAGCCATCGGGTGACGGGCCACCCGGTCCTCTTGGCTGACTCCCTCGTGAAAGATCGCTGCACGGCGTCCACCACCACCGGTACGTTTGCCGCCGTCGAGAGTTCAGACGCCAGGCGGGCCTTCGCGCTTCCTTTGATGCCTCGGGCTTCGCCCTCGCCGGAGGCCCGGGCAAGTTCCGCCGCGGCCTTGGTGACGTCTGCTGACAGGCGCTGTGTTGTTGCCTGCCGCTGGACCACGACGTTCCGGATGGCCGCGCGGAGAGTCGGGACGCCGTCGCCGTTTAGCGCCGAGGCACTGAGGACCCTGACTTTGCCCAGTCCGTCCCGCGCCAGGATCCCTTCCAAGGACTCCATGACGGCGGCTGCGTCGGCTGCATTGAGTTTGTCCACTTGGTTCAGGACAACCAGTGTGACGGCACCGTGGGAGGCCATGGGTCGAAGGAAGTCGTTATGCACCGCAGCGTCGGCGTACTTTTGCGGGTCCAGGACCCACACCAGCACATCCACCATGCCCACCATGCGCTGAACAATCTCCCGGTTTTCCACCCTGGTGGAATCGAAGTCGGGCAGGTCCAGCAGCACCAGGCCGCTGTTCTCGTCTGCGAGCCCTGGAACCGGCGGTAGAGTATGCCGCTCCTTGACGTCCAGCCAATCAAGCAAAGGGCCGCTGCCTTCTTCGCCCCAGATGCCCGCCAAAGGTGCAGACGTTGTGGGACGCCGCGCAGTGGCAGTCGCGAGATCGCTGCCGGATACAGCATTGAACAACGACGATTTTCCGCTGCCCGTCGCCCCGAAAAACCCCACCACAGTATGCCCTGCCGACAATGACCGCCGCGAGGTTGCACGCTCCAAAACGTCGTACACTGACTGCAGATCGGGGTCCGGCAGGACGCCCTCAGCCAGTTCCCTGGCAGTGTTGAGCGATTCAAGCCGGCGCTGCAGTTGAGACGACTCGCGGACCTGGCCGTGGCGGCTCATGCGACCCCTGCCAGGCGGCGCAAGGCCTGGGCATGCCGGGCGAGGTTGTCTCCGGAGTTTGGATGGGCCGCTTCAAGGCGATCCAGGAACCGTTGCCTCTCGTCGTCCAGGAGCCGTTGGCACTGTGTGTGCAGATCATCCCTGGCCTGCTGGGCCAAGCGACGTACTGCGTCCTCACCGAACACGGCTTCCAGCAGCTTCTGTCCAACAACAGCCGTTCCGCCTGCGATACCGATCTCCAAACCACTCAGGCCGGCGGTCATGGAGAACACCACCACCATGAGCGCGGCGCCGAGCCCGTTGACGCCGAAGGACAACCACCGGGCCTGGGTGCGTTTTCCCTGGCCCTGCGTGCGGATCATCTCCATCAGTCCTTCCTGCCAGGAACGAATAGCTGCTGCAGCCTTCGCATCGAAACCCTCGCTGGTGCCCGAAAGATCTTCGGAGCCAAGAAGTTCCCGACCAGCGGGGTCCGAACGCCAGCGCCTGTCCACGTTTTCGGCCGCGTTCGCGGCCTCGTCCAGGATCACCGCCTGCAACCCGGTCTCGATCGCGGTTTCAACCTTCACCGCGGGAGCCGGCTCGCCCCGGAAGAAGGCCCCTACACGGTCCCGCATCCGGCCGATGTTCTGCTCCAGTGCCCGGAAGAATTCCCCTGTTCCCACGAAGTCCTGCCACCGCGCCAACACTTCGCCGCGAAGCAGCGCTCCGTCCTTCGTGGCTTCCAGAATGCGCGAGAGAGCTTGCTCATACTCGGTGACGCACGTTGACTGGAGATCGTGGGCGGCGGCATCCTGGGCCGCAGCAGCACCCGCGATTCCCTCCAACCGGACGCTGACAGCTTTAATTGCGCCATTCAGTGTCCGCCTGGCCACTTCCGCCCGTCCGGCCGCATTGGCCGCCAAGGCCCCCAGCCACTGACGCAAGCCGACCACGGAGTCCTCCGGGAGCATCCCCAGCCCATCCAAGGCACTCTCCGGAACGACGAAGAGCTTCGCGTCAGCCAGGCCCTGCCGGTCCAGCATTGCCTGGAGGTCAGTCCTGACTTCATCCTCCGCAGCTGCGGGCACGCGGTCCAGGACCACCGCTACGGTGATATCCCGCGAAGCTGCGTCCAAGAGCAGGCGCCACGGTACGGCGTCGGCATAGCGGTTAGCCGTGGTGACAAACACCCAGAGGTCAGCGGCAGCAAGCAGTTGTCCGGCGAGCCGACGGTTGTCATCGGAGATGGAGTCGACGTCGGGTGCATCCAGAAGGGCGATTCCCTGGGGCACTGACTCGTGTCCCACCAGTACCAAAGATGTGATGGCCTGTGCGTCCGGAGCGGCCCCTGCCTGATGCGCCGGGAGAGGACTCGCAGAGACGGTGCCGCGGATACGGTCCAGGCTGGGAAGTATCCGGTGGCCTTCAAACCACCCGGCGTCCAGAGGATGGTGCAGGAGGATGGGCTGGCGGGTGGTGGGCCTGATAGCGCCTGCACGGGTCACCGGGTAGCCGATCAGCGCGTTGACCAACGTGGATTTCCCTGCGCCGGTGGAACCACCTACGACGGCCAGCAGCGGAGCGTCGAGGCTGCGGTAGCGGGGAATCACGTAGTCGTCGAGCTGGGCCAGGGATTCACGGATCCACTGACGGGCTTCCCGGACCTCCGGCACCGCGAGCGGAAGGGTTGTGGCCGCGAGTTCCGCACGGGCAGCTTCCAAGGCCTCGACGGCGGTTGCCGCACCTTGGGCAGCTTGGGTAGCCCGGGGTGTTGTCTCATCATCATTTGCGGTCACAGCATCATCATGCCAGCCCGATCTCCGTCACAGGAGCGGCGCAAGCACCGTGGCCGAAATTGGGGAAAAGAAATCCCCCGGAACGGTGGTTCCGGGGGATTTGTTTGTGACCCCAGCGGGATTCGAACCCGCGTTACCGCCGTGAGAGGGCGGCGTACTAGGCCGCTATACGATGGGGCCTTGCACTTTTTGTCACCGTTTCCGGCGATCAAGCTGAATGAGTATTTCATACTTTCAGCTACGCTCCAAATCGACTAATCGACTTGAAACTTCTGAATTTCCAGCGTGTTTACGCGGATTTTCAGAGCTGGGATACCAGGACTCGAACCTAGAATGACGGTACCAGAAACCGTAGTGTTGCCAATTACACCATATCCCAAAGTGGCCTTTGGACCGGAGTTCAGCGCTTTGGTTTCCCTCAGCTTTTCCCTCCGTGCCCCTCAGCACGAGTAATGACTCTACCGGAGTCTTGCCACCTGCACAAATCGTAAAGCCGTTACCTGCATCACACGGCCTTCATGCCGGAGTAGCAGCCTTCACCAGTAGCCGCGACAGTGAGTCCACTTGGCGGCCGGCAAACTCTTCCACCACTTCCCCCGTCCTGTTAAGCCACACGCCAACCAAGCCCGCCGCCGTTGCACCGTCAGCATCAAGCAACCTGTTATCGCCCACATAGAGGGTCTCCCCCGGACGGGTACCCAGCAGGCGCACGCCTTCGAGGTAGATCGCAGGATCAGGCTTCGGCACACCTACAGTGTCCGTACCCACGAGGACCTTGATCCTTGCAAGGCCGGCACCATCCAGCTTGGCCCGCTGGTAATCATGCACATTATTGCTGACGGCGCCGTAAGGGATGCCTGCAGCATCGAGTGCGTCCAGTACGCCTTCTACATCGTCAAAAGCCCGGACGTACGCCGTCTGGCGTTGGTGATAGTCGGCTACCCACGCCTGCGACTCCTCGCCGTCCTGAAGCTCCACACCAAAGTGGCCCAAAGCGGCCCTGCCACGCAGCAGCCGCTGCTCGTTGAACGTCAACTCTCCGGCCAGGTAGCGGTCGTAGAAGTGCGTGGTTTCGTGGGTAAAGATGCGCCCGAACTTCACCCACCCGGCCTGGTCCAGGCCGGGCAGGAGATGCTCGCTGACATCGCGGAGTGCTGTTGTCATGGCGTACTCAAGGTCCACCAAGGTGTCATCAATGTCGAAGAGGACACCGCGAATGGTGCCGAAAGTACTTGAGATAGCCATGACTGCTTCCGTTGCTAGCCGCGGAAGGCGCGGACGCGGGCGAGCGAGGAATCCTTGCCGAGGATCACCATCGACTCGAAAAGCGGCGGCGAAATGCGTCGTCCTGAGATAGCAGTGCGCACAGGCCCGAACGCCGCACGCGGTTTGATACCCAAGTCCTCAACCAGAGCCTGCTTGAGCGCGGCCTGGATGTTCTCTGCCGTCCACTCCCCGATGGGCTCCAACGCCGCCAGGGCGGCATCCAGTACTTCTTCCAGGTTCTGCGGGAGACCCTTGCGGGCATCGTCCGCAACATCGATCGCGTCATCGGCCTTGAAGAGGAAAGCCAGCATCTCGGGAGCTTCACCCAGGAGGGTGATTCGTTCCTGGACCAGAGGAGCTGCTTCAGCGAGGATCTCCTCCTGCCGTGGAGTCAGGATTTCCCCAACGAAACCAGCAGCGCGGAGGTATGGAACCAGGCGCTCCTTGAAGTCCTCCGGCGCGAGCATCCGCACGTGCGTTCCGTTGATGGCTTCGGCCTTCTTGATGTCGAAACGGGCGGGGTTGCCCAGGACATCATGAATGTCGAAGTTAGCAACAAGCTGCTCCACGGTGAAGATGTCCTCGTCCGCGCTCAAGGACCAGCCAAGCAGCGAGAGGTAGTTGAGCAGGCCTTCGGGGATGAATCCTCGTTCACGGTGCAGGAAGAGGCTCGACTCCGGGTCGCGCTTGGAAAGCTTCTTGTTGCCTTGGCCCATGACATAGGGAAGGTGTCCGAATTCCGGCATGTACTCGGCCACGCCAATGGCGTAGAGCGCACGGTACAACGCAATCTGACGCGGAGTGGAGCTCAGGAGGTCCTCGCCACGCAGGACATGGGTGATTCCCATGAGGGCATCGTCAACGGGGTTCACCAACGTATAGAGCGGAGCACCGTTGGCGCGGACAACGGCAAAGTCGGGAACCGAGCCTGCCTTGAAAGTAATCTCGCCCCTGACGAGGTCGTTGAATGTCAGGTCCTCGTCCGGCATGCGGAGACGCAGGACGGCCTCGCGGCCCTCGGCCTTGAACTGTGCCAGCTGCTCATCCGTCAGGTGCCGGTCGAAACCGTCATAGCCCAGCTTCGGGTCGCGGCCGGCCGCCTTGTGGCGGGCTTCAATCTCATCGGGCGTGGAGTAGGACTCGTAAACGTGTCCCCCTGCCTTGAGCTTGGCGATAACGTCCTGGTAGATGTCGCCGCGCTGCGACTGCCGGTAAGGCTCGTGCGGTCCGCCAACCTCTACGCCCTCATCCCAATTGATGCCGAGCCACTTGAGGGCGTCCAGCAGCTGGTGGTAACTCTCTTCGCTGTCGCGGGCTGAGTCCGTGTCCTCGATGCGGAAGATCAGCTTGCCGCCGGTATGGCGTGCATAGGCCCAGTTGAACAGGGCGGTGCGGATCAGGCCAACGTGCGGCGTTCCCGTGGGTGACGGGCAAAAACGGACGCGGACCGGAGTCTCGGCGTTGACGGCAGGAATGGCGCTGGAGGCAGCGTTCGACGCAGAAGCAGTAGTCATAGTGGTTCCAACTTTACCGCTTGGCGATGCCTCGGATTCCCGTACGGAAACGCTCGACGGCGGCACGCGCCTTTCGTATGAAAGGTGCGTGCCGCCGTCGAGGTTTAAGGCCTGGCTGGGAGCCTAGCGGCGAACCACCGGGTTGGAGAGCCGGCCGATGCCTTCGATTTCCACTTCAAAGCGGTCGCCTTCACTGACCAGGCCGACGCCGGCCGGGGTGCCGGTCATGATGACGTCGCCCGGAAGCAAGGTGAACGCGTGCGAAACGATCGAGACGAGCTCGCGTACACCGCGGATCATCTGGTTGGTGCTGCCGTCCTGGCGGAGTTCGCCGTTGAGCCGGCCCTGGATGGACAGGTCCTCATGGTCGAGTTCGGTTTCGATCCACGGACCCAGCGGTGCGGAGGTATCGAACCCCTTGGCCCGCGCCCACTGAAGATCGGTCTTCTGGACATCACGGGCGGTGAGGTCGTTACCGCAGGTGTAGCCGAAGATAACATCGTCCGCACGCTCCTCGGGAACGTCCTTGCAGATCCGGCCGATCACTACGCAGAGCTCAGCTTCGAAGGAAACTTCCTCGGAGAACTCGGGAAGGATGATGGGATCGTTCGGGCCGATCACTGATGTGTTGGGCTTCAGGAACAGCAGCGGTTGCTGGGGAACCTCGTTGCCGAGTTCAGCGGCGTGCTCGGCGAAGTTCCGGCCAACGCCGATGACTTTGCTGCGGGGAATGATCGGGGCGAGGAGCCGCACGTCCTCCAGCTTGTGCTTCACATGGGTACGTTCGACGCCATTGAAGAAGGGGTCGCCGTTGATGACAGTGATTTCCTCACTGCCGGGCTCGCCTTCAACAACGCCGTAAAGGGGATCAGAATCAACTACAAACCGGGCGATACGCATGGGCTCAAGCCTACAGTCCGGGTTTAGCTTCGGAGGTAATCCAACTGGGCCGTAACGGAAGTCTCTGCCGCCCACCTGACGGAAGGGTCGACGTCGGGATAAACGGCATCCGTGACCGCAGCGACGGATGCATGAGTACCGAGGTGTTTCAACGCCATCCGGATTTGGTCGAGCCGCTGCTCGCGATGATGACGGTACTCACGGCACTTTTCGTCCAAGGCCGGCAGAACAGGCCCATGTGCGGGCAGCAGTGTTGCGGGTCCTAGCGCTTCCAGCCTGTCCAAGCTTGCAAGGTAGTCTCCCAACCGGCCATCCGGGTAATCCAACACAGTGGTTCCGCGGCCCAGGATTGTATCGCCGGTGAGAACGGATCCGCTGGGCCCGTCATCAGGGAGATGGAAGCAGAGGGAGTCCGACGTGTGACCCGGGGTGGCCACCACACGGATCTCCACGCCACCCGCCGTCAGGACTTCGCCGTCCATCAGCGGCTCGCCGCCGTGGCAATGCTCCGGCAACGCAGCACGGACAGGCGCCCCGGTGATCTGGTGAAAACGTGCTGATGCCTCAGTGTGGTCCGCGTGCCGGTGGGTAATGAGGACAACATCCACAACACCTGCCGATGCCAACGCAGCCAAATGCTGTTCGTCTTCAGGGCCCGGGTCTACCACCGCCACATGACGGGATCCCGGCGCGCCGATGACGTACGAGTTCGTGCCGTCCAGGCTCATTGGGCCCGGGTTCGGAGCCAATCGGAAGCGGGTGAGTTCGCTGCTGCGCTGCAGGGAAGAGGAGTCACTTGTGGGCGAGTTGCCGGAAGTCGCCATTGATTCTGAAGTCACTGTCCCATCTTGACACTGAACGCATGCTCGCTCACATCCCAAGCCCT
>NZ_JCAXEJ010000015.1:0-112351 GCF_059759005.1 Paenarthrobacter sp. GQ52
TGTTGCCGGAACGTGAGCGAGCGTCAGGCTCAAGCCCGCGGGAAGTGATAGAGCGTCAGCGTTCGGAGTGCGCCGCCAGGAACGAGTACACCTCGGTCTCGTCCACGCCGGGGAAGGCGCCGGGAGGCATGGCGGCGAGCAGGTGCGAATGCGCCCGGGCGGACGGCCAGGCGTTGCCGGCCCACTCGTTCGCCAATGACGCCGGCGGACGCTTGCAGCAGTTCGGGTCCGGGCAGTTGGACGTTGCACGGGCGGTGGTCTCCCGGCCGCGGAACCACTTCACGTGTTGGTACGGCACTCCGATACTCAAAGAGAACTCACCGGCAGCTGACCGCTCAGTGCGGGCCGTGCACCAGTAAGTGCCCGAGGGCGTGTCCGTGTATTGGCTGTAAGCGCTGAACTTGTCCGGCACGTCAAACACCGCACGCGACGTCCACGCTTTGCACGACGGCTGCCCTTCAATCGCTCCGGTGTGATCTTGCGGGAAGGTCACGCCGTCGTTCTCGTATGCCTTGTAGATGATGCCGGACTGGTGTGTCTTCTGGAAGTGCGTGGTGATACCCAGGTGCTTGGTGGCCAGGTTGGTGAAGCGGTGTGCGGCAGTTTCGTAGGACACCGCGAAGGCATCCCGGATGTCTTCCACGGCGATTTCCTTTGCGGCCTTGGCTTTTTGCAGGAACTCCACCGTTGCCTGCTCCGGAAGCAGCAAAGCGGCCGCGAAGTAGTTGGTGGCCACTCGCTGCGCCAGGAAATCCCCATAATTCCGCGGAGTTTCATGCCCCAGGACATAGTGTCCAAGCGCTTGCAGGAGCACTGAACGGGGGTCGTGATCCTGGCGTTGGTTCTGCGTCAGATAAATTCTGCGGTTCTTCAAATCGGTCACGGACCGCGTGGAATGGGGGAGATCACCCACGTGGTGCAGGGTGAAACCGAGGTTCTCGGCGATGTCCGCGATGACGTGCTGGCTCAGCGGACCGGTGGTGTAACCCACCCCCTTGAGGACCTTTTGCGCCTCGGCCTCGTACTCGGGGAAATAGTTGCCGCGCTCGCGCATCATGGCACGCAACTCGCCGTTCGCGCGGCGGGCTTCTTCCGGCGTCGCCACTTGCTCGTTAAGTTTGCGTTCGAGCTCCTGAAGCAGCCCCACCTGCGACTCCAGTACATCCAGCGGAAGCCGCGAGCTGATGCGGATTTTGGGCAGGTTGAGGGACTCATACAGGGGTCCCCGCTGGTACCGTTCGAGCTCAATTTCCAAGGCCGCACGGCGGCTCGGCGGCTCGGCTCCGAGCAGCTGATCGATGGTCACGTTAAGTGAGGCAGCGAGCTGCTGAAGGAGCCCCAACTTGGGTTCGCGTTTGCCGTTTTCTATAAGGCTCAGCTGGCTCGGTGCGGTCCCGACGGCGGCACTCAAGTCGTCAAGGGTCAGCCCGGCCTGCTTGCGCAGATGGCGCACGCGGCGGCCAAGGCTGATGACGTCCAGTTCAGGGGACGCAGCGGACAACGACGGCGATGCGACTTCGCGATTCCAGCTCACAGGCGACATTTCTTGAGAATACGCGAAGAAGTGCATTTCTTTCCATAGTTTTCCTCTAGTAACCCTCTTGGAAGTGCAGAAAAGTAGGTCTTACGAAAAAGAAATACAGACCCCGGGCAAGCCGGCCGATGCAGCAAAGGCGCAGCGGAGGCCGGCCCGGGCACCACATAGGAGATCAAAGATGACCGCTTCATTTGAACCAGCAGAGTCGTCCGCTCAGGACACAGCAGGCGAGCAGGCCGCAGCGCTGGAACTTGAATGGTCCGCCAACCCGCGTTGGGAAGGCGTCACCCGCGATTACTCGGCTACTGATGTCGTCCGCCTCCGCGGTCGCGTCTCCGAAGAGCACACCCTGGCCCGCCGCGGCTCGGAGAAGCTGTGGAAGCAGCTCACCGAGGAAGCTCCCACGGGCGGTTACACCAACGCCCTCGGTGCCCTGACCGGCAACCAGGCCGTGCAGCAGGTCAAGGCAGGCCTCCGCGCAATCTACCTCTCCGGCTGGCAGGTAGCCGCAGACGCCAACCTTT
Organism: Paenarthrobacter sp. GQ52; assembly: GCF_059759005.1. Taxonomy (NCBI): domain Bacteria; kingdom Bacillati; phylum Actinomycetota; class Actinomycetes; order Micrococcales; family Micrococcaceae; genus Paenarthrobacter; species Paenarthrobacter sp. GQ52. Next base: position 2,062 of record NZ_JCAXEJ010000015.1, read on the forward strand.
CCGGCCAGACCTACCCGGACCAGTCCCTGTACCCGGCCAACTCGGTCCCCCAGGTTGTCCGCCGCATCAACAACGCCCTGCTCCGCGCTGACCAGATCGAATATGCCGAGGGAGTCAAGACTGTTGAGGACTGGTTGGTTCCGATCGTCGCTGACGCCGAGGCCGGCTTCGGTGGCCCGCTCAACGCCTACGAACTCATGAAGTCCATGATCACCGCAGGCGCGTCGGGCGTTCACTGGGAAGACCAGCTCGCTTCCGAAAAGAAGTGCGGACACCTCGGCGGCAAGGTCCTGATTCCCACCCAGCAACACATCCGGACCCTGAACGCAGCCCGCCTGGCAGCCGACGTCGCCGGCACCCCCACCGTGGTCATCGCCCGCACCGACGCCGAAGCCGCAACGCTGATCACCTCCGACGTTGACGAGCGCGACCAGGAATTCATCACTGGCGAGCGCACTGCGGAGGGCTTCTACAAGGTCCGCAACGGGATCGAACCCTGCATCGCCCGCGCCAAGGCCTACGCGCCGTACTCCGACCTCATCTGGATGGAGACCGGCACCCCGGACCTGGAACTGGCCCGCAAGTTCGCCGAATCGGTCAAGGCCGAGTTCCCGGACCAGATGCTCTCCTACAACTGCTCCCCCTCCTTCAACTGGCGCAAGCACCTGGACGACACCACCATCGCCAAGTTCCAGCGCGAACTTGGTGCCATGGGCTTCACGTTCCAGTTCATCACCCTGGCCGGCTTCCACGCCCTGAATTACTCGATGTTCGACCTCGCCCACGGCTACGCCCGTGAAGGTATGAGTGCCTACGTCGAGCTTCAGGAAAAGGAATTCGCCTCCGAGTCCCGCGGCTACACCGCCACCAAGCACCAGCGCGAAGTCGGCACCGGCTACTTCGACGACATCGCAACCGCGCTCAACCCGAACGCATCCACCCTCGCACTGGTCGGATCGACCGAAGAGGGCCAGTTCCACTAACCACTTCCGACGGCGGAACTCACCTCCGGCCTGCGGACCGGCACCGCTCTGCCTGCTATTCCCCGCGTCCCGGCTTCGACCTCGCTGAGCGAGGACGGACCGGGACGCAGGGCCCCTTTTACGCAGGCTCCCGCGGCGCCGGCTCCTTGACCTTGCGCGCCCCTCAGGCGAGTGCCGCCGTCGAACCTTTCTTAGGAGTATTAGAATGAACAGCTTCACTGACAACTTCACTATCAATGGCATCACCATCACCGCGCAGCCCATTTGCCGGCAGAACGAGGTCCTCACACCGGACGCCTTGGAGTTCATCGGCAAGTTGCACAGGGCTACTGCTGATCGTCGTCAGGAGCTGATGCAGGCTCGGCACGCCCGCCGTGGGCAAATCGCGGCCGGCCAGGACCCGCGGTTCCGCCCGGAAACTGAGGGCATCCGGAACGACCCGTCGTGGCGAGTGGCTCCCCCGGCTCCTGGTTTGGAGGATCGCCGCGTGGAGATCACGGGCCCGGTGGATAAGAAGATGACCATCAACGCCCTGAACTCGGGTGCGAAGGTCTGGCTCGCTGACATGGAAGACTCCTCCACACCGACGTGGCGCAACGTCATCCAAGGCCAGCTGAACCTGACCGATGCTTTGGAGCGGCGCATCGATTTCACCTCCCCCGAGGGCAAGGAATACAAGCTCAAAGCTGCCGAGGATCTGCCCACCATCGTGGTCCGTCCCCGTGGCTGGCACCTGCCGGAGAAGCACATGCTGATCGACGGCAAGCCGATCGCCGGCGGCATCGTGGACTTTGGTTTGTTCTTCTTCCACAACGCGCGCCGCCTGCTCGCCCAGGGCAAGGGACCGTACTTCTACCTGCCGAAGATCGAGAACCACCTCGAAGCCCGCCTGTGGAACGACATCTTCGTCCTGGCCCAGGATCTGCTCGGCATCCCGCAGGGCACCATCCGCGCCACGGTGCTGATTGAAACCATCACGGCCGCGTTCGAGATGGAGGAGATCCTGTACGAACTGCGCGACCACGCCTCGGGTTTGAACGCCGGGCGTTGGGACTACATCTTCTCGCTGATCAAGAACTTCCGTACCCGCGGACCGCGTTTCGTGCTCCCTGACCGTGGCCAGGTGACCATGACCCAGCCGTTCATGCGTGCTTACACGGAGCAGTTGGTCCGGGCTTGCCACCGTCGCGGTGCCATGGCGATCGGTGGCATGGCTGCCGCTGTTCCCAACCGCAAGGACGAAGCAGCAAACCAGGCCTCGTTCGAGAAGGTCCGGGCGGACAAGACCCGTGAAGCCAACGATGGTTTCGACGGCTCCTGGGTGGCCCACCCGGACCTGGTGCCTATTTGCCGGGAAGTCTTTGACTCAGTTCTCGGAGACCGCCCCAACCAGTTGGACCGCTCCCGCGAGGACGTAACCCCCGATGACCGGGCACTGATCGACATCGCCAGCACCGAGGGCACCATTACCGAGGGCGGCGTTCGCCTGAACATCGAGGTAGGCATCCGCTACATCGAGTCCTGGCTGCGCGGCAACGGAGCTGTGGCCATCCACAACCTCATGGAAGACGCCGCCACAGCCGAGATCTCCCGGTCCCAGCTCTGGCAGTGGATCCACTCCCACGCCATCACCGACAACGGCGACATCATCACCCGCGAATGGGTGGAAGATATGCTGGACGAGGAATACGCCCGCCTGGAACGCTTCGATGGAGACCGCTTCGCTGACGCCCGCGCCATTTTCGAAGAAGTCACCCTGGCCGAGGAATTCCCCACCTTCCTGACCATCCCTGCGTACGCCCGTTTCCTCACCGAGGCCCGTGAAGAGGCTACGGAAGAGGAACTCGTCGCCGCCTAGATCTACTGGGTAGCGACACCATCAAGCCCCGACGCTGGGCTGCCTGCACTCTTCGCAACAAGTGACCCCGACCGTCGGGGAGGCAGCCCAGCAACGGGGCTTACCTGTGCGCGCAGGCACATCACTCCGCTTCGCTGCCTAGCTGCGCAGCATGCCGTGCGCACGGCACGTTCAGCAGGGAACCCCCGAAACGGGCAGGGCCGGATCGGGGCCAGTGCTGGATCGGGGGCAGGGTTGACCACGGGCAGGGCCGGGCCGGCTCAAGCCCACCTAGCGCTGCCGGGCCACCCAGCGCACGGACAACGTGGTGCACACGCAGAACGCGAGCACCGAACCAAGGATCACAAACAGCGGCACCGTCCAACCCCCGGTAACACTGTGCACGAACCCGATGGCAGTGGGAGCCAACGCAGCGAAGCAGTAGCCAACGCCTTGCACCACGGCGGACATCTTTCCGGCGGCGGCCTGCGATTGTGCGAACTTGATGATGGCAATGAAGATCACTGTGATGCCTCCACCCTGTGCAACACCGCCCAGCGAGGACCACATCCACCACCACGCAGGCGCCAGCAACAGACCCACGGGAACGGTAAGCCACAGCGCGCTCAAGGTGACCGCGACCGCCGTCGTACTGGCGAAACGGGCCAGAAGCGGTACGCCCAGGCCGCCCACAATGGCGAAGATCTGGAAGAGCGACGAGCCTGCACCGGCTTCGGCGGTGCCCATGGCGAGTTCATCGGACAGGAAGCTCGGCAGCCAGGCGGTAACTCCGTAGTAGGAGAACGCCTGGCCGGCGAAGCCAAGTGTGAGACCGACCGTCAGCCACCGAACACCCGCAACACGACCGGACGAGGAAGCCGGAGGAGCAGGAACCGCCAACGGAACAAAGGCCTTCCGAGCCCCAACAGTGGGCACCCAGAACAGGATGGCCGCCAAGGCCAACAATGCGCTCGCAGCCAAGGCAAGCCGCCACCCCATCAGCTCTGCAAGGGGTGCCGTAGCCACGGAAGTGAGGAACGAGCCGACGTTCAGCGCAGCGGTGTAGACGCCCATGGCCGTTGCCTGGCGCCGGGGCGCGAAGTCGCGCCGGATGATGAGCGGCACTGCGATGTTGCCGATAGTGATGGCCACACCAATGATGACGGTGCCCACCATCACCGAAACGCCACCGCCGCTGGAACGGACCACTACGCCGGCCAGCACACCAAGAAGCGTGAGCATCACGGCGACTTCTGCCCCAAGACGGCGGCCCGCCAATGAGGCCAGGGGCGAAGCCAGGGAGAAACAGAGCACGGGGATGCCGGTCAGCAGTCCAAGCTCAACCGGTGAAAAACCGAGGTCCTGCTGAAGGGAGTCCACCACGGGCGCCACGGCCACGAAAGGGCCCCGCATGTTGAGGGCGATCAGCCCGATGCAGGCAAGGATCAGCCAGCCACGGGGAACTTTGGCGAGGAATTGGCTCATTGGACGCATGAAGAAGCAAGGAAATTAGACATCAGTTTCATTGCTATCACGGCGCTACCCGGCAACCGGCATCCGGAAACGCTCATCCCGCTGCTTGGAGGGTGGCCTCAATCACTGATGGAGACAGGACGTGCTGGGTGACCATGTGGCTGGCGCCCAGGATCGCGGCGCGCTGCCCGGCCATGGAAATGCCGATGCGCAGGTGCGTGGTGGCCAGGGGCAGGGAGCGCCGGTAGACCACTTCGCGGATCCCGGCCACCAGATGCTCGCCGGCCTCCCCCACGCTGCCGCCGATGATAATGATGGACGGGTTAAGCAGGTTGACCACGGTGGCCAGCACATCTCCGACGTCACGCCCGGCCTGCCGAAGTGCCTGAATTGCCTGCAGGTTGCCCTCACCAACAAGCCGCAGGACGTCCGCGCCGTTGGTAGCTTCCAGCCCCTGTGACTGTAGCTGGCGCGCGACGGCGGGACCTGAAGCAAGCGCCTCGAGGCACCCGTGATTGCCGCAACGGCAGAGGACGTCGTCGCCGCGCGGGACACGGACGTGGCCGAGATCGCCGGCGGTGCCATTGGCGCCGCGCTGCAATTGGCCGCTGCTAATGATGCCGCCGCCGATGCCCGTGGCTACTTTGACGAACAGGAAGTTCTCGTGGTCCGGCCAATACGCCATGCGTTCGCCGAGGGCCATGATGTTGACGTCGTTATCAACCAGAACGGGAACCGGCAGGGAGCGCTGAACGTACGTGACGACGTCGAATCCGTCCCAGCCAGGCATAATGGGCGGTTTCACCGGGCGACCCGAATCGTGTTCAACGGGGCCGGGTAGCCCCATACCCATGCCGGCCAGGTCGCCCAACTCCCGTCCGGATTCTGCCAAAAGCTCCCGGCCCGCAGTTACGACGCGGCCCAGGACGACGTCCGGACCATCGGCGACTTCCTGCCCCAATCGTCGCTCCGCCAAGACGTTGCCGCCGAGGTCGGTGACGGCAACAATCACGTGAGTAGCTCCGACGTCGACGGCAAGGACCACCCGCGCTGCCGGATTGAAAGCAAAGCGCGACGGCGGCCTGCCGCCTGTGGAGGTCGCTTCACCGGCGGGCCCGACGAGCCCCGAGCTAATGAGCGCGTCAATGCGTGAGGCCACCGTGGAACGGGCCAACCCGGTGGTTTCGGCGAGCTCAGCACGGGTGCGGGCTTTGCCGTCGCGGAGAAGCTGGAAGAGGTTCCCGGCGCGTGAAAGATTGCCGACCTCTGGCGCGGAGGTGTATCCGGCGTCAGTTCCGGCAGCTGTTGTCATCCATTTAGTGAAGCATGATTGCTTATGCATGTCATCCAGCGGAAGTTAATCTGAAAAATCCCGACTTTTGCTAGACGCTCGGCAAAAGTCAATCTAGGCTGAAAGGAGTCCAGAACGCCCCTCCCGGAAAAGGAATCCAATGTCTTATTCGATCCAGCTGTATACCTTGCGGGACGCTCTCCGGGAGGATCTGCCGGGCACCATAAGGAAGGTTGCAGAGATCGGCTTTACGCAGGTGGAGCCGTACAACTTCGTGGCCACGGCCAAGGAACTGGGCGCGGCGTTGAAGGAGAACGGCCTGACCGCTCCGTCCGGGCATGCCCCGTTGTTGTCCCAGGACCAGGACGAGATCTTCGCCGCAGCCAAGGAATTGGGCATCACCACGGTGATCGATCCCTTCCTTCCCGCGGAGCACTGGCAGGACGCCGAAACCATCCAGGCCACGGCCGCCAAGCTCAACGCAGCAGCCAAGAAAGGTGCTGACTACGGCATCCGTGTGGGGTACCACAACCACGCTTGGGAGCTGGAGTCCACCATCGAGGGCAAGACCGCACTGGAATACCTCGAGGGTTTGCTGGATCCGGAACTGGTCCTGGAAGTAGACACGTACTGGGTTGCCGTCGGGGGCCAGGATCCGGTGGAACTTCTGGCCCGCCTGGGTGACAGGGTGAAGCTCATTCACATCAAGGACGGCCCGGGCAACACTGACACCAAGGCCCAACAGCCCGCCGGCCAAGGCACCATCCCAGTCCTGGACGTCATTGCCGCAGCCAAGTCCTTGGAAGTTGGCGTGGTTGAATTCGATGACTATTCAGGTGACATCTTCGAAGGCATCACCCAGAGCCTGGCCTACCTGACCGCGGCAGCCAGCGCCAACGCAGCAAGCGCAGAAGGAGTGCAGGCATGAGTTTCGCCCCTTCCACCCGCAAAGGCCCCGTGGGCGTCGCCGTCATCGGTGCCGGCAACATCAGCAAGCAGTACCTGGACAACCTCACGGTCTTTCCGGATCTGAAAGTCCTGGTCATCGCGGACCTCTTCGTCGAAACCGCGGAAGCACGGGCCAAGGAATACGGGATCGCCGAATTCGGCACGCCCGAGCTGGCACTGAACCATCCCGACGTCGAACTCATCATCAACCTCACCATCCCGGCCGCGCACGTCGAAGTCGCCACCGCTGCAGTCAACGCCGGGAAGCACGTCTGGACCGAGAAGCCTTTCTCCCTGGACCGCGAATCCGGGCTCGGCCTGCTCAAAGCAGCCGACGCCGCCGGTATCCGCCTTGGCACGGCCCCGGACACTTTCCTCGGAGCGGGCCTGCAGACCGCCCGCCGGATCATCGAACGCGGCGACATCGGCACCCCGCTGACCGGCATGACCACCTTCCAAACCCCCGGCCCCGAATCCTGGCACCCCAACCCGGCCTTCCTGTTCCAGCAAGGAGCCGGTCCCCTGTTCGACATGGGCCCGTACTACCTCACCGCCCTGATCCAAACCTTCGGCTCGGTCCGCAAGGTGGCCGCCGTCGGCTCCTCCGCCAAAGCCACCCGCATCATCGGTTCCGGACCCAAGGCGGGCGAGGAATTCGCCGTCGAGGTCCCCACCCACGTCTCCGCGATGGCACAGTTCGAAGGCGGCCAGTCCTCCCACAGCGTCTTCTCCTTCGAGTCCCCGCGCCAGCGGATGGGATTCGTGGAAATCACCGGTTCCGAAGCCACCCTGTCCCTCCCGGACCCGAACTACTTCGACGGCGACCTGAAGCTTTGGCGGCCCGGTGCCGACGAACCCGAAATCATCTCCGCCACGGGTCCGGCGAACGGCCGTGGCATGGGAGCCTTGGACATGGCCCGCGCCATCCGAACCGGCGCCCCGCACCGCGCCACCGGTGAACTCGCCTACCACGTCCTGGACACCATGGTCTCCATCACCGAATCCGTCGAGTCCGGCACCTTCGTGGACGTCACCAGCAACGCCCCCGTCTCCGCTGCCCTCCCCGAAGACTGGGCACCCGAAACAGCAACCCTTTAAGAACGGGCGACGAACATCATGACTATCCCTACCCCCTCCCCGCTGGGCGTTGCGGTCATCGGCTACGCCTTCATGGGCAAGGCACACTCAAACGCGTGGCGGAACGTAGCCAGCTTTTTCGACGTTCCGGCCTTCGAGCAGAAAGTGCTCGTCGGCCGGGACGCCACCCAGGTGGCCGAAGCTGCTGCCAGGTACGGCTGGGCCGAGTCCGCCACTGACTGGCGTTCCGTCATCGAACGGGACGACATTCACGTCGTGGACATCTGCGCACCGGGCTGGATGCACGCCGAAATCGCGACTGCCGCCCTGGAAGCGGGCAAGCACGTCCTGGTGGAGAAGCCGCTCGCCAACACTCTCGGCGAGGCTGAGTCCATGGTCGCCGCAGCCGCTTCAGCCCGGAGCCGCGGCGTGCAGTCGATGATCGGCTTCAACTACCGCAGGGTCCCCGCATTGGCACTGGCACGCGAACTCATCGCTGAAGGCCGCCTCGGCACCGTCCGGCACATCCGCGCCGCGTACTTGCAGGACTGGTTGACCGACGCCGAGTCCCCCATGACCTGGCGCCTCCGTAAGGAGACGGCCGGCTCGGGCGCACTGGGCGACATCGCCTCGCACGCCATCGACCAGATCCTGTACCTCCTGGACGATGCCGTCACGGAGGTTTCCGGCCGACTTCAGACCTTCGTCGATCAGCGCCCCGGCGCAAATGGTCCCGCTGGCGGGCTGGAGGATGTCACGGTCGACGACGCCGCCTGGGTTAACCTGTCGCTCGCCTCCGGAGCAATCGCCTCGGTGGAAGCCTCCCGCGTGGCTACGGGCCAGAAGAACTCCCTCAGGCTCGAGATCTACGGTTCACTCGGTTCGCTGACGTTCGACCTGGAGAACCTCAACGAACTCAATTTCATGGACACCACAGTGCCAGTTCGTGAACAGGGATTCCGGAGGATCCTGGTCAACGAACCCGAGCACCCGTACCTCGGAGCGTGGTGGCCGCAGGGTCACATCATTGGCTGGGAGCACACTTTCACCCACCAGATCCGGGACTTCCTGACCGCAATCGCGGCCAGTGAGGCACCGTCGCCGTCGTTCGAAGAGGGCCTGAACGTCCAGCACATCCTGGCGGCCGTGGAAGAATCCGCGGCAGCCAAGGGTTCACTCATCCAGCTCAACGCATCCGTTACTGAAGGAGCCTGACATGCCCCGCCCGTACACCTTGTTCACCGGCCAGTGGGCCGACCTCCCCTTTGAGGAAGTCGCGCGCCTTGCCTCCGGTTGGGGCTATGACGGTCTGGAGATCGCCGTCTCCGGGGACCACCTGGACGCCTGGCGCTGGGACGAACCCGGCTACGTCGAGTCCAAGCTCGCTGTCTTGGAGAAGTACAACCTGAAGGTCTGGGCCATCTCCAACCACCTCAAGGGCCAGGCCGTCTGTGATGACCCCATCGACTTCCGCCACGAAGCCATTGTCGGCTCGCGCGTCTGGGGTGATGGGGAACCAGAAGGCGTCCGCCAACGCGCAGCCGAGGAAATGAAGCACACCGCCCGCCTCGCAAAGGCACTGGGCGTGGATACCGTGGTCGGGTTCACCGGCTCCTCCATCTGGCAGTACGTCGCCATGTTCCCGCCCGTCCCGGAAAAAGTCATCGAGGCCGGCTACCAGGACTTCGCCGACCGCTGGAACCCCATCCTGGACGTCTTCGACGAACAAGGCGTCCGTTTCGCCCACGAAGTCCACCCCTCCGAGATCGCCTACGACTACTGGACCACCGTCCGGACCCTCGAAGCGATCGGTCACCGGCCCGCGTTCGGCCTGAACTGGGACCCCTCCCACTTCATGTGGCAGGGAATCGACCCCGTGTCCTTCATCTGGGACTTCAAGGACCGGATCTACCACGTGGACTGCAAGGACACCAAGCTGCGCCCCACCGGCCGGAACACGGTCATGGGCTCCCACTTGCCCTGGGGTGACCCGCGCCGCGGCTGGGACTTTGTCTCCGCAGGACGCGGCGACGTGCCCTGGGAATCGTCCTTCCGCGCCCTCACCGCCATCGGTTACGACGGACCGATCTCCGTGGAATGGGAAGACGCCGGAATGGACCGCCTCCACGGCGCCCCCGAAGCCCTCGCCGCGCTGAAGAAGTTCGACTTCCCGGCGTCGCAGACCTCCTTCGACGCGGCCTTCAGCAGCAAGGACTAGGAAAGGACCGGCGTGGTCCGCCCGACCTGAACAATGACCATAGCGTCCGACGGCGGCGCTACCGCATGCGTGTTTTGACCGAGGACTGGACCGTTCCCCTCCATACATGGCCACTTTTCGGCGGCCAAGGTACCCTCAACGTCAACAGTTGGTCGCCGGATTCCGAGCGTTTTGCGTTTGTGGCGTACCCGCTCACTGACTCGTTTCCAGATTCCGCAAAGGACTAAGCACGTGACCCTCAGCAATGGCACCTCTGACGGAACGATCCGCTGGGGAATCCTCGGCACAGGATTTATCGCCGGGCTCCAAGCGCAGGACCTAAAGGAGAACGGCTTCGCAGTGCAGGCCGTCGGCTCCCGCTCCTTGGAATCGAGCAAGGCGTTCGCAGAACAGTACGGCGTTGCCACGGCGCATGGCAGCTATGAGGATTTGGTGGCCGACCCTTTGGTTGACGTGGTCTACATCGCCACGCCCCACCCCTTCCATCACGCCAACGCGCTGCTGGCGTTGAACGCGGGCAAGCACGTGCTGGTGGAGAAAGCGTTCACCATGAACGCCCGCGAGGCACAGGACATCGTTGACCTGGCAGAGTCCAAGGGACTTGTGGCCTTGGAGGCCATGTGGACGCGGTTCCTGCCGCACATGATCCGTCTCCGGGAGCTTGTTGCCGCCGGTGCTATTGGCGAGGTCCGGAAGGTGGTGGCCACACATAACCAGAGCCTTCCCAAGGATCCTGCCCACCGGCTCAACGATCCCGCACTCGGTGGCGGAGCGCTGCTCGACTTGGGCATTTACCCGATCTCCTTTTCTTTCGACATTTTAGGTACGCCTGCGTCGATCAAGGCCAGCGCCTCCATGTCGGCTACCGGCGTGGACCGGCAAACGGCGGCAATCTTCGAATACGCCAGCGGCGCCCAGGCAATTGTGGATTGCGAGCTCGACGCCGCCAGCGCCAACCGTGCCATGGTCATCGGGACCGAAGGGTGGATCGACATCGAACACACCTGGTACAACCCGGTTCCGTTCACGGTTCACGCCGTGGATGGCACTATTGTGGAGCGCTACGACCAGCCCGTGAACAGCCGGGGCATGCAGTACCAGGCAGCAGAACTCGAACGCCTGATCCGCGCCGGCGAAACTGTGGGGATCATCCTGCCGACGGCCGAGACCGTGGCCATCATGGCGGCTATGGATGAGATTCGGAAGCAAATCGGCCTTCGCTACGAATCTGACACTGTCCTGGAAGGAACCCAAGAATGAGTGATTCACCGCGCCTTGCCGAACTCCGTCAGCAGGAAGAAGAACTGGTCTTTTCAAGTTTCGACAACCACGATGCCTGGCGGCTCGGCTCGCTGATCGCCAACCACGCCATTGCATCGGAGTTCGGCGTGGCTATAGATATCCGGCGGCACAACGTTGTCCTCTTCCGCTGCGTCCTGCCCGGTTCCACCGCCGACCAGGAAGAGTGGATCCGCCGCAAGTCGGCAGCCGTGCTGCGGTTCGAGCACAGCACGGCGCTGTTGGGTGAGCAGTTTGCCGAACGTAACCCGCTTGGCGGCGGGTGGCTGGCTCCGGAGGACTACACGCTCGACGGCGGTTCATTCCCCATCCGGGTCCGCGGCGCCGGCGTGATCGGCGCGATCACGGTGTCCGGCTTGTCGTCTGACGAGGACCACCAGATGGTGGTGGACGGAATCCGCAACTATCTGAAGACTGTGGGGGTTTAGGGCGCTACGCACCTTGGTATTTAGGGTGTGATCAAGATTGTGTTTCAACCGTTGAAACGACGTGTCAGCCGTGTCAGTATGGGGTAATGACAGCAGTTGCAGGGGCCCGCGGAGGGCTCAAGGCCCACCAGGATTCCATCAGGTTGCCCGAGGCTGAGCTGGTCCGTGACCTCAGGGACATTCTGGGCGCAAAGCTTGTCGCCTACATCGGCTCGGTGAAGGAAACCCGCGCGGTACGACAATGGGCCGACGGCGAGCGAAAACCCTCCGCGGAGGTCATGACCCGTCTCCGGCACGCCTACCACGTCGCCGCCCTGTTGGCCGAGCGCGACTCCAGGGCTGTAGTCCAGGCCTGGTTTCAGGGTATGAACCCGCAATTGGACGACGTCCCACCAGCCAGGCTGCTGCGCGAAGGGCATGTTGATGAGGCAGCACAATCGGTCCTTGCCGCTGCCCGGGCCTTCGCGGCCGTCAGCTAACGGATGGCGGAGAACGAACTGGCCATCATCCCAGCGTCTGAAACGGTGTGGCGCATCGGATTCCTCCCCGAACCCTGGGCATGGAGCGGATGGGAATGGGCCGCCGATGGGCGCTTCCCCGGCCGCGGGGATGATGTACACGGCAACTTCCGTACCGTCTATGCAGGGTCAAGCCTAAAGGCGTGCCTTCTAGAGGTCCTCGCCGGTTTCCGGCCCGACCCTCGGCTCGCTTCGGAACTGGACGCGATTGTAGAAGACGACGAGGACCAAGTGCTGTATCCGAGCGTTCCTCCAGGGGAAGTCCCCCGGGAATGGCTGGAGGCTCGCGCCGCGACCCGTGCCGAGCTCTCCGGGCACTACTGCGCCGTCACCGCATCCCAAACCGTGGCAGCCCTGTACCCGCAATTTATCGCCGTGGCCTTGAGCCTCGGACTGGCTGACTTTGATGCCGCAGCGTTGAAGGATGCCAAGCCCCGGAAACTGACTCAGGCCATCGCGGCCTGGCTCTACGAGCGAACAACAGTCGACGGGGTCACGTTTGCCTCCAGGCATGGCGACGACCTTCGCTTGTGGGCGGTGTTTGAGCGGCCGGAAGACCCCGCGGTCAGCCCGAAACTTGGTCAAACGCAGATGGTTGATCTCGACCATGATGCTGAGGCCATTAAGGAAGCATTCGTAACCCTCAAGCTCACGTGGCGCTATGAATAGTGCATTTCTCGGCATCTTCAGCCCCACCTTGGCACGCAGCCGCGCCCATCACAAAAGGTAACCTCCCGCCGTCGTCGTTGGTACCGGCACTTATTCTGGGCAGTAGCCGCCCCGCCAAACGCGAAGGAATGCCATGCCTAGCCCTGAAAGTCCCCTCCGCAAGCTCGGATTCCTGACCATCGGGCTATTCGACCCCGCTGATCCAGCTGCCGGCCACCGGTCGACGTTGGAGATCATCGAGCTCGGCGAGCACTTGGGATTCGACAGCGCCTGGTTACGCCACCGTCACCTGCAGTTCGGCATCTCCTCCCCTGTCGCGGTGATGGCCGCCGCCAGCCAGCGCACGTCCAGGATTGAGCTCGGCACCGCAGTGACCCCGCTGGGTTGGGAGAATCCCTTGCGGCTGGCGGAGGACCTGGCCACGGTGGATCTGCTTGCTGGGGGACGGATCAATCCGGGCCTGAGCGTGGGCGAACCGATGCACTACGACACCGTGAAACATGAGCTCTATCCGGAATCTTCAGACACAGAGGACTTCTCATACGCCCGCGTAGAGCGGTTTGCCCGCCTGGTCGCCGGCGAAAAAGTCCGGGACTTCTCCGGCAAGCAGGGCGTTGTGGAGGAATTCTCCAACCGGGTGGAGCCGCACTCTCCCGGACTACGCAGCCGCCTTTGGTACGGGGCGGGAAGCATGAAGTCTGCCGTGTGGGCGGGGGCAAACGGCTTCAACCTGCTCTCCAGCAGCGTCATTTTCCCCGACAAGGATCAAGATCCGGACTTCGCCAAGGTACAGCAAGCGCAGATTCGGGCCTATCGCGAGGCCGCCCACGCGTCCGGAAATACTGCCAGGGCGTCGCAGGGCTTAGTGGTGATCCCTACCGATTCCGCCTCGAATGCGCAGCGGGAGAAGTACCAGCGGTACGTCGACGAACGCTCCCCGCGCACGAGTTCTCCGCAGGGGCCCAAGGGCATGCTGTTCGCCCGGGATCTGATCGGCACCAGCGACGAAATCGCCGAGCAACTGTACGCCCATGAGGGTTTCCAGGAAGTGGACGAGGTGGCTTTCGCGCTACCCTTCAGCTTCGACCACGATGACTACGTGCAGATCCTCACCGACATCGCGGAGAAGTTAGGCCCGGCTTTGGGATGGAAACCGACCGCATGAGACGAGTCGCTCAGTTCCTTCGGCGAAAGTGCCCCCGAACAAGTTTCCCCGCACGCATATGCTCGGGCACCCATACATCACCGTGCGATTTCGGGGGTACCGGCGTAGCCGGTCGGCCCATGTCTATCACAGCAGGGGCGGGAGCCAGGGATGCCATTCGCTTGGCATTCTCACCTTCGAAAGCCTTGGTCATGTAGTCAAGAGAGTCAGGTTCAGCTCCGAGGTTGAGGGCCTCCTCCCGCCAGTGGGATACCGCGTTGGCGACCTGCTGCAGCCGTCCAATGGCTGCGTTCCTTGTCAGTCGAAAAGCATCTGCGTACTCCAGCAGGTCCCGAACGTCCCTGTCGAAGAGTCCGCCATTTGGGGTGAGCGGCGTTTCTGATGTACCTTTCGGCACCGGGTTCACGTCGAACGACGGTGACAGGCGCCAGCCTTTATTGGTTCGCAGAAGCCCGTGGTTTCTCATGTGGTCATCGGTGTTGTTGACCATGGCAATGAAAGCGGCGCGGCTGAACATCTCATTGGCATCCTGAGCGGGTTCCGCTGAGATATGTGCAACTTCGGAGGCGATTTTCACATAATCAGGGTGCGGGTACGTGTCCAGCTGGAGGGCCGTGCGCACACTCATGTACGGGATACTCCGCTCACCGTCGCGGTCAAACCGCCGGGTGAGGAAGATGTGGGAGAACTCCGAAAGCTGCATGAGCCGCGACTCTGCGACCCTTATGCCTGCCCGCCGCTGGAGTCGGATGGCAACCATTTCCCATAGTTGCACGTTACCGACGTCCGATGTCTAAGGAGTTCTCCGCCTTGACCTCTCCCGTTTCAGCGAAGAGCCTGGCTTCTTGCGCGAGCACCCTGAGGTCGCGAATTCCTGCACCCCGGCCCCATGAAGACAGGAACTGGCCTTTCTCCCTGAAGCGAAGTGCGCCCTGTCTGGTCGCATCATTGACCAACAGCAGGTAGCCGGCTTCCCCTGTAGGCGGAATGCGGCCGGTCCCCTTGGCGATGGCCTGTTGGCGCAGTTCCTCGAACAAAAGCTTCTTGCCCCAGTCTTCCGGGGAGGCATCCTGGAACGCCCCGAACAGCTCGCGGCCCTGTGTTGGGCTCTGGGGGCCGCGTCGCAAGGGTAGCTCCGGGGAGACTTCGAATGCTTCTGCAGAGGACATCCAGCTGTCAGCGTAGGTGACGGAGAGGTGCTCCCGAGAGGAAAGCCCATCCGTTTCAATGTCCATCACGCCGGCCAGGGTGTCGTTAACGAGCACCTCTACGCGCCTGATCGTTCGGGCAGCCACTATTTCCTCCTAGGGGCGCGCTGCCTGCCGAGCAGGTGTGCCCGCGCCCTGCCAAGATCAGTATTCAGGGGATCGACAGCACTAATGAGGTCTTCAGCAATGCCCAACACAGCGGCAATCTTCATCAGGTGCTCGATCTTTCCCCCCTCACCTGTTTCCAGGCGCATGATCGTAGGACGCGATACATCAGCACGTTCAGCGACAAGCTCCTGAGACAAGCCCAGAATGATGCGCCGACTCCGCAGGTTCTCACCCAGACGGCGCATTCCCTCACTACTGTTCATGTAGCTATCTTGTGACATTATTTGAGTTAATGCAACAAAATAGCTACCTTAGATAGTCCCGCTGACGGCCGTGAGGCAGCGCCCGCATGAGGCGCCCAGCGGATCACCGCCCCTTCAGCACGTATCGCCTTTCAGGGCGTCCGACGCCGTATTTGAGTCTGACCTCCAGCGCCCCCTCGTCGTGGAGGTACTCAAGGTAACGCCTGGCGCTCACGCGGGAGGTACCCACCTGCTCGGCGAGCTCGGCGGCAGAGAGGTCACCCGGCGCTGTTTTCAGTGCTGATTCAACAAGTTCGAGCGTCTCCACGCTGCAGCCTTTAGGCAGGGTCCGCTCGGAAACGCCCAAGCCGAAGACGCGGTTCACGTCGGACTGCTCGGCCTCCACCTTGGAGGCGTCCAAGCCTTGGTAAGCACTGAGGTAATGCTCCAGCCTCTCCTGCAGATCGGCCTGGGAGAAGGGTTTGATGAGGTAGTGGACGATCCCGCCGCGCAAGGCCTTTCGGACGGTTTCCACCTCGCGGGCAGCGCTGATGACCAGTACATCAAGGTCCGGTGCAACATCGCGCAGCTGGTGCATGAGTTCCAACCCGTTGATGTCCGGGAGATGGATGTCCAGCAACACGAGGTCGGGCTGGAGCCTTTGCGTTTCCACCAGGGCCTGAGCACCCGTATGTGCTACGCCCACCACCCCGAAGCCCGGCGTCCGTTGGATGAACCCGGCGTGGACCTTGGCCACCATGAAGTCGTCGTCGACGATCAGTACCTTGATCACGGCTGCATTGTCCCCTTCGTGGAGTCTAGTTTGTTGGAGTCGGAGCCGGGTTGGTCCGAGTTAGAGGTCTTTTTGTTGAAGCGTGCAGTGAACACTGCCCCGTCATCATTGGACACCGTCAGGTCACCTCCGGAGCGCCGGCAGATGACCCGTGACAACGCCAACCCAAAGCCCCGCGCATCGCCCGGTCCAGGCTCTTTCGTGGAGAAGCCTTGTCGGAAAATATCCTCTGCGGAGCCGGAAGGAACGCCGGGGCCGTTGTCCCTGACGGTGACCGTGGCGGCGTCACCCGAGTTAACCACCAGCACTTGGACCGAGGCCCCGGGAAATCCAGTAACGGCGTCGAACGCGTTATCCACCAGGTTTCCCACCACGGTGGTGAGGTCGCGCGACAGTTCCTCATTGACGCGCGGCAGGGCGGACTTCGGATCCAGCTTCAGCTCCACTCCGCGCTCCGTTGCCAGGCTGGCCTTGGCAATCAGCAGGGCTGCGAGCGCAGGGTCCTCGATGCGGCTGGTGACGTCGTCGTTGAGCCGCGTCCGGTCCACGGTGGCTCCGTTGACGAACTGCACCACGGAATCGTATTCGCCTATCTGGATCAGGCCGGAGATGACGTGGAGTTGATTGGCGAACTCGTGGGCTTGGGCCCGCAAAGTGTCGGTCACGGTCTTGGTAGCGCCGAGTTCACTCTCCAGGGAGGACAGCTCCGTCCGGTCCCTCAACGTGGTGACGGAACCGATGTCGCGTCCGTGGGAACGCAGGGCAACGCGGTTCATGACCACCAGCCTCTCCCCCACGAGGACCAATTGATCCGCGTCTGACTGTTCGCGGGTGAGGACTATTTTCAGCGCAGGGTCTACGTGGAGGGATCGCAACTTCTTACCCACACAGTCCGGCGGCAGGCCAAGGAGCTGCCTGGCGCTCTCGTTGGCCACCGTGATGCGCTCGTGGGGATCCAGAGCGACCACGCCTTCCTTCAGGCCCTGCAGCATCGCTTCACGGTTCTCCACGAGACCGGTGATTTCCCGAGGTTCCATACCGAGGGTTTGCCGTTTGACGCGGCGGGACAACAGGAGGGATCCGGCGACGCCCAGGACGCTGGCGACACCCAGATAGGTGAGCAAGTTGGGAACGGCGTCGCCTAGTCGCTCAATGGTGGATGGGTAATTCCTGCTGATGGACGCAACGCCGATGACGTTTCCGGAATCGTCCAGGACGGGGACGTGGGCGGACAGCACTGCTCCGCTGCTGCCTGGCAGGACACCTGTCCAGGCGCGCCCTTCCATCACTTGGCTCTCACCTAACGGCAGGGGTTGTCCCAACAGGCTGGGATCCGATGATGCCACCATGGTGCCGTTAAGTTTGGCGAGTGCCACATGCGATGATCCCGAAACGGTTCGCACGGATTCGGCCACGGCCGGGAGGGCTGAACCCACGCGCGGTTCGGCCTCCGGCAGCAGCGCGCGGACAGTGGGGTTGCTGCCCAAGGCTTCAGCAGCCAGCAGTGCACGACGCCCTTCATTCCGCTCGAAGGTGGCGGCGGATTGGGCCAGTGAAATGGCAACAACGGCAACAAGAACTGCCAGGACGATCAGCAACTGCAGCACAAGGTACTGCCCTGCCAGGGACATGCCTCTTCTTCGAGACAGTCGAGTGAGTCGAGTCACTGCCGGGTTCCTTCGGTGGCGCCTGGGAGGGGAGGGGCTGACAACAGCTTCCCCGTGGCGTATCGGAACTATACCCCAGCAGCACAGAAGACCCCAGCGGCACGAAAGACCAGTTCAGACCGCAGAAGCCCGTGAACGCAATGAACTTAAAGATCACTGCGAACACAAGAGTGATCCCTGTCACTTACGCGCCTAGCATCAAATCAACGGGGCACAACGCTGTTCGCCCTACACCGAATTTTCGATGATGAGAAGAGGAACACCATGCGCCAGATCCGCGCATTGCGAGTCGCCGCCGTCGCCGCCGGCATCGCCCTGATGGCCACCGGCTGCGGTGCCACAGGTAAGTCCACCGGTTCTGACAGCACCGGCGCAGCAGGACCCATCACCGGACTCCAGATCATGGTTCCAAACACTCCCGGAGGTGGCTACGACACCACCGCACGGGCAGCAGCCAAGGTACTGGACGACGAGAAGATCTCCACCAACACCGAGGTGTTCAACCTTGCCGGCGCCGGCGGAACGGTTGGTCTTGCCCGCATCGTCAACGAAAAGGGCAACGGCGACCTCACCATGCTCATGGGCCTGGGCGTTGTTGGAGCAAGCTACACCAACAAGTCCGAGTCGAAGCTGACTGAGACCACCCCGCTGGCAAAACTCATCGAGGAACCCGGCGCCATCATGGTCAGCAAGGACTCCCCGCACAAGACCATCGATGACCTGGTGACGGCGTGGAAGGCCAACCCCGCTTCCATCGCAGTTGGTGGCGGCTCTTCGCCCGGCGGCCCGGACCACCTCCTGCCCATGCAGTTGGCCGGCGCGGTGGGCATCGACGCCACCAAGGTCAACTTCGTCTCTTACGACGGCGGTGGCGACCTTTTGCCCGCCATCCTCGGTAACAAGCTGGGCTTCGCCGCTTCCGGCGCCGGCGAGTACCTGCAGCAGATCAAGTCCGGTGAAGTCCGCGTCCTGGCCACCAGTGGTGAGAACCGGCTGGAAGGCGTTGACGCTCCGACGCTGAAGGAATCCAACATCGACCTCGTCTTCACCAACTGGCGTGGCATCGTAGCCCCTCCGGGCATCAGCGAGGACGACAAGAAGTCCCTGATCGCCGCCCTTGAGAAGATGCACGCCTCCGCCGGCTGGAAGGAAGCACTCAAAACCCACAGCTGGACCGACGCTTTCGTTACCGGCGATGAATTCCAGACGTTCCTGACAGACCAGGACAAGCGGGTGGCTGACGTCCTGACCAAGCTCGGGTTGGCGTGAGCTCCTTAGCCACAGGCCTGAAAGGCCGCGCCGAGCTGGGGGTAGCCCTCCTGCTCGGCGTGGTCGGCGTCCTGGTCTTCCTGGACGCGAACGGCCTGGTCACCCCTTACTCGCAGTCGGACCCGGTGGGTCCGAAGACCGTCCCGTTCATTGTTTCCGGTCTGCTGATCATCTGTGCCGTTCTGCTTGCCATCAATGTCCTCCGCGGCGGCAAAGGTGAGGCCGAGGGCGGCGAAGACGTTGACCTGGCACACCCCGCCGACTGGAAGACTGTCCTTCCGCTGGCCGGAGCGTTCATCCTGAATATCCTGCTCATCGACTGGGCAGGCTGGGTCATTTCCGGAACGGTCCTCTTCTGGGGCAGCGTGCTGGCACTCGGCAGCCGACGCTACATCCGTGACGGTCTTATTTCCGTTGCCTTGTCCTTGCTCACCTTCTACGGCTTCTACCTCGGCCTGGGCATCGCGTTGCCGGCCGGGCTCCTGGAAGGAATCCTCTAATGGACGTCTGGTCCTCCCTGATGGACGGTTTCGCGACCGCCCTGACCCCCATGAACCTCTTGTTCGCCGTGATCGGCGTACTCTTGGGCACCGCCGTCGGTGTCCTTCCCGGGCTGGGCCCGGCCATGACTGTGGCGTTGCTGCTTCCGGTCACCGCCGCCCTGGAGCCCACCAGCGCCTTCATCATGTTCGCCGGCATTTACTACGGCGGCATGTTCGGCGGTTCCACCACTTCCATCCTCCTCAATACACCTGGTGAATCGTCGTCGGTGGTGACTGCTATCGAAGGCAACAAGATGGCCAAAGCCGGCAGGGCCGCACAGGCGCTTGCCACAGCGGCCATCGGCTCGTTCATCGCCGGAACCATTGGCACCGCGCTACTGGCGGTCTTCGCACCCATCGTGGTGCAGTTCGCCGTCAGCCTGGGTGCTCCCAGCTACTTTGCCATCATGGTCCTCGCATTGCTGGCGGTGACCGCCGTCCTTGGCTCGTCCAGGCTCCGCGGCTTTGCGTCGCTGGCCCTTGGTTTGGCCATCGGGCTGGTGGGCATCGACTCCGTGACCGGCCAACGCCGCCTGACCTTCGGCCAGCCGTTGCTGGTGGACGGCCTAGACATCGTGGTGGTCGCCGTCGCGATCTTCGCCGTGGGTGAAGCCCTCTGGGTTGCCGCCCACCTGCGTCGCACGCCGCTTCATGTCATCCCCGTGGGTCGGCCCTGGATGGGCAAAAAGGACTGGGGCCGTTCCTGGAAGCCTTGGCTTCGCGGCACAGCTTTCGGCTTCCCGTTCGGCGCCCTGCCTGCCGGTGGCGCCGAGATCCCCACGTTTCTCTCCTACGTCACCGAGAAGCGGCTTAGTAAGCACCCTGAAGAATTCGGCAAGGGTGCCATTGAAGGTGTCGCAGGACCCGAGGCTGCCAACAACGCTGCCGCTGCCGGTACCCTGACTCCGATGCTCGCCCTCGGCCTGCCCACCAACGCAACAGCCGCCGTCATGCTCGCAGCCTTCACCTCCTACGGCATTCAACCCGGCCCGCAGTTGTTTTCCAGCCAGGGCCCGCTGGTCTGGGCGCTCATTGCGAGCCTCTTCATCGGCAACTTCCTGCTCCTGCTCATCAACCTGCCCCTGGCGCCTGTATGGGCCAAGCTGCTGCAACTTCCCCGCCCGTACCTTTACGCGGGCATCCTGTTCTTCGCGACGCTGGGTGCGTACTCGGTCAACCTGCAGGCTTTCGATCTTGTGCTCCTGCTGGTGCTCGGTGCCCTCGGATTCATGATGCGGCGCTTCGGGCTTCCGGTCCTGCCGCTGATCCTCGGCGTCATCCTGGGCCCGCGCATTGAGGGCCAGCTCCGCAAGACACTACAGCTGAGCGCCGGCGATCCCGCAGGCTTGTTCAGCGAGCCAATCGCGATCGTCGTTTACATCATCGTGGCGCTCATCCTGGCCTGGCCGCTGATCTTCAAGCTCGTCCGCCGCAACCGTCCCGTTGCGGCGCTTTCCGGACCTTCCGCTCCTGGCGGTAGCGAAGAGTCCGATTCAGCCCATCATGAGCCCACCCCCACCAAGCACACACAGGAGAAACCATGACCATCGTGGTGGGATACGTCCCCACACCAGAAGGCGAAGCTGCGTTGACGCAGGCCATCGCCGAGGCCAAGAAGAGCAATGCCACCCTGCTGGTTATCAACTCCTCAAAGGGCGACGCCCTGGTGGACAACCGGTACGCCCAGGAACCGGACATCCAGAGCATCGAGGACCGGCTCGCTGATCAGGGCATCCAGCACATCATCAAGCAACCGGTCCGCGGCCATGACGCGGCTGCCGAAGTCCTGGACGCAGCCGACGAGAACGATGCCGATCTGATTGTCATCGGCCTTCGCCGCCGCAGCCCGGTAGGCAAGCTCATCATGGGCAGCGTCTCCCAGCGGATCCTGCTGGAGGCAGACTGCCCGGTCCTGGCGGTCAAAGCGGACTAACTTCAGAAATCACGACGGCGGCTGGTCACCCAGGTGACCAGCCGCCGTCGTGCGTTTGGCCGGTTTAGCCGCCCCACATCGCTGGATTGAGCGGCGTCACGGTCATGCTTTCAAGACGAGCGGTCCCTCCTTCGGAAAAAACCGAGATGGCGTTGGCATCGGCGGTTGGGAAGACCTGGTCCGTGATGGTTGTCAGGCCGTCCTGCGCGAAGAGTTCCACGGATGCCCTGTCCAAATAAAGGCGCAGCCGCAGCCGGCCATTGAGCAACTCCACCTTCGCGTCCTCGACTGAACTAAAGGCGGGATGGAAGCCCTCGTTGCCGGAGTTGGTCCTGTCGACGGAGAGCCGTTGAGTGGCAGTGGTGTAGCCGATCCGGGTGGATTCGTTGGCGTTCCCGAGGACTTTCAGGCCAAAAGCGGACGCAGTTCCGGGTGAGAACTCAGCGTCTATCTGCACCACGTCGCCTGTGATTGGAAGCGTGGTGGTTCCAGCTTGGATGTCCTGGGAGGATGCGGTGTAGCTTGCTCCCGCGTTCTTTAGGGCGTCCACCTGTGACACCACTTGCTGCCTCAACCTTGGTCCCGCGGATGTCTGGGTCAACACCACCTCGCGCGGCAGTGCCATGGTTCCGCGCCAGGTTGAGGTGGGCGTGTTTTGGCCGTAATCCCAGTTGTTCATCCAGCCCAGCATGATGCGCTTACCACCGGGGGCGTTATTGAAGGAAACCGCGGCATAGTAATCCCGGCCCCAGTCCAGCCAATCGTGCTGTTCCAGGTGGGATGCGTCCGAGGAAACGAATTCGTCCGCAAGGATATGCCCCCATCCGCTTCGGTTGTTGTCCACGATCCTGATGGTGGCCTGACTGCCCTTATACGCGCTGACGTCCCAAGCGTTCCATTTCAAGTGCTCGGAGTCGGCGCCGGTCGCGGACCGGACCGTCTGACCGTTGACCACCAGGTTCACTGTTGTTTCGCTGCTGCGGACCTTGGCTGGCTCGGAGCCAAGGACCATGTTGTCCAGCGTCAGATGACCCCAAGGGCCCGTTGCGCTGTCCACGATTCTGACGCGCGCGATCTGGCCGTGCCAGGGGGAAACATCCCAGTTTTGCCAATTCAGGTCCCCCGAATTAGCGCCGGTCGCAGTGCGGACTGGCACCCCGCCCACCAGCAGCTCCACCTGCAGTTGTCCGTCGGTGCGGCTGCCGCCGCCGAGGAGGAAAGCGATATTGGTGTTGGTCAGGTAGAACTCAGGAGACGTGATGGCGCCGACGTTTTCGTCTTGGTAAGGCCCGCCTGCGAAGGTATTGATCCGTTTCCCGATAGCGAATTCGCCGCCCGACGTCGACGGGTTCAGTGCCGCTTGGAAGTCGCCGGCTTGTTGCCAGCCGGCTTGAGTGAGCGTTCCGGAGTAGTCGAAACCGTCAAACAGCAGGTATCCCGGAGGGGCTTGGTTTCCCGATTGCTTCCCGTATTCCTGAGGATGGTTTCCACCCCCGACCAGGAAGTTAAGGTAGTCCTTGTCCACCGTGAAGGGTGCGGATTCCATGGTGCCAACGGGGCTGTCTCCGCCGTTAAAGCTGTTCACCAACCCGGCGCCAATGTGTCCGGTGACTTGCTGTTGCCCCGGGAGGGCCCCTGAGGCTGGTGCACTTGCCCACGGACCGGAACTGTTGGATGGATCGTTCTGGATGTTCCAGCCGGCGAAGTTGCCGCTGTTGAAACCGGCCAGGACGTCGCCGGGTGGAAGCTGGCCGGCAGGGTCGATGTTGTCGGCGGTGAATGTTGTCCCGTTGAAGTCCCCAACGAAGTATTGTCCGCCGCTGCCGCCGCCGACCGCGCCGGGGTTGATGTTTACGGCCAGCACCCACTTGATGTTGTTGGGGTTGCCATCAATGGGTAGGGGGAACAGGTCAGGACACTCCCACTGCCCACCAACGGCATTTGCCGGGCCGAAATCCGACAGGTAGTTCCAGTCCTTCAGGTTGGTGCTCTTATACAAAAGGACCCGGCGCTCATCGGCTTCCACCGCCGCCATCACCCAATTGTCTGCTCCGGCCGGGTTGTCGTACCAGAAAACCTTGGGGTCCCGGAAGCTGGAGGTATTCCGGTTGAGGACGGGATTGCTGCCGTATTTGGTCCAGCTGTGCCCGTCGTCGAGGCTATAGGCCAGTGATTGGGCCTGTTTGCCGGCCAGACTCGGATGGGCCCCCGTGTAGTTGCTCGTGTACACAGCCACTAAAGGCGGGTTTTGCAAGGTCCCAAACCCGCTGCTGTTCTGGGTGTCCACCACCACTGATCCGGAGAAAATCTCCTCGATGACGTTATTGTTTCCGTCGCGGCCGCGCGGGATGGCGAGCGGCTGTTCCTCCCAGTGGATCAGGTCTGTTGAGGAGGCATGACCCCAGCTCATGTTCCCCCACCCCGTTCCCTCAGGGTTGTACTGGTAGTACATGTGGTACTTGCCGTTGTGGTAGACGAGCCCGTTGGGATCGTTCATCCAGTTGGCTTGGGGTGTGTAGTGCAGATAGGGCCGATACTGCTGCGTAGACGGATCGGGGTCGGTGGCCCGTGCAGCATTCGTGGCGATGGTGAACGAAGCAGCGGTGAGGGCCACCACCGTCCCGAGTGACAGCAAAGCTTTGGTGCGTCTGGTCATCTTTGACAGACCTTTCAAGAGTGCTTGCCTAGGGGTGGTTACGGCGTCGCCCTGAAGGAGTGGCTGCTCTGGAACGGCTGGAACTGAGCTTGGGTTCCGCTGTCCAGGACTTTGGTTCCAGTTGTGGACGAGTCAAGGGTGACGGTGTGCACGGCGATTGCTGACACCGTGTTGTTGGTGGCGATGAAGTTATTGTTCCCCGATGCCACCAGGATGATGGTGGGCGTCTGCCCCAATGGTTTTACGGACCCGGACGGGACGTCGAAGCTGAAATGGTTTCCCGTCACGGTGTTGTTGCTGCCGGCAATGTGCACCAGGCCGAAAAGGTCATCCAGGCCGTTGTTGTACGGTTTGAGCGGGTCGAATGGTTCCATCTGACGGAGAAAGTGATTGGCCCCTACAAGGTTCTCCGTACAACTCCCCTCAAAATTCACCATCCCGGGATAGAAAGCATGGAATCGGTTGGACGTAATGGAAGATCGGGCACAGTCCTTGAAGTGCACGCTGCTCTTCCCGCGGGGGAACACATTGTTACCTGTCACCAAGAGGCCCCAGTGCCCCTCGGCAAAGATGGAGAACCCCACGAAGCCCGCGCCGATGAGGTTGTCCGTGACTTTCGAAGCCTGGCCTGAGCCCGTAAGTTCAATGCAAGAGCCACATTCAGCGAGGAAATTGCCGCTGACGCTGAGGGCATCCGTGTCCCGCACCACCAGGCCGTGCTCCAGGTACACCATGCCCATCCCTTCAACCCTGCAGGAATCGTTGGCAGAATCGAAGCGGATACCTGTCTTGCCATTGGTGTAATCGTTCTCGTTGGCTCCGAAAGAGACTCCGTCCAGGCAGAAGTTTTGGAACACCACGGAACTAAGCCGTGGATCGCCCGTCCGGTATACGCGGAAGGCGTCGCTGTTCCCATCAGTGTTTTCCACCCGGATTCGGCTGCCACCAGGATTAATTTCATTCCAGGCTGAGGTGTTGCCAGCGTTGTAGCGGATACTCAGCGAGGTGAACCCGTGCCCGGAACCGCGGATAGTCAGGTAACTGACGTCCACGTTCACTCGGGTTTTAAGCGAGTAGTCTCCCGGCGGAATGTAGATCACGGCGCCAGGCTTGGATGCCTGGTTGGTCTGCTGGCTCTTGATGTCAGCGATGATGCTGTTCATGATGAGCCCGATGTCGTTATATGGGGTTGCGCTTGGGTTCCCTGGAACGCTCCAGGTGGTGACGTCATAGACAGTGGTCAAAGCTGCTTCTCCTCATCGTTGGGGTACTGCTTGAACGGTGTGCTGCACCGCAGATCGGCCTAGAGAACTCCAATAATTGCCTTGTGGCCGGACGTGCCTGGCAGCGGAGCAGGGGTTTGCTGCGGAGCGCGCGCCTGCGCCACCTCGGGCTTGGAAGAGAGTGCGACGGCGGCCGCGACTGCCGCCACCGGGAAGATCCGGAGGATGCTCCTTCGGCTGAGGGTGGTGGTTGGTGGTTTCACAGTTCTCCTTTGAAGCGTTTCCTTGGTGTCCAACTGGCCCGGCAACGCTTGCAGAGCCGCCACCCTTCCCGCCGAATGCGCCCGCGAGTGGAAGGGAGCGCACCCTTTGCCGCCAAATGCACCCACGAGGACTGGAGCGTGTGGCGGGAAAGGGCGCGAGTTCCAAGTCTGGAAGTTGCCAAAATTGCCAAAACGATTTATCGCGGGTCTGGGAAAACAGTAAACGGCCTTGAAGAAGAGTGTCAACGACAAAATCCTGGCGGTTTTTTTGGCAACAGCGCCCGGGCAAAGTGACGCTTGACACTCTTCAAGAAACAGCCCTACAGTGTTGCCAAGTCGTTTTGGCAAAACGATTCTTCACCCCAAACAGTCTTGCCATCCCGTTCGAGAGAAAGTGAGTCGACAGCGATGTCCACTCGAAACACCATCTCCAGGCTCGTCACCCTTGGCGGCGTCTGCACCGCCGTCGCACTCGCGGCTACCGGATGCGGCGCAGGGGGCCCGGCACCAACGTCGGGTAGCGCCGCAAGCACCGTCAACGTCTTGGTGGAAGCCGGCGGTCACGCCGAACTCACCGGCGTTGCCGAACAGTGCAAGAAGGACACCGGAATCGACGTCAACTTTGTGGAACTGCCTTACGACGGCATGTTCAACCGACTCTCCAGTGAATTCTCTTCCGGCAACGTTTCCTTCGACGTCGCCGCGCTCGACTCCGTGTGGCTTCCGAGCTTCAAAGACGCCGTCCAGCCCATCGACGAAATCTTCACTGATGAGGCCAAGAAAGACATTTTCCCCGCGCTGGTCAAGGAAGCGAACGTGGACGGCCACTTCATCGGCCTGCCGGCGTGGACCAATGCCGAGATCATCCTCTACCGCCAAGACCTCTTTGAAGACGCCAAAAACAAGGCCGACTTCCAGGCAAAGTACGGCTACGAACTCGCCGCACCCACCACGTGGAAGCAGTACCAGGACATCTCGGAGTTCTTCACCAAGGACGGCATGTACGGCACGGACGTGAAGGGCGCCGTGGAAACTGAATGGCTTGCCCACGTCCTGCAGGCCGGCTCCCCCATGGTCCTCGACGGCGACAACGTAGTAATCGATAACGCAGCCCATAAAGAAGCCCTCGACTTCTACGTAAGCCTGACAAAGTCGGCGCCTCCGGGTGCTGCACAGGTTGACTGGGCCGCAGCGCAGAACTTGTTCAACCAGGGCAAGACCGCCATGACCCGCTTCTGGGCGCACGCTTACCGTCAGATCCCCAAGGATTCACCGGTGGCAGGCAAAGTGGGAGCCGCAGCAATGATTGGCGGCAGCGCCGGCGTCGCAGGTGTTCCGGGACCTTGGTACCTGTCCGTCCCGAAGGCCACCAAGAACGCAGACTCCGCAAAGAAATTCATCAAGTGCGCCTACGACCATAACAGTCTGGGCATTGAATCCAGCCTTGGCCTGGCCTCCCGCATCTCCGCGTTCGAGAAGTACCAGGACCAGCCCGGATACGAGAGCTTCAAACCACTGATCGAAACCCTCAACGGCAAAGCTACAGCTACTCGCCCGGCAACGGCCAAGTGGCAGCAGATCGTTGACACCGTGCTGGTCCCGCTCCTGCAGAAGGCAGTGGCCGGCGGCGACTCCGCAACCCTCCTGGCCGAAGCCAAGAAGCAGATCCAGGACCTCCTCAAGTAAAGACTCCGCGGCCGGCACCCGGAACCATAAACCCCGTGTCGGCCGCGGCCCCAACCAGCAGAAGAGAAAATCGTGCGCATCTCCGATCGCCGCTTCGCCCTATACCTGATGACCCCGGCGGCGTTGTTCCTGGCCGTCTTCGTGGCCTACCCGCTGTTCCGCCTCATTGCAGACAGCTTCTTCAAGATCTCGCCCATCGCCGGCGGCCCGCGTGACTTCGTGGGATTCCAGAACTACGTCACCGCATTCGCTTCCGAAGCCTTCATGGGGGCAGGGTGGCGAACACTGGCCTACACCTTGGTGGTAGTCACCCTCGAGTTCGCCCTCGGCCTGGGAATGGCGCTCCTGTTCACCACGCTCGGGCGCAGCTCGCAGGTTTGGCGGACTGTCTTCCTGTATCCGCTGATGATCGCCCCGATTGTTGCCGGCCTGCTGTGGAAGTTCCTGATGATCGACAACTTCGGCCTCATCGGAACCCTCTTGCACCAGGCCGGTATCCTCTCCAACCCCAACCAGATCGGGTGGTTGTCAGATCCGAACATTGTGCTGTTCTCGGTGGCTATCCCGGACATCTGGCTCACCACCTCCTTCATGTGCCTCGTGCTGTTCGCCGGCCTCCAGAACATCCCCGGTGACCTCATTGAAGCTGCGCGCTTGGATGGCGCCAGGGCACCTGCCCTCCTGTTCCAGATCATCCTCCCGCTCCTCCGCCCGGTGATCGCAGTGGCGCTGGTTGTCCGGGGAATCGACGCCGCCCGCGCCTTCGACACCATCCTGATTCAAACCAACGGCGGCCCCCAGTCCGCCTCCGAAACCATGAGCCTGCTGATCTACCGCACCATGATCCGCTTCGGCGATCCCGGCCTGGCCAGCGCCATGGGCACTATCTACCTGCTGGCGATGCTCGCCGTCGCATTCTTCGCGGTGGCCACCATCTGGCGGCCAGGAAAGGACAACTGATGAGCTCCCGGACCGCGATTTCACGGAACCGAGCCGCAACTGAGGGCGACGTGACCAGCCAAGCCGCACAGCCGACGTCGAAAGTCACCGCATCCCGGAGCCTGCGCAAGCGTCGCGGCGTCAACCGCGAAGGGCTGGAAGCCGGACGCCGCAGCACCCGGACCATCCTGTGGATCCTGTTGGCAGTGGCCATGGTGCTGTACGGCTTCCCGTTCCTGTACCTGCTGTTTACCTCGTTCAAGACGCCGATCGACACCATCGCCGTTCCGCCCACTATTCTCCCCAGGGAATGGACGCTGGAGAATTACACCAACGCGCTGGGGCGGAGTGGAGTACTGGCCTCGTTCATCAACAGCGTGCAGACAGCCATCATCAGCACCCTGTTGTCACTGGTCCTGGCTATCCCGGCTGCCTACGGCATCACGCGCTACAAGACTCCCAGCGGCCGCGTGTTCATCATGGCTGCATTGGTGACACGCATGGTCCCTCCGGTGGCCATCGGCATCCCGCTGGCATCAATGATGTCCTCCGTAGGGCTCGCGGACACGCCCATCGCGTTGTCCATTGCCCACACCACCATCTCGTTGCCACTGTCCATCTGGCTCATGTCCAGCTTCTTCGAGGCCGTGCCCCGGGACTTGGAGGAAGCGGCAACGGTTGATGGCTGCAGCAGGCTCGGAGCGCTCTGGCGGGTGGTCATCCCTGTGGTCTCCGGAGGCATCGCAGTCACCGCGATCTTCGCCTTCCTGGCCTCGTGGAACGAATTCCTGTTCGCCCTCCTCATGACGGCGATCCGATCCCAGACAACCCCGGTGGTCATCGCGAACTTCCAGACCCAGTTCGGGCTGGACTGGGGATCCATGACCGCACTCGCAGCCGTCTACTCGATTCCCGTCATCCTCCTGACCCTCCTCCTGCAGCGCAAAATCGTTGCAGGCATGACGCTCGGCGCTGTTAAGGGCTAAGGAAATCTTCAAGCTAAGAGAGGACTCCATGTCCAACAACAACTACTACGACGTCACCACGTGGCCAATCGGTAACGCGTCCGAGGACGTTGGTGAGGTCATCAACAGCATCATCGCGGACATCAAGGCCCGCCAGACGGTCACGGATGCGAACGACGGCGGCAAGCCGGGAGCGGTGATTTACCTTCCGCCCGGGGACTATCACCTCCGCACCCAGGTGGTCATCGATGTCAGCTTCCTCAAGATCCAAGGCTCGGGGCACGGCTTTACGTCCTCGAGCATCCGGTTCAACGTTCCCGAGGAAGAATGGCCGGACCTCCATGAGTTGTGGCCAGGCGGAAGCCGCGTCATCGTCGACATTCCTCTCAGCGACGACTCGCCCGGCAAGGACGAATCCAAGGGCGCCGCCTTTTACATTGAACGGAGCGGGAGCCCCCGAATCAGCTCAGTGGAATTCTCCAACTTCTGCATCGATGGGTTGCACTTCACCCCGGATGGTTCAGGGCTGCCTGCAGAGAACAGCTATGTCAACGGCAAGACCGGCATCTATGTGGCAAGTGCCAATGACTCCTTCCGGGTAAACGCGATGGGATTCGTCTACCTCGAGAATGCGCTCACCATCTATAAGGCGGACGCCCTTTCCCTTCACGACAACTTCATTGCCGAATGCGGAAGCTGCATCGAACTCCGTGGCTGGGGCCAGGCGTCCAAGATCACCGACAATTTGATGGGGGCCGGATTCAAGGGTCACTCGATCTACGCCCAGAACCATGGCGGGCTCCTGATCACTGCGAACAACATCTTCCCCCGCGGTGCCAGCAGCATCCATTTCGACGGCGTCACCCGTTCAAGTGTGTCCAACAACCGCCTGCACTCGTTTTATCCCGGAATGGTGGTTCTCGCAGAGAACAGCTCCGAGAACCTCGTGGCCACCAACCACTTCCTTAGGGACCACGAACCCTGGACTCCCTTCCTGGGCGTCGATAATGGGCGAGATGACCTCTACGGGTTGCTGAGCATCAGTGGCAACAACAACTCGGTGATCGGCAACCACTTCTCCGAAATAGTGGACGCAGAGAGCATTCGACCACCGGGGGCCACACCCGTGATCATCCATCTGGCAGAGGGCGCAGGCAACTTCGTCTCCAACAATCACGTGGTGGCCATGGACGTTCGCGCCGCGTCCAGTGACTCTTGCTTCTCGGCCCAAGTGGATGCGCTGTTGACCACCGGGGCTTCGGAGGGCCTTGCAGTGACGGCGGTCCTGGTTGATTCAGCCTCGGCTCGGAATACCATCCTTGATTCCGGAACTGACGCCCAGGTGGTCGCAGACAGGAGCGTCAACGCTGTGAGGGTCACGCCGACCATTGGTTTCGCGGCAGAGACCGCCCAAACGAGCCGGGCAGCGGGTATTCATCGATAGCCTACTGGGACGAGTAAGCCGAACGTAGGATCAGCAACAAACATCAACACCATGAGGACGTGGGAAGCAATGACCAAAAGATCTGTCGGTATCAAAGACGTGGCCGCCGCGGCCGGTGTCTCTGTCACCACCGTCTCCCATGTCCTCAACGACGTTGCTTACGCCCGCGTAGGTACCGAAACCAGGGAACGGGTCCATGAAGCGGCCCAGCGTCTGGGTTACGGACCCAATCGCCTGGCCCAGGCCCTTCGCACCCAACGTTCAGGCATGATCGGTTTCATCAGCGAAGAGATTGCCACCACTCCGCACGCAGGCAGGATCATCCTCGGGGCCGAGGAAACGGCACGGGCCCGTGGGTACAACATCATGATCATCAACTCCACCAGCACCGGCTCCCAGGATTCACGCGAAAGCGACGTCGCTGACCTGCTGGATCGGCAGGTGGATGGCATCCTGTACGCCACCATGTATCACCGGAAACTGTCCGTTCCCAAGAACCTGGCCGGAGTTCCGGCGGTTCTGGTGGACTCCCAGGACATCAACCACTCCGTCTCCTCAGTCATCCCCGATGAGGCCGGCGGCGCACGGCTCGCGGTGCAAACCTTGATCGACGCCGGTCACACGCGGATCGGCATGATCAACAACACCGACGACGTCCCGGCAACCCATTCCCGGCTGAAGGCGTTCAAGGACACGCTGGCCGATGCCGGGCTAGCGTTTCATGAAGAGCTGGTCCACTCGGAACTATCCGAGGTGCCGGGCGGCTATCAAGCGGCAATGCGGGTCCTGGAGTCCCCCAACCGGCCCACGGCCATCTTCTGCTACAACGACCGCATGGCCATGGGCGCCTACAGGGCGGCCGGCGAACTTGGGCTGCGAATACCCGGGGACCTCTCACTCGTGGGGTTCGATAACCAGCAGCTCATTGCCGAAAACCTCTACCCATCGCTGACCACTGTCGCCCTTCCGCACTATGAAATGGGGGCGTGGGCTACAAAGAACCTGATCGACGCAATTGAGGGAAAAACGGACCTGCAACTGTTCACTGCCCACCCCACCGTTCTTCCCTGCCCTTTGGTCCTGCGTCATTCCGTGGCCTCCCCAAGTCCGGGACAGGCGACAGTAGCGCAGAACTGACCGCAGGCACCAACACCTGACTTCATCTGCGTCCAGACCCGGACGCCCCAAACCCACAAAGGACCATCAATGCACAGCCGCCCTGACCTCTCCTGCCCTGAAACGGATGTCCTGGTAGTCGGTGAGGCCCTCATCGACATTATTGACACCGCAGCGGGAGCCGTCGAGTTCCCCGGTGGTTCAGGTCTCAACGTTGCGTTTGGACTCGGCAGGTTGGGTGTCAGCACCTCATTTCTTACCGCACTGGGCAAGGACGAGCGTGGCACGCGAATCCAAGAGCATCTGGCGAGCGCCGGAGCTTCCATGCTGCCGGGAGCCGGGCATCTCCCGAGGACTTCCACCGCCACGGCACTCTTGGACAGCAGCGGCTCGGCGGAATATGACTTCGACATCCATTGGGAGCTCCCGCCTCTGAGTCTCCCGATCCGCCCAAAGGTGCTGCATACGGGCTCGCTGGCTACCTTTTTGGAGCCGGGAGCAACGCAGGTCCGTGCCTTGTTGGAGTCGTTCTCCGGCATGATCACGTACGACCCCAACATTCGTCCGACGCTCCTCCTCGACCACGGTGCGGCTCTCCGAACGTTCGAAGAATCAACAGCCTTGTCCACCGTGGTGAAACTCAGTTCAGAAGACGCGCAGTGGCTTTACCCCCGGTGGTCCCCCACCGCCGTCGGGCACCACCTTCTTGGCCTTGGGCCGGAAGCGGCGATCATCACTGATGGCGGTTCCGGCTCCTACTTGTGGTCCAAGACCGCCAACGTCCACGTGGAGGCGCGCGCTGTGATGGTCAAAGATACCGTCGGGGCCGGCGATTCCTACATGTCCGCCCTGATCGCAGGACTGGTGGAGGACCCCCAAGGAGATTTCGACGCCGCCAAGCTCACCCGCTTGGGCACGGCCGCCTCCCTCGCTGCGGCCATCACCGTGGGACGGCACGGAGCCAACCCTCCAACACGAGCCGAACTGGCCGAATCGCTGGAACTGGCGCACACTTCCAGAAAGAACTCCAATGACTGATACAACGACTCACGCTGCCGCTCCAGCAGAACACTCGGATTTCATGAGCCGGCCGGTACTTCACTACACGGCCAACAGCACGTGGCTGAACGATCCCAATGGACTCGTGTTTTACCAAGGCGTTTACCACCTCTTCTACCAGAACAACCCCTTCGACAACGTCTGGGGCAACATGTCCTGGGGCCATGCAACCTCGGAGGACCTGCTTCACTGGAACGAGCATCCCGTAGCCATCGCCTGTGATGATCGGGAGGACGTGTTTTCCGGAAGCATCGTGGTGGATGAGGGCAATACGACCGGCTTTGGCACCCCGGGAAACCCGGCCCTGGTGGCCATCTACACCAGTGCGTTCAAGGAAGGTTCGGGACTCGAAGGGACCCAGGCCCAATCTCTCGCTTTCTCCACGGACGCGGGAATGACGTGGCAGAAGTACGCGGGGAACCCGGTCCTCAATCGGGGTTCGGCACATTTCCGCGACCCCAAGGTGTTCCGGTACGAGGATGCGTCTGCTTCATTCTGGGTGATGGTGGCGGTGGAGGCACAGCACCAGCAAGTTGTCCTGTACCGCTCGGCCGACCTCAAGGAATGGGAGTACCTGAGCACGTTCGGGCCAGCCAATGCCACGGGCGGCGAGTGGGAATGTCCTGATCTCTTCCCTCTTCCCGTCGACGGAAGCCCGGACCACGTCAAGTGGGTCCTGGTAGTCAACATCAACCCCGGTGCCGTGGCAGGAGGATCGGGCGGACAGTACTTCGTGGGACATTTCGACGGGGTTCAGTTCACCGCAGACAGCGATTCCTTGGTTGAGGACGGAAATACCAACCTGAAGCAGTGCCTATGGCTCGATTGGGGGCGCGACTACTACGCAGCAGTCTCCTTCAGCAATGTTCCGGGCAACCACCGCATCATGATTGGCTGGATGAATAACTGGGACTACGCCAATTCCCTGCCCACGTCCCCTTGGCGATCCAGCATGTCGCTGGCCCGCGAGGTTGAGCTGGCTACCATCGGCGGCCGGCCCCGCTTGGTCCAGCGCCCCGTGCTGCCGGCCGAGCTCGGGCCAAGCATCTACACCATGGAGGACCAGGAGATTCACGATTCCACGGTGGCATTGCCGCACACAGATCCTGCTTCAGTCCACGTGATTGACGCCGAGATCCTGCCCGGAAGTGCCGGAACAATCACGCTGAGCCTTCTCGGCGCACCGGGCGGGGACGCCGCAACGCTTCTCAGCTTCGAGGCTGCCACGAGTCAACTCACCCTGGACCGCCGCAACTCCGGCAACACCGCCTTCCACGAAAAGTTCGCATCGGCAGAGTCTGCCCCCGTGACCCTTGAGGATGGCGTGCTCAGGCTCCGTGTGATCGTCGACCACGGCTCCGTGGAGGTCTTCGCGCAAGGTGGCAAGGTTGTCTTGACCGATCTGGTGTTCCCCGCATCCGGGAATCTGCGCACCCAACTCAGCGTGGAGGGTGGCACGGCTATAGTACGTAAACTCACGGTCTCGGCCGTATCCTGACTCACGTGACTGAAACCATCCGCACCGCAACAACGCACGACGCCGGGAAGCTGGCTGAGCTTGCCGCCGTCACTTTCCCGCTGGCATGCCCGCCCGGCTCCTCGCCGGCGGACATCCAGGCACACCTTGAGAAAACGTTGAGTGAGGCCAACTTCGAGGATTACCTCGCCGACGCCAACATCACAGTTCTGGTGCTCGACGACGACGGACAGCTCAACGGATACACGATGCTGATTGCCAAGCCGGCCAGCGACCCTGACGTCGCCTCGGTGCTCTCAGCGCTCCCGTCCACGGAACTGAGCAAGTGCTACGTCCACCCCGACCACCACGGCAAGGGCGCCGCATCCCGGCTCATCCAGGCATCGTTGGCCGATGCCGCGGACAAGGGCGCAGCAGGGGTGTGGCTCGGCGTCAACAGCGAGAACGCGAAGGCCATCCGCTTTTATGAGAAAAGCGGGTTCCAGCGGGTGGGCACCAAGTCGTTCAAGCTGGGCGACACCGTGGAGCACGACTTCGTCATGGAGCACGATCTGTAAGAGAGCTAGCCGAATAAATCCCCCGTTAGCGGCGGCCGGGGATCCGAACGCAGTTCCAGCCCAGCCGGCAGCCCGGTCACTGTCCCTGACGAACCAGAGGCCTCGATGGTGATCCTCGAGCGCCCCAGCAGCACGTTGTCGGCTTTGAAGGTGCCCAAGGAGTCGGGCAGGATGGGCGCCAGGTGCAGCACGTTCCGGGTGAAATCGGGATCGAACCGCAGCAGAATCCGGGCGAGTTGGACGGGTGCCGCAGCTGCCCACGCTTGCGGGGAACACGCCGTCGGATAGGGAACCGGCTCGGCAAAATCTCCGCGATCGAAGCCGCAAAAAAGTTCCGGAAGCTGACCGCCAAAGTGTTCGGCGGCGTCGAACAGTCCGCTCGCAACCCGGCTGGCCTCCTTTACGAAGCCGTACCGCATGAGTCCTGTCGCGGCGAGTGCGGTGTCGTGAGGCCAGACGGAACCGTTGTGGTAGCTGACGGGGTTGTACGCGCCCATGTCGGATCCCAAAGTCCGGAGGCCCCACCCGGTGAACATCTCCGGCGACATCAGCCGCTCCGCCACAAGTGGCGCTTTGTCCTCATCCACGATGCCCACCCAGAGGCAGTGCCCCATGTTGGACGTGCACGAGTCCACGGGCTTCTTGTCCTTGTCCAGCGCCAGCGCGTAATAGCCCTGATCCGGGAGCCAAAAAGCCTCGTTGAAGGCGGCCTTGAGCGCTTCGGCGCGGTCCGCGCAACGGCGTTCGACGGCGGCGTCTCCCGCCGCGCGGGCCAGCAGGGAGCGTCCCACGTAGGCCGCGTAGGTGTAGGCCTGCACCTCGCACAGGGCTATGGGCGTTTCCGCCATCCGGCCATCGGCGAAGTTGATGCCGTCCCAGGAGTCTTTCCAGCCCTGGTTCACGAGTCCATGCTCGTTGGGCCTCTGGTATTCGATGAAGCCGTCTCCATCGCGGTCCCCGTAGTTTTCCAGCCATTCGATGGCCCGGTCCGCGTGCGGGAGCAGGGACTCGATGATGTCCGCACCAAGGCCCCACCGACTGAGCTCGCCGAGTGTCGAGACGAACAAGGGTGTCGCGTCGGCTGTTCCGTAATAGGCGGTCCCGCCCAGCGAGAGTCCGGCCGTGACCCCGAGTCTGACCTCGTGGGGGATGCGCCCGGGTTCTTCCTCGGAATCTACGTCCACTTTGCTGCCTTGGAGCGCGGCCAGGGTCTGCAGCGTTCCGGCCGCCAGGCGCGGGTCCACCATGAGTGACATGTAGGACGCAAGGAGGGAGTCGCGTCCGAACAGTGCCATGAACCAGGGCGCTCCGGCCGCCACCGCCACACGGTCCGGATGCTCGGGATCAAAGATGCGCAGCGAGCCCAAATCGCGTTGGCTCCGCTCCAGGACCTCCTCCACATTGCGGTCCGTCACGGCGATCCTGGGAACGTGCTCTTCCCAGGCAACGTGGCGGCGAACGCCCGGGGTGTGGTGGAGCGGCGTTGTTTCGGTGAAGGGATCGTTGGGCCCTTTTCCGTTGACCAACGGGAGGGCGATGATGCTGGTGGACCACTGGCTGCGTGCCGGGATAGTGATGTGGAACCGTAAGCCGTCGTCGGACACCTTGGCCCCGGAGGCCCGGAAAGACACGCCCCGGCGTTGACCGCTGGAGTGGAGGGAGTCGATATGCAGTTCTTTCTTATGTGCTTTCCTCGTGGGCGCTCCGGCTTTGTTGGTCCGGCCGCCCTTGACGTCGAAGAGGTCTGCCAGGTCGGCGTCGATCAGCAGTTCAATCTCGCAGGGCGCGTCCTGCCCGGAGTAGTTCCTGATGGTGATGTCGTCCCGGAGCCCAGCACCGACGTGGCGTTGATGCTGAACTACCAGGGGGCTGTCGAACCTCCCGTCCGCTGAGCATGCCCTGCCCACATACTCGGCTTGGAAAGCAGTGGGGTTCCGTGCCACCAGTGGTTCCCGGAGTGCGCCATTGATCCTCAGGATCCATCGCGACACGATCCGCGTGTCCTGATAGTAGGTACCTTGGGAGCCGCCGCCGTGGACGTCGCCGGAGTGCGAGGAAATGCAAAAGGATGAACCTTCGACTACGGTCACGGCACCCAGTTCGGACGCCCCCGCTTCCGTGTCTTCGTTCCAAGCGGTCATGGCCGGAAGGCCTCCTCGGGAAGAGGTTTTGCTTGGAATCGTTCGATCACTTTGGCATAGAGGTCCAGGTGATCGGCTGCCATCCGTTGCGCGCTGAACGATTCCTCCACTGAGCGTCTGCACGCCTCGCGGCTCAGGTCCGGGATGCAGGCAACGGAGTCGGCCAACTCCTTGGCAGCTCCTACAAAACCTGTGACGCCATGCCTGACGATTTCCGGGGCCGCACCTATGGGCGTCGCCAGCACAGGTGTTCCCGTGGCAAGGGCTTCGATCATCACCAGCCCAAACGGTTCGTGCCATTGAATCGGGTTGAACAGCGCCATCGCATTGCCCATCAAATCGTACTTCTCGGGATCGGACAGTTCGCCCACGAACTCTTCGTTGGATCCCAAAGAAGGCTGCACCACGTCGTGGAAGTAGCCCTGCTCATCCGGAGCGTGCATCTTTGCGGCGATCCGTAGGGGCACTCCTGCTTCCCGGGCGATGGCGACCGCCTCCATCAGCCCTTTGTCCGGGCACATACGGCCCACAAAACAGGCGTATCCCCCGGCACCGCGGCCGACGCTCACTGCCGAGAGGTCGATCCCGTGGTGGATGACTGCGGAGATCTCAAGGTCCTCCACCCGGCTGCATTGATCATGGGAGATGGCGATGATGGCGGTGTCCTGTGCCATGTCCCGGTACAGCGGCGCGTAGCTGGGCGACAAAGGTCCGTGAATAGTGGTGACTACCGGGATGCCCGGTGGTCTGTGCGCATAGAGCGGGCCGGCCAAGGTGTGGTCATGGATGATGTCCACGTCCCGCAACTCCGCGTAGGACTTGATGACTTGCCCCAACTCGCTGAAGCTCTGCCCCAGGTCCTCCGGAACGGCTGGGCCAAAGCCCGGGATTTGGGGCACGGGGCAAGTACTGTCCGCTGCCGTTGCCAGCAGGACTTCGTGGCCGGCGTCGGACAAGGCCCGCGCCAACGCATCCACTACACGCTCTGTTCCGCCGTATTTTTCGGGCGGTACGGTAAACCAAGGTCCAACTATGAGTCCGATTCGCACAAGGGTCTTCTCTGTGTAAACCCCCAACCCACAGGCTGACTGCACAACCTCTTCTAAACATATTCTCGGGCAGCCACCCGGGCAACACCTTTGGGGTGGGTGAGGAAACTAACAGCACACTCCCGGAATGTCCGGCCATGTCAGGGCGTTGCAGCCAACATGAAGATTGAGATCTGGTCAGACGTCGCGTGTCCGTGGTGCTACATCGGCAAGCGCCGTTTTGAGAGCGCCCTGGCACAGTTCCCGCACCGCGATTCGGTTGACGTGGAGTGGAAGAGCTACCAGCTGGATCCCTCGGTCCCGGAACACTACGACGGCACCGAGTTGGACTACCTGAGCAAGCGCAAAGGCATGGCTCCGGAGCAGGTCAAGCAAATGTTCGCGCACGTCACCGAGACCGCCAAGGGCGAAGGACTGGATTACCACTTCGACAAAGTTGTTGTGGCCAACAGTTTCACCGCCCACCGCCTCATCCACCTTGCCGCCGCCCACGGACGCCAGGACACCGCCAAGGAACGCCTGCTCAGCGATCACTTCGAGCACGGCAAGGACATCGGCAACCACGAGTACCTCACGGAACTCGGCGCAGCACTTGAGTTGCCCACCGACGAGGTTGCCGAGCTCTTCACCTCCGACAAGTACGCGGACGAGGTCACGCAGGACATCAACGAGGCCCGCGCCATTGGCGTCACCGGGGTCCCGTTCTTCGTCATCGACCGCAAGTACGGCATCTCCGGTGCCCAGCCGGTTGATCTTTTCAGCGAAGCACTGAACCAGGCATGGCAGGAAGCCAACCCGCTGATCCCCGTGGGCGCCTCCGACGCCGAGGCCTGCGGCCCGGACGGCTGCGCAGTCTAAGTAGCCCCCGCCGTCGTGCCTTAACCCATGTAAGTCGCAGCAGAGCGCGTTATGGACGTCCATAACGCGCTCTGCTGCGACTCAGTTGGGTGCGTCGCTAGGCTTTCACCACATCAAGCTCGACGACGGCCCAGGACAGGGCGGGCAGTGTCAGGCGGAGTTCGGAACCGGTCGCCTTCACACCTTCCAGCGCCGTCAGGCCAACACGGCCCGGCTGGTCCTGGGAATTGATGGTGAAGCGGTCTCCGTCCTCGGGGATTTCAAGTACTTCCGCGCGGAGCACCTGGCGGGCGTCGAAACCGCGCAGGGCAACCTCGACGTCGGCAGCTTCTTCCAGTCCGCGGTTCGCGAAGAAGAGTGCGATCCGTCCCGTTTCCTCGTTCCACGTAGCGCTGACGTCCACCAGGTCCGTGTCCCCGAAGCGGTTGTTCGAGTACTTGTCCGAATCCACCGAGAGCCGCAGGATCTGGCCCTTAGCGAGCTCGGCCATCCGCGCGAACGGGTGGAAGATGGTCTGCTTCCAGGCCGGTCCGTTCTCTTCCGAGAGGATCGGCGCAATCACGTTGACCAGCTGGGCCTGGTTGGCGATCTTCACGCGGTCACCGTGGCGGAGCAGGGAGTTGAGCAGCGTCCCCACCACCACAGCATCGGTGACGTTGTACTTGTCTTCAATGACGCGCGGGTGCTCGCGCCATCCGGCCTTAATGACGTTGTGTGGCTGGTCCTCGGTGTCCAGGCCGCGTTGGTACCAGACATTCCACTCATCGAAGGACAGGTTGATGTGCTTCTTGTGCTTGCCCTTGGCACGAACGGCGTCCGCCGTGGCGATCACTGATTCGATGAAATAGTCGGTATCCACGGCGGAGGCCAGGAAGCTGCCCACGTCGCCTTCGTGCTCGTAGTAGTAGGCGTGGAGCGACACGTAGTCCACTTCGTCGTAAGTGTGCGTGAGGACTGTCTGCTCCCAGGCACCGAACGTCGGCATTCCGGAGTTGGAGCTGCCGCAAGCCACCAATTCAAGCGAGGGGTCCACGAATCGCATGGCCTTGGCTGCCTCCTGCGCCAGGCGTCCGTACTCGTCGGCGGTCTTGTGGCCGATCTGCCAGGGCCCGTCCATCTCGTTGCCCAAGCACCAGAGCTTGATGTTGAACGGGTCCTTGTGGCCGTTCTTGGCGCGGAGATCGGACAGGTAGGTTCCTCCGGGGTGGTTGGCGTACTCCACGATCTCGCGTGCAGCGTCCACTCCCCTGGTGCCCAGGTTGATGGCTTCCATGATTTCCGTGCCGGCCTGCTTGGACCAGTCCACAAACTCGTGCAGGCCAAAGGCGTTGGTCTCCACGGTGTGCCAGGCTCCGTCCAGCCGACGTGGCCTGTTTTCGCGCGGGCCGATTCCGTCTTCCCAGTTGTATCCGGAAACGAAGTTGCCGCCGGGGTATCGGATGACGGTGGCGCCGAGTTCTTTGACGAGCTTGAGGACATCCTGGCGGAAGCCGTTCCCGTCAGCCTCGGGGTGCCCGGGCTCATAGATGCCGGTGTAGACACAACGGCCCATGTGCTCCACGAAGGAGCCGAAGAGTCGTCGGGGTACCTCGCCAATGGTGAAGTCGCGGTCGAGGGTGATGCGTGCGCGGGACATGTATCTCCTTGGTTGTGTTCAAAATCTGGTGGTTAGTGAGAGGCTGCCGGTCAGGTTCCGGCGAGTCCCGTCGTCGCAACGCCCTTGATAATTTGGCGCTGGAAGAAGAGGAAGACGACAATCAGCGGCAGCGCGGCGAGCAATGCGGACGCCATGTTCTGCGCGTATTGAATGCCATAGGCACTCTTGATGGTCTGCAGGCCGACCGGGAGGGTGAGCAGGTTGCCGTCATTGGTGGCGATGAACGGCCAGAGGAAGTTGTTCCACGCTCCGATGAACACGAAGATCGCGACGGCGGCCAGGATGGGTCGGGACAACGGCAGGATGATTTGGGTGAAGATCCGCAAGCGGCTGGCGCCGTCCATCACGGCCGCTTCCTCGAGTTCACGCGGGATCTGGTCAAAAAACTTCTTCAGCACGAACACCATGGCGGGGTGGATGACCTGCGGCAGGATGATGGCCCACGAGGTATCGATGAGGTTCAGCGCCAGCATTTGGTAGAAGAGCGGGATGATCAACACCGGCGGCGGGATGATGATGGAGGCGATGATCACCGTCATCAGCACCTTCTTGCCCTTGAAATCGATCCTCGAAAGCGCATAGGCGACCAACGCCGAGATCACCAGGGTGATGGCCGTGATGGCCGCCGAGGTGTAGAGCGAGTTCCAGGTCCACAGCGGGATGTTGCCGTCCTGGAAGACCTTGACGAACGCTTCGGGAGTGAAGCCCGACGGCGGCAGCCATGTCACGTCCGGAGCTGCGGCATCCGTCTCGGTCTTGAAAGCGGTGGCCGTGGCCCACGCGAACGGGATCAGCCACAGCACCGCGATGAAGGCAGCGACGACGATGGCCGCGATCCTGCCAACGGTCAGCTTCTTGCGGGGCTGGCGAAGTTTGAGGCTATTGCCGGTGGTGGTACTGGGTGCTGGACGGGTCAGGGTAGGGGTTGCCATGGTTATGCACTCCTGCGGCGGGTGATGACGAACTGCATGATCGAGATGACCACGATCAGTCCGAAGAAGATGTAGGAGATGGCTGCCGAGTAACCCAGCCGGTATCCGGTGAAGCCGGTTTCGAAGATGTACTGCACCACGGGCCGGGTGGATCCTCCGGGTCCGCCGGCGGTCATCTGGTACACCTGATCGAAGATCTTCAGCGATGCCAGGATCTGGAGCAGCACGATCATCACAGTGGTGGGTGTCAGCTGCGGAAGCGTGATGGAGAAGAACTGGCGCCACGCCCCCGCACCGTCCAGCGAAGCTGCCTCATAATGCTGCGCGGGTATGTTCTGCATCGCGGCCAGATAGAGCAGGAAGTTGAAGCCCACGGTCCACCAGAGAGTGGCGATGACAATGGCCCACATGGCCACGTTGGGGTCATTAAGCCAGGCAACGCGTGGGAGGCCGATGCCTGTCAGGAACTCGTTGATGAGGCCAAGCTGCGGGTTGTACATCCAGGTGAAGAACAGCGAAACCACTGTGGAGGCCAGCAGGTAGGGCGCAAAGTAGGAGAGCCGCCACAGCCACTGGGCTGGAAGCCCGATGTTGAGCAGGGCGGCCATGACCAAGGCAACGAGGACCAACGGGACGGTGCTGATCACCGTGAAGTAGAGGGTGTTGCCCAAGGATCGCCACATATCGGCGTCGGCCAAGGCTTCGGCATAGTTCGCGAAGCCAATCAGATCGTCATTGGCGCCGGTAAGGGACTTGCCCGTAAGGCTCATGTAGAAGCCGTAGAGAATGGGCCAGACGAGGAAAACGAGGAAGAAGACAAG
This sequence comes from Paenarthrobacter sp. GQ52, assembly GCF_059759005.1. Lineage (NCBI taxonomy): Bacteria > Bacillati > Actinomycetota > Actinomycetes > Micrococcales > Micrococcaceae > Paenarthrobacter > Paenarthrobacter sp. GQ52. The sequence continues at coordinate 44,573 of NZ_JCAXEJ010000015.1, forward strand.
GAACGGGGTGGCAAATCCCCAGCCGCTCAGGTTGCTTCGGGTGCGGCTCCCGGGTTTGCGCAGACTCTCCGGCCTCGGCCGGGACAGCGTAGAGGTACTCATTCAAGAACTCCTTTGGTCGCTCGGTGGGTGGGCCGGTTAGACGGGGTTGGGACGGGAGAGGAGAGTGTTGGTGCGTTGCTCGAAGGCAGCCCATCCCGCGGATGCCTTGTCCCTTCCCAAAAGGACGTTCTGCACGGTCTCCGCGAAGTAGGTCTGCCAGTCCGAGCCGGAACCGCTGAACCAGGACTCGGGATCGTAGGCAATGATGTCCGCCGCGTTGGCGTAGTGAATCTGGGGCGTGAGTTCGCGGTAGGCCTGTGATTGGACCACGGGCTGGAAGCCAGGAATATGTCCGGCTTCTGCCCAGGACAGGGATCCCTTGAGGACATCGGTGACGAACTTGTAGACGTCCCGGCGCTTGTCCTCATTCAACTTCAGTTGCCGTGGGAGGACGAACGAGTGCGAGTCTGCGTAAGAGGCCGGTGTTCCGTACAGCGTAGGAATAGTGGCCGCATCTACGGGTATTCCGGCCTTCTTCATGGTGGGCAGTTCCCACACGCCGCTGAACAGCATCCCTGAGCCCCCGCGGGCAAATTCCGCGATGCCCGTGCTGATGTCTCCGGCTTGGGCTGCGATGGTGTCGTCAAAGAGGGATGCCATGAACTCCAGCGATTCGATGGCCGCGTCCCGGTCCACCTTCATGGGATGCCCTGGTGTCAGTTCCATGTCCGCGCCGTGTTGCTTGTAGAGGGTGTAGAACAGGCGCCACATTTGCGAACCACTGCCGAGATAGCCGAAGGACAGGCCGTGGGCCTTGGTGACCTTCTGCATTTCCAGGGCCATCGCCTTGAATTCCTGGGGCGAGGTCACTTCCTGTAGCTGGCCGTTGCTGCCCAGCACTCCGGCCTTGCCTGCGATATCCGTGTTGTAAAACATGACGAACGGGTGCGAATCCAGGGCGATGGAGAAAACCTTGCCGTTGTGTTGGCTTTTCTCCCAGATCCTGGGGGCGAAATCGGAGGCGCTGACACCGTTCTCCGCAAGCAGGTCCAGGTCCCACGGCTCAATGAGTCCGCCCGGTGCATATCCGGGAACCCGGCTGGCATGCATGATGGCCACCTCGGGAGGGCGGCCTCCGGCCGAGGCCATGGCCAGTTTGGTGTAATACGGCGGACCCCAGGCAAGCACTGTGGGGTGCACCTTGAAACCGGGATTGGCTTGGTTGGCGCTATTGATCATGGCCTGCATCTTGATGCCATCACCGCCGGAAAGCAGGTGCCAGAACCCGATGTCCTGGACTGCAGCGGCCTGGGCCGCACCTCCGCAGCCCGTGAGGCCGGTGGCCAGCAGGCCTCCGCCAAGAAGGGCCGATCCTGTCAATAACTGTCTCCGGGACAACTGTTTCCCGGTCAAAGATTCAAACTGCTTCACCCGTCACTCCTTTGGATGGGTCCGCTGAAAGGTCACTGCTTTACTGCAAAGTCCGGTTCCGGTGCATCTCCACGCTTGGGTAAAGGTTGGCCCTGGGGTGACGCGTGTCTCACATTACATCGTTGTAATAGGGAGGGCAAGAGAAATTGTTAGCGCGCACAATTATATTTCCAAGCTCTCGATTGAGTCCCCAGTGCTGCTTTCAGCCTCTGCTGCTGTCCCGCTCCACGATGGCGTAGTCGATTTCAACCAAGCGTTGCCCGTGGGACCTGTCGGACATACGTTCGGTCAACAGGCGCAAGGCCTCCGTGGCAATTGCCCGTTTGTCGAAGGACACGGTAGTCAGGGAAGGTACCGCAAATCGTCCGTCGATCACGTCGTCGAAACCGGCTACCGCGATGTCATCCGGAACGTGTAACCCCCTCTTCCACAAGGTATTCAGGGCACCGATTGCCATGGAGTCCGTAAAACAGAACAGCGCCTCGGGCAAGGGATTTGTGTCCAGATACTCAGCCAGCGCTTCAGCCGCTGAAGCAGGCGTCCAGCTGTCGCAGGAAATCAGCAACGACTCATCCTTGGCAATTCCCAGCATCTGGAGTGCAGCCTCATAGCCGCCCGCCCGCTGGATCGCCGTAGCGGATTGCCTTCCGCGATTCACACCCAGAACTGCGATGCGCCGGCGTCCGGGCCTGGCCAAAGCGAGGGTCATGTCCCGCGCCGCAGCGAAGCTGTCCACAAAGACGCGGTCGGCCAGCTGCTGTGTCACTTCGCCCAGGAGAACAACCGGTGGCAGTGCGACGCCTACCTGCACGGCACTCTCCTTGAGCACCACGGGGTTGAGAATCAGCCCGTCGATGAGGTTAGCCCGCGCCCGCGTCATCAACTCATGCTCACGGTGCGGGTCGGAGCCGGTTTCCTCGATCTGCACGCTGAAACCTTGCTCGTGGGCAACTTCTACAATGCTTTGGGCAATCTCCGCAGAAAAGGGAGTCGCCAGATCCGGCAGCGCCAGTCCAATAACACCCGAACGGCCATTGCGCAGTCCGCGCGCCGAGAGATTGGGGACATAATCCAGTTCCGCCATCGCCTGCTCAACCCTGAGCCGCGTGGGGCCGCTCACGGGCACGATCCCGTTCATCACGTTCGAGACCGTTTTAGGCGAGACCCCTGCACGGCGCGCTACGTCCTTGACCGTTGCGCGCAAGACGCCCCCTAGCTGCTGTTGGCCGGCGCTGCTGTTGACCGGTTTTCCTTGATGCTACGCGAGATTTTGCCCTTTGACGCAGTGCACTATCGCCCATGGCAAGCGCGCCGACCGCTCTTGGCTAGCTTTCAAAGGCCGCACGGAAAGCCGCCAGTGCGGTGTCTCCTGCTTCCAGGCCGGCTCCTCCGGCGGCCTGCGCTTCGAGACCGACAACCCCGTCGTATCCGGCCGTTCCAAGAGCACTGGCGATGACGTGATAGTTGATTTCCCCCGTGCCAGGTTCGCACCGGCCGGGGACGTCGGCCACTTGTATTTCTCCTATCCAGGGCAACGCGGCACGGATGAGTTCGATCAGGTTGCCCTCACCAATTTGGGCGTGATAGAGGTCCAGCATCATCCTGACGTTGGGGTGGTTAACCCCCGAGACCAGCGCCAGCGTGTCTTTTGCGCGTGCCAAGGGGATGCCGGGGTGGTCCAGCACAGTGTTCAAGTTCTCCAACGCGAAGACCACTCCGTGCTTCTCGCCCAAAGCCGCCAGGCGTTCGAGCGTGCGCGCACCGGTCAGCCACATCTCGCCGGTAGATCGGTGAACGGGGCGGACGGCCCGGCCGCCTTCCCCGAGCTCTGCAGGGTGGACCACCATACGCTCGATACCAAGTTCAAGCGCGACAGGAATCAGTTTCTCCGCCGATGCCAGCACCTCGTTGGCGCTGGCGGGATCAGTGAGGCTACCGCCAAAATAACCGCTCATAGACGAGAACCGGGCACCAGTTGCTGCCAGGGCCGCGATGTCCCGGCCCCGGGTGTCCCACAACTCCACCTCAAAGCCTTGCTCATGAATCCTCTTTACGCGCTCCGTCAAAGGCAATTCGCCGTAGAGCATTTCAGCGCAGGCAGCCAAGCGGAAGCTCATGCTTCATCACCTACGGTGTGCAGTGCGGGTTCCGCTGGACGCAATTCGGCAATTGTTGCCACGTCAACCGGCAGCCCGGTTTGGGCTGAACGGGAGGCGGCCAGGGCCACGGCCAAGGCGTTCCGTGCGTCGGTTCCACCGGCAGCTTGGGCGGCGGGAGCTTGGACACCGTCACGGTCAGCTTTCACGGAGTCCACAAAGTGGACGAGTTCAGCCGTATACGCATCGTGAAAGAGGTCCACGTTCAGGCGGACGGTGGACGCATTGATGCCGGCAGCGGTGTAACTCATGGCCGTGCTGGCCTGCGGGCCTCCCGCTGTCACCATCCCGGCAGAGCCAAAAACTTCTCCCCGCACGTCATAGCCGTAGAGTGCGTTGAAGTTGGCCTCAGCTACAGCAATGGCTCCGTTGCTGTAGGTCACAGTGACTACAGCGGTATCCAACAGGCCACCCTCTTTTGCTTCAGGCGCTACCAGCGCGTCAGCCACGGCATGAACGCGAACAGGGACAGCCCCCGGGTTCAGCCAGTTCAAGGTGTCGAAGTCGTGAATAAGAGTCTCCAGGAAGATGGTGCCCGGCGGAATCCGCTCCGGGTCGGCAATCCCGTCCGGGTTGCCGGGATCGCGGGTCAAGGACCGCAGCAACTGCGGGGTTCCTATGGCACCGTCATCAATGAGCCTGCGGGCGGCGGCGAAGTCGCTTGAGTAGCGGCGGTTGAAACCGAACTGGACCATCACACCCGCAGCCTCTGCTGCGTCCAGTGCGTCATCGAGTTCTTCCACGGTACGGCCGCCGGGCTTTTCGCAGAATGCGTGCTTACCCGCCCGCGCAGCCGCGGCGATCAACCCGGCATGAAAGCGCGCCGGCGCAGCGATAAGAACAGCGTCCACATCAGGATCGTTCAGCACATCTGCCGGGTCACTACTGATCTTGGCAACGCCCAGGCGGCCGGCGAGTTCCTCGAGGGCCGGAAGGGCAGGATCCGCGATTGCTTCAAGCCGGGCATTGGGGATGCGGTGCGCAACGGACTCAGCGTGGAAGGTTCCGATCCATCCCGCTCCGATCAGTCCGATACGAACGGGCCGGTCCTCGGTGACCGGATGCTGAAGGTAACCCATGGTAGCTCCTGAAATAGTCTTCTAGATCGTTCTAGTCGCACCATACTGACATGTCATTCGCCCGACGTCTAGATCGTTCTATAGACTGTTTGCACCCAGGAGGAAATATGTCGGAATTGCAGCGCCGCCCTACTTTGATGGACGTAGCCGAGGCTGCCGGCGTCTCCCGTGCCTTGGTTTCCATCGTGATGCGGGGTGCACCAGGCGCGGCGGAATCGACGCGGCAAAGAGTATTGGAGGCGGCCCGCCAACTCGGATATCGGGCAGACTCCCGGGCGAGGCTGCTGCGGAGCAGCAGGACCAAGCTCCTGGGCCTCATCTTTTCCAGCTCACAGCCCTTTCACGCGGAAATTGTGGATGCCGCCTACGCTGAAGCCTCCGCCAGGGGCTATGAAATAGCCCTGAGCGCGGTGGCCAGCGGCAGGCCCGAGGCGCGCGCCATTGAAACCTTGCTGGATGTCGGCGCCGAGGCATTGATCATCATCGCGCCCACCCTCAACGTGGAGGACCTCGCACTACACGCCCGCCAAGTGCCGGTGGTGAGCCTCCTTCGCGACAACGTGGGCGACCTCGTGGATTCGGTCAGCAGTGACGATCACGCAGGCATCGCGATAGCCGTTGACCATCTGGTTGGTCTCGGTCATAGCCGGATCGTCCACGTCGACGGCGGCGCTGCCGTCTCTTCGGACAGACGCCGGGAGACATACCGCACGGAAATGATCCGGCGCGGGCTCCGACCCGTGGTTGTCCCTGGTGGCCCTGGAGAAGAGGATGGCATGGGAGCTGGGCAGATCCTTCAGGCTCATCTGCCCACGGCTGTCATCGCCTTCAACGACAGGTCGGCCCTCGGCATCATGGAGAGCTTCAGGGCCGCCGGAATCAGCATTCCCGCAGATGTATCGGTACTCGGCTATGACGACAGCCATTTCGCCAAGCTCAGTTACGTCCAGTTATCTTCCATCAGCCAGGACGCTCCGCTCCTTGCCGCCGCCGCCGTTGGCCGCGCCGTGGACCGGATCGAGGGGGCAAAGTCACCGGGCAGCGTGGTCCGAACGCCGCACCTGGTCCTCCGCAAAACCACCGCCCGGGCACCAGCAGCAAGCTGATGCTGAGGCCTCACAGCTCTTAGTGACAGATCGCTGTAAAGTGTCTATATGCCAAGGATCACGGCCGCCACGAATGCTGCCCAACGCGCCGAGACCCAACGTCGGATTCTGACCGCTTTTGGAGAGCTCCTCTTCACCCACGGCCTCCCGGGACTCACCATGACGGATGTCGCCCGGCACGCCGGCGTGGGACGCACCGCGGTCTACAACTATTACGCGGATATGGAGCAACTGCTCATTGCGTACGCCTTGGACGAGACCGAGCGTTTCATCGTGGACCTCCGCGATTCACTGGCTGCGCTGGAGAACCCCGTTGACAGGCTCGCCCTCTATGTCCGGGCCCAGGTGGAGGATCTCAGCCGCCGCCACTTGCCGCCAGGACCCGCTATGGCCGCCGTCCTCTCCCCCGGTTCCTTCGCGAAGCTCGCAGACCATGTGGGCGACCTGAACGTCCTGCTTCAGGACATCCTCCAGGACGGCGTGGAGCAGGGCTACCTTCCGGACACCGACGTCGCCCAGTTGGCGCGGCTCATTCATGGAACGCTTTCCGCCAGCGCCGCACGACGCAACCGAACGCCCGACGGCGGGACTCCCCCGCCGCCGCCAGCCTCCGGCGTCGAGCTTCACACGGCACAAACAGTGCGGTTCATCCAGTTGGGCGCGGGAGCCCGCTTCGACGAGGCCGGCAAGCCAGTGCGCTTGGAATCGCCGGCCCACGACGCCCTCGCCAGCTAGCTACTGATCCGCGGGCAGCGTGGGAATGATGGGCCACTTGGAGTTGTCCGCAATGCGCAGGTCCTCACGCGGGCACTGCAGCATGCCGGGAGTCTGGTCCACCAATTGGGGCTCCACCAAACCTTCGAAACCAGGCGTCAGGATGACATCCACGGACTCGTCCTCACGGTTGTCTTCGAAGTAGTCCGTTCCGGCAAGATTCCGCTGGACGTTGAACGCCGCTGCCTGGCCCTTGACCCCGGAGACCACCACTCCAACGCCTGAGTAAGCGGTATCGCTGTTGTCGACGGAGGCCACCTTGTAGCCACGCGCCGTGAACTGGTCAGCAACTGTGCTGGCCAGCCCGGCGCGGGACGTGGCATTGAAAACGTTGAGGGCCACGGTCTCGTTGGGGACGTAGTCAAACGTGGTGGTGGGACAGAGGCTGGTGGGCGCTTTGCTGGCGATTGAGCTGGGAACCTTGACCACGCCGTTCATGATCGCCCACGCACCAACGGCTCCGGCCGCTATGACGCCAACCAGCAGCACCAGGACGATTCCATGGAACAGCCGCCGCCGGAAGCGGCCTTTGTGCGCCTGGGCGTCCTCGACAAAGGTTGCCCGAAGCTCCGGGCCCGTCACTACATGGTGGCCGTGGAGCTGCGTCACATCTTTGGGACGCCTGCGCTTGCTAGCCATCGATCACCAATACGCGTGCGTGAATGGCCGTCCGCTGATGGAGCGCCGTGCGGACCGCCCTGTGAAGCCCGTCCTCGAGGTACATAACGCCTTGATACTGGACGACGTGCGGGAACAAATCACCGAAGAAGGTTGAGTCCTCAGCCAACAGTGCCTCCAAGTCCAGGGTCCGTTTGGTAGTAACGAGTTCATCGAGGCGGATAGGACGCGGGGGCAGGGCAGCCCAGTCCCGCGGCGCAGAGTATCCATGGTCAGGGTACGGGCGTCCCTCGCCCACAGCTTTGAAGATCACTCTGCAAGCCTATGGAAGAAGCCGCGCTAACGGAACTTGTGACCCGCAGCACAGGCACCTTGTGGCCAAAAGGTGACTATCCGACGTCGCGCGTCATAGCTGTGATGGGAACCGCCGGGACTGACAGAATGGGGTCATGACTCAACCGCTGCAAGGTACTGACCGGACCGCTGCCCGCGCCACGCCCGCTTTGGCGCTGCTGCTGGATGTCGACGGCCCTATCGCCAGTCCTGTAACGCGGGACGTCAAGCATGACATCATCGCGGACATGGTGGCCCTGGCTTCGGCCGGGATTCCCGTCATCTTCAACACGGGCCGCTCTGACGCGTTCATCAGCGAGCAAGTCATGGAACCCATGATTGCCGCAGGCATGCCGGCGGACACTGTCATTCACGCTATTTGCGAGAAGGGCGCCGTGTGGTTCAGCTACACAGCCGAAGGCCCCGGCCCCATCCATGTGGACCGCGAACTCGCAGTTCCCAAGGCCTACGGCGACGATATCCGCAGGCTCGTTGCTGAAGACTATTCAGCACACATGTTCTTCGACGAGACCAAGCGCGCCATGGTTTCGGTGGAGCAGCACCTGGACGTGGCCAGCGCTGACTACCTGGCCGAGCAGAAACTCTTCGACGCCGATGCCCTGGACATCATGGGACGCCACGGCCTCAACGCGGCCATCCTGGACCACCACGCACCTGAGTCCGATGACGCCGCGGACTACCGTTTGGACCCCACCATCATCTCCACGGACATCGAATCGGTCCGACTGGGCAAGGACCTCGGAGCCAGCCGCGCGGTTGAACTCCTGGCAGCCCAGGGCATTACTCCGCTCTCCTGGCGCACGGTAGGTGATTCCCGCACGGACTACGCCATGGCAGACTGGCTTCACCACAACGATCACGATGTGAAGCACGTGGACGTCCGGCCCGCAGACGGCGTACCGGTGAAGCCCTACACCATATTGACGGCAGCCGACCTTGAACTGGCGGATGACGTGATCCACGACGACGCCGGCGGCGCTTTCCTCCGCAGCTGGCGCGAAGCCCTTTCGATCTAAGTTCCAGCGCACCATAGTTTTAACGTCTTAGAGCAACCTGCACCGCAACGATCCCGGAGATACAGCCATCACACAAGCACAGGTCGATCCGATTTACCACGGCAGCCCGTCCATCGAAGAGGACACGATTGCTGAGGCGATCTCGCCTGCCGTCGTCGCGCATCTTAGGCACAGGTCCGACGTCGTCCGTCACCGTGGGCGGTACGCCCTGGTCAACGGCGACCTGACTCCGCAACAGGCCATGGTGTCCGATCTTCTGGCGGTCAGGGCCGCCTTGGACGCTGCTGGTATCGATTTCATCCTGGTGCGCGGTAATGATGAGCGGCCCGTTATCGCCGTTGACTGGGAGTCACGCAAGGACGTTCGGGAGGCGCTGGTCACGGCGTTCCGGAATGAGCCCTTCTATTCCATGACCGTGGACGCCAAAAAGAAGACCTCCATGTTGGTGGCGGACGGCGATCTCTCGGCTAACAGAAAAGCCCGCATCTTCCGCTTGTACCGGCCGCGCGTCGAGATCGGCGGCGGGCTCTGGTACGGCCCGGCCTTGGGCGTGCAACTTGAGCTGTGGCGGTTTGAGGGCGATCACTTGGAACTCCCCGTGGAGAATTCCCTCACCCGCCGCACCATGCTTCGCCAGGACGCGGTGCGCGGCACAGTACAACGGCACGGCCTGTCCTGGCCCACCATCGAGAACATGTTCGCTGACCATGCCAGCGACATCGACTTTGATGTCGACATCGTCTTCTCGTGGGTGGATGGCAGCGACCCGGAATACATCGCCAGGAGGCGTGCCCAGCAGTCCGAGGCTGTCCTCGGCGAGGGCGACGATCATGAGGCACGCTTCCGGCAGATCAACGAGCTGAAGTACGCACTGCGCTCCGTGCACATGTTCGCGCCCTGGATCCGGCGGATCTTCATCGCCACCGACTCCCCCGCACCGGAATGGCTGGCCGACCACCCGTCGGTGACCATTGTGCGCAGCGAGGAGTTCTTCGCAGACCCCTCCGTGCTGCCCACCCACAATTCGCAGGCCGTGGAGTGCCAGCTCCACCACATCAAGGGCCTCTCAGAGCACTTCCTGTACTCCAATGACGACATGTTCTTTGGCCGCCCCGTGGGCCCTGACATGTTCTTCACGCCCGGTGGCATCACCAAGTTCATCGAAGCTGACACCCGCATTGGGCTGGGCGAGAATGACGCCGAACGCAGCGGCTTTGAGAACGCAGCCCGCGTGAACCGCAAGCTGCTGTGGGAGCGCTTCGGCCGGATCACCACCCGGCACCTTGAGCACACGGCCGCGCCGCTACGCCGCAGCGTGGTGGCCCAAATGGAGAAGGAATTCCCGGCCGAGTTCGCAAAGACCGCCGGAAGTCGGTTCCGTGCCGCGGACAACATCTCGGTGACCAACTCGTTCTACCACTACTACGCCCTGCTTACCGGTCGCGCGGTCACGCAGACCAGTGCCAAAGTCAGGTATGTGGACTCCACCATGTGGGCCGGACTGCACTACCTGCCTAAGCTCCTGGCCAAGCGCCACATGGACTTCTTCTGCCTGAACGACGGCAGCTTCCCCGAGGTCGAGGCAAATGAACGGGCCGACCTGGTGACCGACTTCCTGGAGAAGTACTTCCCCGTCAAGGCGCCTTGGGAGAAGTAAAGCCACCGGGAGAAACAAGCGGGAGCGACGAGGTGTGCGTGCCCGGCGAAGTGTGGGCTCCCACCCGGGACTCGTGCGGAATCCGAATGCCGGCTGCCGCCAGGCGCCGCTGAACCTCGGCTGCATCCAAGGGCTCGCCAACGGTGACGCCACCGGACATCGGAACCACGGAGTGCACGATCGTGTGCTCGTAGACATGGATCATGTTGTAGGACTGCGCCCCGTCACGTCCGCGCTGTCCGCCGGCGCGAACCGCCAGGTCCTGCGTGTAACAGGTAGCTGAGGCGACCGATACCGGGATGCCTGCGAAGCTCGCCGTCGTGGAGTAGTGCAGGTGGCCGCCCAGGATGGTGCGGACGTCTGTGTTACGGACGACGGCGGCCAGTGCGGCTTGGCCGCGCAGCTCCACCATCACGGCGAGGTCCTGCACGCATGGGACGGGCGGGTGATGCAGGGCAAGAATGGTGCCGTCCGGGGCTGGCGTGGCCAGCTCAGAGGCCAGCCACTCCAGCTGGGATTCTGACAGTTCGCCGTAGTGGTGGCCGGGAACCGTGGTGTCCAGGGTGATGATGCGGAGTCCGTTGACAAAGTAGCTGCGGTCCACGGGATCCTGCGGCTTGCTGGCCGCAGAGGCATCGGCGAACGCGGAACGGAAGTTTGCCCGGTTGTCATGGTTGCCCATGGCCCAGATGGCTTTGGCTCCCAGTGACGCGCACAGAGGTTCAATCATCTCGCGGAGTTGCTTGTAGGCTTCCAGCTCACCTTTGTCGGCGAGGTCTCCCGTGAAAATGATGGCCTCGGGCCTGATCCTGGAGGCGATGATTTGCTCGCAGATCTCCTGGAGCCTGGCTGCGCTGTCCACCGAGCCGTGGAGCGTGCCCGGACCCCCCACCAGGTGAAGATCGCTCAGGTGCAAAAGCACATGACCTGGTTTGGGGTATTCGGCCTCGATGAGCTCCATAGCTTCGCCTTAGCGTTTGGTGGGAGACGGCTTCTCCCGTATCAATCCAGTAGGGCCAATCCAACCAGACAACAAGCCAACAACTGGCTAATTTCCGGCGGAATGTTGGAAAATTACTTTCCTCCTTTCAGGACTGGTGGCTCTACGCCAGCGCTTCTTCCACTGCTTTCACAAGGTCTTCGGAGTCAGGCTCCACTGCGGATGGGAACCTTGCCACGAGTTCGCCACCGCGGTTTATGACGAACTTCTCGAAGTTCCATTTCACCTTGGCCGGCTGCCCGTCCTCGTCCCGGGCCAGCTCCGCGAACAGGGGATGCTGCTGCTTGCCAAGGACGTTGGCTTTGCTGGTCAGCGGGAAGGACACTCCGAAGTTGCGCTCGCAGAATTCTGCGATTTCGTGGTCTGCGCCAGGCTCCTGCCCGCCGAACTGGTTGCAGGGCACTCCGAGGATCTCCAGGCCCTGGCTCCGGTACTTGCCGTACAGCTCTTCCAGGCCCGCGTACTGGCGTGTGTAGCCACACTCAGAAGCGACGTTCACCACCACCACCGCTTTGCCCTCGAACCGGCCGAAGTCCGCTTCGGTGCCATCGTTGAAGGTGAGGGGAATGCTGTAAAGGCTGGACATGGGATTCGCTTCCTGACGACGTCGTCTGGCGGGTTTGCCGCCATCGAGCTTACGGGAGCTGGCTTGGGGCCGCGAAATGCAGGGTTATCCGGCGTTTCACGGGCCTTTAGCGTGTGTCCGGCTTAGGGTGCCGGGAGGATCAGCGTGGACAACGGCACGATCACACCATCCGGCCGCTGGACCAGGTCCGGTGCTATCAGGATGTATCCGGGCGGAAGCACCACCATTGGGAGCGCCGTTGGAAGGACAGCCACGGGCGCAGGTGCGGGCGCCACCGGAGGTGCAGGAGCCGGTGGAACGGCCTGGGTAACTACTGGCGCTGGTTCCACAATTACGGGTGCTGGCGCCACGACAACGGGCGCTGGTTCCACCATCACGGGCGCTGGAGCCGGCACAACCGGAGCCGGTTCAACCACGGCCGGTGCCGGAGCGGGAGCTACCGGAGCTGGCTCCACAACCGCGGGCGCGAGCGGAGCCGGTTCAACAACTGCCGGCGGCGGGGCGATGGCCGATTGAAGGGTCGGTGCCACCGGGGACGTCGTCAGCGTCGGCGGGACGATGCTGGTTTCCGGGGCACTGGTCGCCGGCGATGGCGTGGAGGTGCCAGTCGGAGTCGGAGTCGGCGTTGCAGTGGTCGTCGGAGTCGGCGTAACTGTCGGCGTCGGCGTAGCAGTGGTCGTCGGAGTCGGCGTAACTGTCGGCGTCGGCGTAGCAGTGGTCGTCGGGGTTGGCGTCGGTGTAACCGTCACGGAAGGTGAGGGCGTCGGCGTCGTGGTTTGAGTTCCGCCGGGGGTGCCCGGCGTCGAAGTGGCCGGCGGAGTAGTGCCGGACGGGGCCGGCGGTGGAACAGGAAGCGGTTCGTCGTGTTCGTGCTCTCCACCGATGACGGCCCGGTTGGTTCCGTCCGAAACAGGAACGGCCCACTGCGGGGTTCCGGAAGCGCCATTTCCCACACCCGGCTGGTAGTTCACCATGGCGATGGTCTGCAGCGGATCAGTCTGCCGGATGGACAGCAGTGTCCAGTTCGCGGGGTCAGTATGGAGACCGTTGACGATCGTCTCGAAGTGAAGGTGGCATCCTGTGGACCAGCCCGTGGTCCCAACCTCTGCGATAACCTCGCCCACCCGCACCGATTGGCCTTGCGTGACGCCGATTGCCTGGAGGTGGTTGTACGTGGTGACCAAGCCGTTGCCATGCTCGATTTCAACCCGGTTGCCACCGCCCCACACATGCCATCCGACAGCCCGCACTACGCCGGCGTCTGCGGCGTAGACCCGTGTACCGCAGGCGGCTGCGTAATCCTGGCCCCAGTGGAATTCTCCGGCCAGGCCAGTCAAGGGACTGTAGCGGTAGCCGTAAGACGAGCTCTTGTTGAGGACCTCAAGCGGTGAGTAGAGGCTCCCTGCAGGTGGTCGCGAAAGCCCTGCGGAGGCAACGGTCAGTCCTGTGGAACCGTCCTTGCTGACGGTTCTTACCAGAGCGCGGTCGAAGTAGACCATGGGCGTGCCGGGTATTTGCTCGGGGGGCTCCGGCATGGAGTCAATCACCAAGGTCTCGGCTTCCGGCGGCACCAGGGTGCCTAGAGCCGTTGGTTCCACCACCCCCTGCGCCAGTGCTCCGCCAACGGCGCTGCTGGAGACAGCATTCAAGGGTTGGAAGCCAAAGGCGAAGAAAGCCAGGACGGCGAGGCATCCCGCGATGAGAACGCGATGGAAGCCGACGGCGCGGATCAAATCTACTGCCCGGTCTGATTCATGATGCTTGCCCACAGAACACTCCCCAAAGCCAGCGGCACCAAACCCCAGCCTGGCGTGCAAGCACCATTGTTGCGGGAATCAGGGGAGAAAGAAAGGCTTCCCGGGTGCCATCTACCGAAAGGTTGGCTCAGTTTTGGCTCAAGAACCTTGAGCTTTGTTTCGGGGGCTAAGAGCCCAGGTTTTCCTTCAGCAGGGCACGGTGTTCGACGGCGGCATTGGCATGCAGCGCACGGCCCGCCTCAGTCAGTTCCAGGAAGAGGGAACGGCGATCATCTGCGCAGGTTTCGCGGGACACCAAGCCTGCTTTTTCGAGCCGGTCCACCACCTTTGAGACAGCACTCTGGGTCATGGGGGTCCGCTCCCCCAAGGCTTTCATCCGGCACGCAGACTCTTCGCTTTCGGCAACGAGGTCCAGGATTTCAAACTCGTTGAGGCCAATGTCGAACTTCGCTTCGAGGGCGCGGTCAATCGCTCCTGCGGTGCGGAAGTAGGAGTTTTGGATGCTGCGCCACTGCTCAACCAGTTGACGGTCACGCGTCGTTGCCATGCCCTGATTCTAGTTCATTTCCAAGTTAGAATCTACGTCATAATATTCCGCATCATATTCCTTGTCATTGAATGACGCGTCATGTAGATTCAAATCCATGACATCACCCACCACCCTCAAAACCTCAACTGAGCCGCCTTTGGTTTCAGCCGTTCACTGGACGCGTGCCCAGTGGCTGCTGCTCATGGTTGTGTGCACCGTCCTGGCTTTGGACGGGCTGGACGTCTCCATGGTCGGCGTTGCCTTGCCGTCGATCGGACAGGAACTCAACCTGGGTACCGACTCCCTGCAGTGGATCGTTTCCGCCTACGTCCTGGGCTACGGAAGCCTCCTGCTCCTCGGTGGCCGTCTCGCCGATCTGTTGGGCCGGCGTCGAATCTTCCTCATTGCGCTGACCGTATTCGCCGCAGCGTCGCTCCTTGGCGGGCTGGTGGACGATCCCGCCATCCTGATCGCCACCCGGTTCATCAAGGGACTTGCCGCTGCCTTCACCGCACCCACCGGGTTCTCCATCATCACCACCAACTTCGCCGAAGGCCGCGAGCGCAACAAGGCGCTGTCCATCTTCACCACGTTCGGCGCCAGTGGCTTCTCGCTCGGCCTGGTGGTGGGCGGCCTGATGACCAGCCTCAGCTGGCGTTGGACGTTCCTGGTCTCGGTACCCATCGCCGTCGTCGTGGTCTTCCTGGGCATGAAGTTCATCCCGAAGGACAAGCCGTCGGCGGAGAACAGCGGGCACGATATTTGGGGCGCCGTAACTCTCGCGCTGGGGATGCTCGGACTCGTGTACACCTTGGTTTCGGCACCTGAGCAGGGCTGGGGATCTGTGGCAACAATCGCCGGATTCGCAGTGTCCATCGCCGTGCTGGCGGCCTTCGCGGTGATAGAGAACAGGGTCAAGCATCCGCTGATCCGCTTCAGCATCCTCAAGGAGGGCTGGGTAGCCCGAGCCAATCTCAGCGCCGTTGGACTGTTCGGCTCCTACCTCAGCTTCCAGTTCATCGTCACCATGTACCTGCAGTCCGTGCTGGGCTGGACGCCGCTGGGAATGGCGCTGGCCCTGCTGCCGGCAGGTCTGTTGGTGGCTACGAGCGCGCCGTTCGCGGACCGTCTCATTGAGAAGTTTGGGGCCACTCAACTGATTCTGACCGGGCTAACGGCCCTTGGCCTGGGCTATGTCCTGTTCCTCCGGGTGGGCACCACGCCGAACTACGTGCTGGATATCCTGCCCTCCGTGGTCCTGCTGGGCATCGGCTTCGCGCTGGCTTTCCCGTCCATCAACGTCCAAGCGACGGCCGGGATCAAGGATTCAGAGCAAGGGCTGGCTGCGGGTTTGATCCAGACGAGCACCCAGGTTGGGGCGGCCCTGGTTTTGGCGGTCACCACGGCATTGGTCAGCGGTCACGGCCAGGCCGCCGGAACTGTCAGCGCCCAAGCCATGCTGGAACAGTACCGTCCGGGCCTCATCCTGAGTGCCGCCGTCGCCATCGCCGCCCTGCTGGTTGCGGCAGCACCGTCTCGGCGGCGCGTCCGCTCCTAAGCTCCGCGTTTTTCCCCTGTACATGGGCGCAATTGCGAGGTCTCATGGGACCTATGAGGAACTACCTCACGGAGTACAGGCACGAACTGCAGCGCACCTTCACAGGAACGTCGGGCACGCCTCCAGAGTGGGTGCCGCGCCTCGCGGAAGGGAACGACGCCGGATATCACCTGCCGGGATCGGCCGTCTGGGCCGTGCACGGCCATGTTGCCACCATCGTGGCCGGGATCAGGGTACTGCTGATGCAGGCCCTGCATCCCGGCGCGCTGGCCGGAGTGTACGAGCACTCAGGCTTCCAAAAAGACCCTCTCGGACGGTTGGCTAACACGGTCCGATGGATTTTCACGGTGACCTACGGTTCCACGGAGGCCGCCGAAGCAGCGACCGCACGCGTGCGCAAGATCCACGAGCGCGTCCGGGGTACTTATGTGGACGGCAACGGAATACTCCGCGAGTACGCCGCCAACGATCCCGAACTCCTCCGCTGGGTCCACATCACCTACGCGGACTCCTTCATTACCGCCAACCGCATCTGGGGCCGGCCCATCCCAGGCGGGCCCGACGCCTACGTTCGCGAATGGGCAGCTGCAGGGCGGCTTATGGGTGTGGAGGACCCTCCTCTGACCGAGGCCCAGGTCCGTGATGAGCTTGAGCAGTGGTGCGCCTCCGGGATACTCCGGGCTGATGAGCGCTTGGCCGAGACGGTGTCGTTCATCCGCTACCCGCCCCTGAGCCCGCTTCTCAAGCCCGGGTACACCATCCTGTTTTCCGCCGCAGTGGCAAGTCTTGAGCCCAAGTACCGGGAGATGCTCGGTATTCGCCGTGCCGGGATTGGTCCGATTCCCTTGCCCGTCATCACCGCTGCCCGGGCCGTGCTGGGCATGGTCCGGTTTGCTTTGGGCTCCCACGGACCCAGCGAGCAGGCTGCCCGGCGAAGGTTGCAGAGGCTGGGGTACGCCGCCTGATGGGCTTGGTGGACCGATAACAACGAAGGCCGGGCAGGTCGGAGCGAATCCGTCCTGCCCGGCCTTCCGTATCCAACGGCTAGATCAGGTGATCCGACAGGTGGTTCGGGGTGCCGAAGCGGTGCGCCGTGATGGACACGGCCTGCTCGCGGAGGAACGGCAGCATCTCGATCCGACCGGCCTGGGTCACAGCACCGTGGTAGACCGCGACGTCCGGGCGACCACCCATGGCTGCGCTCAGCGCGGCGAAGTCGCCACCGATCAGGCGGATCCGGCCGGCGTCGAACTTTGCTGCACGGGCCAGCCACGCGGCGTCGTCCTCGATCCGGACGCTGACGCCCAGGTTCGCAAACACAGTCACCACGGCGTCGGGAAGCACGACGGCGGAGCTCACCTTGAGAGCCGAACCCGCCACTGCGCCGGCTGCCACCACGCGGAGCAGCTCAGCGAGCCGCTCGCCTTCGGAGAGGCGGATGGTGACAGGGAGGGAGCGGTAGCGGAAGACGTTGCGCTCTGCGGACAGGGCTGAGACGTCCTTGCGGGTGCCGAACTCGGCTTCCCAGGCTGCTGCGTCACTGAAGAGTGACTGCTGCAGGGTTTGGAGTTCCTCAGCGGACACGTCCACCGACTTTGCAGCAGCGAGAATCTGCGCGGCAGCACCCTGAAGCATCGTGCCGCGCTTGGCCTTGGCCTCGGCGGGGAGCCAGCTACCCAAGCCGATCAGGTAGTTCGGTCCACCGGCCTTGGTTCCGGCGCCGACTGCCGACTTCTTCCATCCGCCGAACGGCTGGCGCTGGACTATCGCACCGGTGATGCCGCGGTTGACGTACAGGTTTCCGGCCTGGATGGTGTCCAACCAGACGCCCATTTCAGCGGAGTCCAGGGAGTGGAGGCCGGCGGTGAGGCCGTACTCGATCTCGTTCTGGATGGCGATGGCTTCCTCGAGGGTCTCTGCGGTCATAACACCCAGGACCGGACCGAAGAACTCGGTGAGGTGGAAGTAGGAGCCACGCTTGACGCCCGAACGGATGCCCGGGGACCACAAACGTCCTGTTTCGTCGAGGCGCTCGGGCTTGATGGCCCACGTCTCGCCGTCGCCCAAGGTGGTGAGGGCGTTCAGGAGCTTGCCGTTGGCCGGCTCGATGATCGGCCCCATCTGCGTGGTGGCATCCTCCGGGTAACCGACGGTCAACGAGCGTGCGGCGTCGATCAGCTGGTTGTGGAAGCGGGCGCTCTTGGCCACCGAGCCCACCAGGATCACCAGCGAGGCAGCCGAGCACTTCTGGCCTGCGTGGCCGAATGCCGAGTACACAACGTCCTTGGCAGCCAGGTCCAGGTCAGCGCTCGGGGTGACGATGATGGCGTTCTTTCCGGACGTCTCCGCGAGCAGCGGCAGGTCCTGGCGGAAGGAACGGAAGAGTTCAGCGGTTTCGTAGCCACCAGTGAGGATGACCCGGTCAACGCTCGGGTGCGAGACCAGCTGGGTGCCGAGTTCGCGCTCTTCGAGCTGCACGAGGGCCAGGACTTCACGGGGCACGCCGGCTTCCCAGAGGGCATCCACCATGACGGAACCGGAGCGGCGGGCCTGCTTTGCAGGCTTGATCACGACGGCGGAACCTGAGGCAAGCGCTGCGAGCGTCGAGCCTGCGGGGATCGCCACCGGGAAGTTCCACGGCGGGGTCACCACGGTGAGGTTGGCTGGGACGAACGTGGCGCCGTCGACCGTTTCCAGGTCCTTGGCGCGCTCGGCGTAGTAGTGCGCGAAGTCGATTGCTTCGCTGACCTCGGGGTCGCCTTGGTCGATGGTCTTGCCGGTTTCGGAAGCCATGACCTCAAGAAGCTCCGCACGGCGCGCCTCAAGGATGTCGCCGGCGCGGTGCAGGATGGCTGCGCGCTCGGCTGCCGGGCGGGCACCCCAGGCCTTGCCGTGGTCCACGGCCGTGGCGATGACGCGGTCCAGTTCGGCGGCGTCCGAGACCTTTGTGGACTCCACGATCTTATTGCCGGCGGTGGAACCCGGGATGCGCTTGAGGATGTCGCGGCCCCAGGCGCGGTTGGCCGGGAGTGCCGGGTCCGTGTCCGGGGTGTTGCTGAAGCCCTCCAGCGGTGCCGGCTCTGCGGGGAGGCGCCGGTCCTGCTGGCGGTTGGGGCCGGGAACCTCGTCCGTCATGCGGGCCAGGGAATTCAGGAAGCGCTCTTGCTCGCGCTTGAACAGGGCTTCATTCTCGCTCAGCTCGAAGACTGCGCTCATGAAGTTTTCCTGGCTGGCCCCCTCTTCGAGGCGGCGGATCAGGTAGGCGATGGCGACGTCGAACTCGCCCGGGTGGACCACCGGTGTGTAGAGCAGGAGGCTGCCGACGTCCTTGCGGACTGCGGTGGCCTGGCCGGTAGCCATGCCCAGGAGCATCTCGAATTCAATACCCTTAGTGACGCCCCGCTCCTTGGCGAGCAACCAGGCGAAGGCGACGTCGAATAGGTTGTGGCCAGCGACGCCGATGCGGACGGCGTCAATGTGTTCCGGGGTGAGGGCGTAGTTGATGACGTTCTTGTAGCTGGTGTCGGAGTCCTGCTTGGTGCCCCAGGTAGCCAGCGGCCAGTCGTGCAGGGAAGCTTCAACCTGCTCCATGGGGAGGTTGGCTCCCTTGACCACGCGGACCTTGATGGGAGCGCCACCCTGGGCGCGGCGGGCCGCAGCCCACTCCTGGAGTTCCTGCATGGCACCAAGGGCGTCCGGGAGGTAGGCCTGGAGGACGATGCCGGCCTCGAGGTTCTTGAACTCGGGCATGTCCAGGATGCGCTTGAATACCGCGATGGTCATGCTGAGGTCCTTGTATTCCTCCATGTCCAGGTTGATGAACTTGGGCTTGGGGAAGGATGCAGCCAGGCGATACAGCGGGGTGAGCTTCTCCACCACGTGGTCGACGGCTTCGTCGAAGGCCCACGGGGAGTGCGGTGCCACGGTGGAGGATTCCTTGATGGAAACGTAGTCCACGTCATCGCGGGCAAGGAGCTTGAGCGTTCCATCCAGGCGGCGCTGGGCTTCGTGTTCGCCCAGGACTGCTTCACCGAGGAGGTTCACGTTCAGGTGAACACCGTCCTGGCGGATCTTGGCGATGGCCGGGCCGAGCTTGGCGTCGGTGGCGTCCACGATCAGGTGGCCCACCATTTCGCGGAGCACGCGGCGGGCGATCGGGATGACTACCTGCGGGACGATCGGAGCCATGACGCCACCTACGCGTACAGCGCTGCGCATGTACCACGGGAGGAACTTGGGCACCTTGGGAGCGAGCTCTGCGAGCTTGCGGCCGGCGACCGACAGGTCCTCGGGGCGGATGACGCCGTCGACGAATCCGACAGTGAAGTCAAGGCCGTTCGGGTCCTTCAAGACGCCCGCGAGGCGCTGCGCTGACACATCGACGGGGATCTTGCTGGCTTCGGTAAGCCAGTGGCGGACCAAGGCGATGGCTTCCTGAGCCAAAGCATCGAACTGTCCGGAATCCTGGGTGCGCGGGGCGGTGGCATCCGGGAGGGTGCTGGTCATGGGGGCTCCTTCTGAGGCGGAGAAGTTTGTTTGTTTCCATCAGTATGGATCTACAATCACGTTAGGAAAAGCGATCTTTTCTGACGAATATTCATTACCCATCCCGAACCTTTGGAGGCCGCCTTGCTGGACGTCCGCAGGCTGCGTTTGCTGCACGAATTGAAGATCCGCGGAACCTTGGCCGAAGTCGCCGACGCAATGCAGTACAGCCCTTCATCGGTGTCCCAGCAGCTGACGTTGCTGGAGAAGGAAGCGGGCGTGGAACTGCTGCGCAAAGCCGGGCGGCGAGTGCAGCTGACTCCGCAAGCGGAGATCCTCGTAGCCCACACGGCCGCTCTCTTGGAGACCTTGGAGCGCGCGGAGACCGAACTCGCGGCCTCGCTCTCCATGGTCACAGGCACTGTCCGGCTCGCCGTCTTCCAGTCCGCCGCGTTGGCTTTGCTGCCCGATTTCCTCAGCATCATGCGCCAGGAGTATCCAGAGGTCCGCGTGGAGATGACGCAGCGCGAGCCCGAGACTGCACTCTACGAAACCTGGGCGCGCGACTTCGATCTCGTGGTGGCGGAGCAATACCCAGGCCACGCCGCCCCGCATCACAGCGGCCTGGACCGTGTGATCCTCACCAGCGATGCTATCCGCCTGGCCACTCCCCCGGTGGGATTGGGCGGCGAAACTGTTTCTTCGCTTGCGGACACCGCCTCAATGCCGTGGGTCATGGAGCCCCGGGGGGCCGCCTCCAGGCACTGGGCTGAGCAGGCGTGCCGTTCGGCGGGCTTCGAGCCCGACGTTCGTTACGAAACGGCCGACCTCCAAGCACAGATCCGGCTCATTGAATCCGGAAACGCCGTGGCGCTCATGCCGGACCTGGTGTGGACGGGGAGAACCCGCACCGTCCAACTCCTGGACCTCCCGGGCCTTCCGAAGCGAACCGTTTTCACGTCCACCAGGACCGCAGGCCGCATCCACCCTGCAACCGCAGCCTGCCGCGAAGTGCTGGAGAGGGTCGCGGCAACACAGCAGCAGGATGCCGAGCAGCAGGCTGACGCCGACTAGCTTCCGGGAACGCAAAAGGCCCCAGTCCGGGGACTGGGGCCAAACGCGGAGAATGGGGGATTTGAACCCCCGAGGGCGTTAACCCAACACGCGTTCCAGGCGTGCGCCATAGGCCGCTAGGCGAATTCTCCTTGCTTCCGATTCGAAAGCAGATACTACTGTACCTGAGAATTTCGGCATCGTGTAATCGGGCCGAATCACCGCCTGTAGAAGGGTTCGAAGATAAGCCCGTTAACGGAAAAATGGACGCCCCCAACGCGCCCATTCTTGCGGTATCACCGTTGAGCTGCCGGGTCCGGCCCCTCGCTCCCAGGCCCCGCAGCTCACAACCTTGAGATTGCCCCAATCGGTGTACATACCCATGGTCCGCTGCGGTCCCTCGTTTTGCAATGGTTGAGACCTGTTTGTAGCCGAAGTTTGTTGACAGGATGTGCTTATGGATCAGCTCCACGCCTTGGTTGCCTACGTTCCTGAGACGCATATCGAGGAAGTCCTCCTGGCCATAGGCGACGCAGGCGCCGGGCGAATCGGCGATTACTCCCACTGCGCCTTTACTTCACCAGGCACTGGCCGCTTCACGCCGCTGCCTGGGGCGCGCCCCTTCATGGGCGAGGTGGGAATCGGGGAACAGGTGCCCGAAACTCGGATTGAGTGCGTTGTGGAGGAAGACATGCTCGACGGCGTCGTACGGGCTCTGCGGGCGGCACACCCTTACGAGGAGCCGTCTTTCATGACGTGGTCGGTGAATGGCTGGCGGTGATGGGTGCCAGGTCAGGCGAAGATGGGCATTCGCCCGGCTGCCAATTCTCCATTGATCATTGCGATCTCGTCGGCGGACAACAGCCTAACGTCCTCGCTGACGGCATGGCTCGAGACTGTTGCCCAGATGACGACGTCCGACCAGCACCAAAGCGATACTCCCGCCTGAATGGCCGGACGAGGGAATGGAAAGGCCGCTTGCCGCTGGCCAGCAACCCAGTGAGCCACGGCCTGTCGCGTCGTTCCCAGTCGCTCGGCAATCTCACCCCTCGTGACATAGTCGAGATCAACGGCTTGAACCTCTCCACCGAGATGACGAACCTGGTCAACCACCCGATGGGCGGCCTCCGTGCCGCTTGCGGCATCCTGCAGGACAGTCACATAGGGCACTTCAGCGAAGCGAGACACGATCGCATCAAGCTGTTCCACGAGTAGGTCTTCAACCGGCTCGGGAAGTTCCCCCAAACGGAGACGTACTTCGAAGGGCCGCTCGGTATTCATAGTCTTAGAATATTCCAAAGTGTTGACAAGTGACAACAGCTACCTCCGCCCTCTGAGCAATTCATGCTGACCCGGGCACCGACGTGCGTCGCGTAGAAGGATCTTGGCTCGCTGGGTCGAATTCCTGGGAGTGCCGTCAACTCTCAACTCAGCCTCCATCCGGAGACCGCCAGGACACGAACCACAGCGAGCACGTCCTAGTGAATCTCGCCGGACACATCTTTGGGGTCCGCCCACTCCCCACTACCCATCCCGCACCATAGCCACACCCTTTCCGACGAACCCCTCCTGCAGTACGAGGTTTACCAGCCAGCCCCGACAAAATGAGAAGGCCAGCCACCCGCCGTCGAGCCTTATCCACAGCCCTTCGAGTCGATTCGAACCCCAACCCAAGTTCGGGTAAGCTTGTCGACGGCCCCTCATGTGGCGTCATCCTGTTGAACTCCCCCAGGACCGGAAGGTAGCAAGGGTAGATGGGCTCTGGCGGGTGCATGAGGGGTCACTTACTTTAACTGTCAGTCCCTATAGGTAGGTTTCACTTGTGACTGTTACAACTGCCCTGTATCGAAGGTATCGCCCGGACTCTTTCGCGGACGTTATCGGGCAGGAACACGTCACGGAGCCGCTGATGACGGCGCTCCGCAAGAACCGCGTGAACCACGCCTACCTCTTCTCCGGCCCCCGCGGTTGCGGCAAGACCACGTCCGCGCGCATCCTTGCACGCTGCCTCAATTGCGCCGAAGGCCCCACTGATACTCCCTGCGGCAAATGCCCCAGCTGCGTCGAACTCGCACGCGGCGGCTCCGGCTCGCTGGATGTCATCGAGATCGACGCCGCCAGCCACGGTGGCGTGGACGACGCCCGCGATCTCCGCGAACGCGCGACCTTCGCCCCGGTCCGGGACCGCTACAAGATCTTCATCATTGACGAGGCCCACATGGTCACGTCGGCCGGCTTCAACGCACTCCTCAAAATCGTCGAAGAGCCCCCGGAACACATCAAGTTCATCTTCGCCACCACGGAGCCGGACAAGGTCATCGGGACCATCCGCTCCCGTACGCACCACTACCCTTTCCGGTTGGTGCCGCCCGAGCCGCTCATGCAGTACCTCGAGCTCCTTTGCCAGCAGGAGAACGTTCCTGTGGCTCCCGGCGTGCTCTCGCTCGTCATCCGCGCCGGTGGAGGTTCCGTTCGCGACACCTTGTCCGTCCTGGACCAGCTCATGGCCGGCGCCGGTCCCAATGGCCTGGATTATGAGCTCGCTGTTGCGCTGCTGGGCTACACACATGCTTCATTGCTGGACGACATCGTGGATGCCGTTGCTGCGGCAGATGCTGCCACTGTGTTCCGTGCCGTGGACCGCGTTATCCAGACCGGCCACGACCCCCGCCGTTTTGTCGAAGATCTCTTGGAACGATTCCGCGACCTCATCATCGTCCAGGCGATGCCCGAGAGCGCGCAGGCCATTCTTCGTGGCATGCCAGCCGACCAGATCGCCCGGATGCGCAATCAGGCAACCAACTTGGGCGCGGCGGAGCTGTCCCGGGCGGCGGACGTCACCAACACCGCGCTCACTGAGATGACCGGTGCTACGTCGCCGCGCCTTCACCTTGAGCTGCTGTGCGCGCGCATCCTCTTGCCCAGCGCCGAGCAGACCGAGCGTGGCATCGCTGCCCGCATCGACCGCGTGGAACGTCGCCTGAATTACACCGGCGACGACGGCGCCCCGGCTGTGGCTGCTGCCCCACCGGCTCCTACGGCTACTACGCCGATCGCACCTACAGCGCCGGCACAGGCGGAAACTCCGGCTGTCCCGGCGACACCCGCCGTTTCCCGGCAAGCCCCTGCTGCAGCATCTGCCGCGCCCGAGCAGTCCGCGTCCACTCCGGAGCCGTCCCCTGCACATCAGTCCACAGACGCTGGTTCGCGGGATGCCATCACAGCACCTCGAGTGTCCACCAACGATTGGCCCGTCGAAGACCGTCCGGCTGCCGGCCGCTCGCAGCAAGCTGCCCCATCCCAAGCAGCCCTGTCTCAGCCACAGCCAACGCCCGCACCGCAACAGGCACCTGCTGCAGCTCCGCAGCCGGCTGCTGCTCCGGTTCCCGCTACCGGAGGCAGCGGCGATGTGGAAGCATTGCGCCGCGCCTGGCCGGACGTCCTGCAGACGCTGACCAAGATCAAGCGCAGCACCTGGGCACTGGTTGAACCGAATGCCCAAGTGGCACAGTTTGATGGCCAGGTATTGACGCTTGCCTTCACAACCGGTGGCCTCGCGGGTGCGTTCGGACGTGCCGATCACTCCGAGAACCTTCGGCAGGCGATCCACAAGACCATCGGCATCGACTGCCAGATCGTCGCAGTGGCTGGCGGCAACAGTTCAGCGAGCTCTGAGCCAAACCCAAAAGCACCTACTAGCCGGGAAACTCCGGCAACTGCATCATCCGTGGGCGCCCCGGCGTCGTCTGGCAGTGGATCCCCCAAGGGCACAGCCACAGGTGTCACGTCGGCGCCTGCGGAAACAGCTTCGGCGCCGGCACCAGTGTCAGCTGTCGACTCCGCTTGGGGTCTTGCGCCCGCTTCCGCGCCAGTAGCTTCCCCCGCTCCTGCACCCGCCGCATCCGCGCCAGCAGAAGCACCCGAGCCTTCGGTGTCCACCCCCGCGCGAGCAGAGCCCACCGCTACCGCAACTGCCCCCGCCCCAGTTGCGCCGGTACCAGCACCAGCCGCCTCAACTCCCGCCGCTCCCCCCGCGGCCGAGCCTTCCGGTGACTACTCGTACCCCGACGATGATTGGGGTCCGCCGCTCGACGAGGACGCCCCGCCGCTGGATGAAGAGCCTCCGGCAGACTGGGAACCACCCGCGGGCTACAGCCGCACGAACTCCCAACCGGCGGCCTCAGCGCCGGCAAGCCCAATGGCGTCGGCAGCAGCAACACCGGCCAAGACCTCCACAACCGCACCCCCGGCCGCAGCCACAACGTCACCCGCTTCGAGCACCACTGCGTCCGACGATCCGTGGTCGCGCGCAGTCGAGCAGGCGCCGGGAACCTGGGTTGTAGGCACGGAGTCCAACGTGGGCAAGCAACCCGCGCAGGACATCGCAGAAAGCGCGCCCGCAACAAACACCCCGGACTATGAACCGGCCGCGGCGCAAGCACCGGCTCCGGCAACGGCGTCCGGAACCTACGGTCACCCCACCAACGCCGAGGAGAACCCGAGCTCCAGCTGGGACGTCGCACCGGCGTCGAGCTGGCCCGCAGCGCAATCCATGCCCGCCCCGGCAACCAGCAACGCCCCGGCGGCCTGGCCGTCGTTGGCGACTCAACCCGAGGAAGCGCACGGCTCCGTTGCGACGCTCGAGGAGGCTGCGCCGTCGGGCAGTCCAACTGGCCGTCAAAGCCTGTATCAGCGCTTAACGAACAGCCCCGAAGCCCAAGCGGGCCGTGTCCAGGCGCCGGTGAGGACCCAGGCGAAGCCGGAGTCAGTGGCGGAGGACATTCCCAGCCCGGAAGACGAAACCATCGAGGAGTCCCGGGTATTTGGGCGCGCCGCGGTGGAGCGTATTCTGGGCGGGAAGCTGATTGAAGAGCGCGCCTTGGACGGTTCTCCCCTACAACCCCGCTGACTCCAGCATTGATTTCAACCGAACGAGGACATTGTGTACGAAGGTGCAGTTCAAGAGCTGATTGATGAGCTCGGCCGGCTTCCCGGTGTGGGCCCCAAATCAGCGCAGCGCCTGGCATTCCACATCCTTGAGGCGGACCCCGAGGACATGAAGCGCCTGGTCACGGCCATCACCACGGTCAAGGAACGCGTGAAGTTCTGCAGCCTCTGCTTCAACGTGACAGAGCAGGAAACGTGCAATATTTGCCGCGACCAGCGCCGCGATCCGTCGGTCATCTGTGTCGTTGAGGAGTCCAAGGACGTCCTGGCCGTCGAGCGTACGCGGTCCTTCCGCGGCCGCTATCACGTGCTTGGCGGTGCCATCAATCCGATCGCGGGTATAGGTCCGGAGCAGTTGCGCATCCGTGAGCTCCTCACACGCCTCAACGACGGCGCCATCCAGGAAATCATCATCGCCACGGACCCGAACCTCGAGGGCGAAGCTACGGCTACCTACCTTGCCCGCATGCTCAAGTCGATCGGAATCACCGTAACGCGCTTGGCATCGGGCCTGCCTGTGGGTGGAGACCTAGAATACGCCGATGAGGTCACGTTGGGCCGGGCGTTCGAGGGCAGGCGCAACGCCTTGCTGTAATCTCGCAATCACAACATCAGCCGCGATGGGGGTCCCGTGCGAGAACTTGTCTACTACGTTGCCGTAAGCCTGGATGGTTACATTGCAGGCCCCGGAGGCGAGTTCGATGCCTTCCCAGTGGAGGGCGACCACATGGCCGCACAGAATCAACGCTTCCCTGACGCCATTCCTACCGTGATCGCGGACGCCATGGGCATCCAACGGAACGGGACAATGTTTGACACGGTGGTGATGGGTTGGAATACCTACGCCGTGGGCCTTCCGGCGGGCATGACCAGCCCGTATCAGCACCTCGAACAAATAGTGTTTAGCCGGACGCGCACCGAGGCGGACATTCCGGGCGAGCACCCGAATTTGACGCTTACCGACGAAGACCCCGTAGACGTTGTGCGCCGGTTGAAGTCACAGCCCGGGAAGGCGATTTGGCTTTGTGGCGGCGGGCGACTCGCAACGCAGCTCGCCGGTGAAATTGACCGGCTTGTGCTCAAACGCAGCCCGCTGCTCTTTGGTGACGGGATCCCGCTCTTCGCGCCCGGGGCCTACCAGCCCAGCGCCTTCAGCGAGGTGTCGACGACGGCCTTCGGATCAGGCGTCGTAATTTCCGAGTATGTGCGTCAGCCGGTTACCCGGGCCCCGAACTAGCCGCCGCCCGCCGGGTGGCCTGCCAGCGTCCCGCAACAAGCACGAGCGCAGCCAGCAGCCCCTGTAGTGCCAAGCCGGTCAGGGCGACGGGGATCGAAGGCGCAAGGCCAGCACTTGATTCCCCGCCGAGGCACGGGACTTCGCGTGAGGGACCGTCGGCAGCCCATTGCAGTCCGGACAACATCCATCCAACCGGGTTGTCCGTAGCTGCCAGTTCACCGCCCACGCTTCCCAGGAGCAGGACAGGGTTGGACGTGGCCAGCCAGGCAATCCGATCCGTGTGCGCCACCTCAACTGGACGAAGACTGCCTACGCATTCGTACGCGATGACTCTTCCGGAGTCGTCGCGCTCGACGTTGACGGGCACCGAAACCTGGACTGTTCCCGCGGTCGCGGGAATCAGCAGGAGCGTGACCACCACATTGCCAATGCACAGGAAAGCCACCAGCACCGCAGCCAAAGCCGCACCGGGAGCTGCCTTGGCGAAGCATCTCCGCGAACCGGCACCGATCAGCCCGAACAGCGCTACTTCAAGAACTATGACGACGACGGCGGCACCGGCCAGCGCCATTGGTCCGCCGAAGCTGAGGCCCACCAGGAGCAACGCACCGCATCCCGTCGCAGCCAACGCCACACCCCTCATGGCTCCTGACAGCAGCAGAACAGGGATGCTTCCCTTCGTATGCCGGAAGCCCCAAGCAGCACCCAGCATGGCAGCCGCCAGTGCCAGGAATGCCGCCATCAGCAAATACACGGCGCCGGCAACCTCGGTCTCGAACCAGCCGTTGGCCTCTCCCATAACAATGAGTGCGGCGGCCATCCCCCACGCGAGCGCAATCCCCAGTGCGCAAGCCAACCAGAACCACCACGATGTGAAGGATTTCCGGGTGTTCCTCCATGCCTTGCCCGCGGTCATCTTAAAGGTTCCGGATGCGCGCGGCCGCCCCGAATCCGCCTTCCGGGCAGTGCTGGAAGGATGATCGTCGATGACACCGCCGATCACTTCGTATTCGGGTTCAGCCCGGCCCGGATCCGAGCCGCCCTCTTGGTCACGAACGCCGGACATCGCCGCTCACAAACCTCATGAATTGGATGGTACGCCGGGCGAACGTGCGGCCTCTAGATCGATTGGGCTAGTTCCCTGCGGTATTGTCCGCTATTTGCCGGAGTTTCACGGAATCCGGGAAGTACTCCAGGGTCATGTGGATGTGAGGCGATGGGTGGGTCAAGAACCATTCGTAGGCCTGGTCATCGGACGCTTTCCACCAAGGCTTCGGAAGGCCCTTGAGTTTTCGCGCCTTCCTCCCCAGCCATTCTTCCTTGACGTTGAAATAGCACTGGAGGAGGGCGAAGCCAAAGATGAGCCCGAAAAATGCCATAATCAGGGCCGTGATCTGCAGGTTGATCAAGAGGACAAATGCAAGAATCAGGCAGCCCAGCGCAACTGGCGCCATCAGAATCGTTAGTGCCAGACTGAAATAGAAGGAGCGGATCAGGTTGTAGTCGCCGCCGCCGGAACTCGCACCGATGCCCCATTCTTCCTTCGTGTACGCAAAGATGGTCTTACCTCTCATGGCGTACCCGTAGTAGTACGGACGGTTCAGCAACCGGTTGAGGTGTTCCTTCTCCTTCGGATCCATGGGCAATAATCCTAGCGTCCGGAGTATGCCCCTAATTTCACGAATTCAAGGCGAGATCCCAGCCGAGCGTGCAACCATGGCTCATGGTCTCCAGCAACGGCGTCTTTCGGCGCCCCCGTCCCATCAAACCGGGCCCCGGTCAGGAATCGGTGTGGGACTACCCGCGTCCGCCGAGGATCGAAGCACGCTCGGAACGGATTGTGGTGCGGCTTGGCGGTCAGGTGATCGTTGACACCGCCAACGCTATGCGGGTCCTGGAGACCAGCCATCCGCCTGTCTACTACGTGCCGTTGGATGCCTTCCGGAGCGGTGTGCTCGTCCCTGTTGGGGGCACCACTTTCTGCGAGTTCAAGGGCGAAGCGAGCTATTTCGACGTCGTTGCCGGCGGCGTCGCCGTATCCCGTGGCGGGTGGACCTACACCAAACCGGCCCGGGGTTTCGAGGCCCTCAGCAGCCGGGTGGCCCTCTACCCGGTGCATATGGATTCCTGCGAAATCAACGGCGAACAGGTGACATTCCAGGAAGGCGACTTCTACGGCGGCTGGATCACACGGCAGATCGTCGGCCCGTTCAAGGGTGGCCCGGGCACTGCCGGGTGGTAGGGAGAGCACGTGGCCGCTATGTGGTCACAATTCCTACCAGCCCTGCACGCGGCGATAAACTGGGGAAATAAGCTACGCAGGCGTGCTCCAATTTGGAATTCAGCATGCCGCGTTCGAACCCTATTGATGCAGTGAGGGTGCGCGCATGACTATGCCCACTACCGAAGTGAAGATCGAAGAGCTCTCCAACGAGGCTGCCATTACCAAGCAGCTGATCGTTCAAAAGTTCGGCGGTTCCTCGGTTGCCGATGCTGATGGCATCAAGCGGGTCGCACAGCGCGTCGTGGATGCGCAGAAGGCCGGCAACGAGGTTGTGGTTGTTGTCTCCGCAATGGGTGACACCACAGACGAACTCCTGGATCTCGCAAGCCAGGTCACGGACTCGGCTCCCGCCCGCGAAATGGACATGTTGTTGTCCGCAGGCGAGCGAATTTCCATGGCCCTGCTCGCCATGGCCATCAACAAATTCGGCGCTTCCGCACAGTCCTTCACTGGATCCCAGGCCGGCATGATTACCGACGGCATCCACGGCAAGGCCCGGATTATCGACGTCGACCCCCACCGGATCCGCACCGCGCTGGACAAGGGACACATCGCAATCGTGGCCGGTTTCCAGGGCATGAGCCGCAGCACCAACGAGATCACCACGCTTGGTCGCGGCGGCTCGGACACTACCGCTGTTGCTTTGGCCGCCGCACTTGAGGCTGATGTCTGCGAAATTTACACAGACGTGGACGGCATCTACACGGCCGATCCCCGAGTTGTGAGCTCCGCCCAGAAGATCGACCGTATCTCCAGCGAAGAAATGCTTGAGTTGGCCGCTTCCGGTGCCAAGATCCTGCACCTGCGGTGCGTGGAGTACGCCCGCCGTTTCGGTGTGCCCCTGCACGTCCGTTCCTCATTCAGCCAGCACGAAGGCACGTGGGTCATCCCGGGTGCCGACGAAAAGTTCAACATTCAAGAGGGAGTTGCCTTGGAGCAGCCAATCATCTCCGGCGTTGCACACGACCGGTCCGAAGCCAAGGTCACTGTAGTAGGCGTCCCGGATATCCCCGGCAAGGCTGCTGCGATTTTCCAGGTGATCGCTGATGCGCACTCGAACATCGACATGATTGTCCAGAACGTCTCTACCCACGGCACCGGCCGCACGGACATCTCGTTCACGCTGCCCATCGTTGAAGGCGCCGACGCCCTGGCCGCCCTGCGTGCAGCTGAAGGCCAGATCGGCTTCGAGAGCATTGAATACAACGAGCACGTCGGCAAGCTCTCCCTGATCGGCGCTGGCATGCGTTCGCACCCCGGCGTTTCGGCCACGTTCTTCAAGGCCCTCTCCGACGCCGGCATCAACATCGACATGATCTCCACCTCAGAAATCCGCATCTCCGTAGTCACCAGCGCCGATGCCCTGGACGACGCCGTGCGCGCCATCCACAATGCGTTCGAGCTCGACGGCGACGCTGAGGCCACCGTCTACGGCGGCACCGGCCGCTAGGGTCACCCCGGGCAACGCCCCCAACTAAGTAGCACTTAAGGCCGTTCTGAGCTCTCAGAACGGCCTTAACTGCTACTTAGTTGGGTGAGTCGGCGCCAGCAGGACTTCCACCAGTTGAGTCAGTCCCTCTGCCATATCCACGGATTTGTCGTAGAGCCACTGCAACTGCAAACCATCGAAAGCGGCCACCACCAGCCTCGCGAGCGCTTCAGCCCCGACGTCGGTCCGTACCTCGCCTGCCTTCTGTCGCCGCTCGATGTCCACGGCGACGTCCCGCACTACTGTTTCGTAGCGCTCTTTGAAGTACATGTGGGAGGCATGCCCGGGATCGTTGGCCGTGGCGGAGGCCACCGCGTAAAGCGTGGTCAGGCCGGGCTCACGCTCGTTGCGCTCGGCGATGCCCGGCATGAGGCTCAACCCCACCTCGGATTCGCCACCAACTGCGAGTGACCGTCGATCCCGCTCGGCCAGGACTGCGGTCAGTAGTTCCTGCTTGCCTTTGAAGTAGTGGAACAGAGTGGCTTCCTTGACGCCCACCCGTTCGGCGACGCGCTTGAGGGCAGTGCCTTCAAAGCCCTCCGTGGCAAAGACATCTGTAGCTGTCTGGATGATTTGTTCGCGGCGTTCGGCGCCCTTGGCGTACTGGCCGCGGGCCCTGGGTGTTGACATCCGTTCAGTTTATTTGAAGGTTCAAAAATCGAGTATCACTCGATTTTTTCTCTGAAAATCTAGTCACACTAGACTTTTGTCGCTAGAGTCTTCCTTCAAGACCCAACGGTGGGTCACCTGTTCATCAGGAGGCAATGTGGCCCTCAATCTCAACCAGCAGGTGGCAGGCGCGGAAACCGCCCGCCCGGAACGTGGAAGCACAAAAGCCGCTTCCCGCGCCTACGTCATCGGCATGCCCATCGCGAGCGCCGGCCTCTGGATGGCCCTCCTCGTCACCCGTATCAAAGGAGTCAAGTAAATGAATCCCTCACTCTCCCCGGCAGTCACCTCGCCACAAGCAGGAGCTAACGATGCGGAAGCCAGGATCCGCGAACTGGCCCGGAGCCTGACGCTTGAGCAGCAGGTCCAACTGTTGACAGGTGCGGACGTTTGGTCCACGCACGCCATCCCGGAGATCGGCCTCTCCCGCGTGGTCATGTCCGACGGTCCGGCCGGGGTCCGGGGCGAAGACTTCGATGAGCGCCACGACTCGGTCTCCTTGCCGTCGTCGTCTGCTTTGTCCGCGACGTGGAGCGTCGAGACGGCGCACCGGTACGGGCAGGTCCTGGGCCAGGAGGCCCGCCGTAAGGGCGTCCACGCCGTCCTGGGCCCCACCATCAACCTGCACCGCTCCCCGCTGGGCGGCCGCCACTTCGAGTGCATGAGCGAAGACCCGCGGCTCACCGCAACCATGGCGGCCGGGTACGTTGCAGGTGTCCAGTCCATGGGCGTTGGCGCCACGCCAAAGCACTACCTGGCCAACGAAGCCGAAACCGAGCGTTTCACCGCGGACTCCGTAGTGGACGAACGCCCCCTGCGTGAGCTCTACCTGGCAGCCTTCGAGGACGCCATCACGGAGGCCCGAGCCTGGCTGGTGATGAGTTCGTACAACTCCATCAACGGCACCACCGCCAGCGAGAACAAGCTCCTGGAGACTCCGCTGTCCACCGAATGGGGCTTCGACGGCGTCGTAGTGTCCGATTGGACGGGTGTCCGCTCAGTAGAGGCTGCCAACGCCCACCAGGACCTGGAAATGCCCGGCCCGGTAGGCCACTGGGGACCCAAGCTCCTTGCCGCCGTCGGCGATGGCCGGGTCAGCCGTGAGGCGATCCTGGAAAAGGTCAACCGCATCCTCCGCCTCGCGGCCCGTGTCGGCTCCCTCGAAGGCTTCCAGCCCGCAGTGACCGAGCTCCCGACGCAACAGGACGGGGCCGCCGTCGCACGTGAAGTCGCCGTCCGCGGCGCTGTGCTGGTCCGCAACAACGGCATCCTGCCGCTGGACGCCAAGACGCTCAGCCGCGTGGCGGTCATCGGCCACAATGCCGACGAAGCCCGCACCCAGGGCGGCGGCAGCGCCACCGTGATGCCCAAATACACCGTCTCGCCGCTGGCAGGCCTGCGGAAGGCACTGCCCGACGACGTCACCGTCACCTACGCGCGTGGCGCCAAGGTCGCCGAGGGCATCCAGCCGTTCCCCCGCGCATCCCTCCACAACCCGGTCTCCGAAGTCCCCGGAATCCGCGTGACCTTCCTTGCCGAAGACGGTACAGAGATCTCCGGCGAAGATCGCCTGGCCTCGCACCTGATCTGGTTCGGCATTGGAATTCCCGACGGCGCGGCCTCCATCCGCATGGAAACAGTCTGGACAGCCGAGACAGCAGGCGTCCATCACCTCGGAGTCGGCACCGTAGGCCGCATCCGCTTTGTCGTGGACGGAACGGAAGTCTTCAACGACGACATCAAGGACGAGACCGAAGTTCTGGGCGCCGCCCTTTTCGATCCGCCCAAGACCGTCCACGCCGTGGAAACCACCGCGGACCAGACCGTCCGGATCGAGGCCGAGTACCAACTGCCCAAGGAACAGGTCATCCCGTTCACGGCCATCCTGCTGGGCGAGGAGACAGTGGTTGCCGACCCGCAAGCCGAGATTGACGCGGCAGTGGACGCTGCCCGGAACTCCGAAGTTGCAGTGGTGGTTGTGGGGACCAACGCCGCCATCGAATCCGAGGGCTTCGACCGCAAGGACCTGGACCTGCCCGGCTACCAAAACCAGCTCGTGGAAGCAGTAGCCGGGGCCAACCCGCGCACAGTGGTTGTGGTGAACTCCGGCTCGCCTGTCCTGATGCCGTGGCTCGACAAGGTGGACGCGGTCCTGCTGGGCTGGTTTGGCGGTCAGGAGTTCGGCAGTGCCATCGCCGACATCCTGCTGGGTGCCGAGGAACCCGGCGGACGCCTCCCCACCACGTGGCCCGCCGCCCTGGAAGACGTTCCCGTCCTGAACACCACCCCCGTGGACGGCAAGGTGGTCTACTCCGAGGGAATCCACATCGGCTACCGCGCATGGCTCAAGCAGCAAGGCGAAGGCGGCGCAGCTCCCGCCCTCCCCTTCGGTTATGGCCTTGGGTACACAACCTTTGAACTGGGCAAGGCCCACGCGCCGCAGGTAGTCGCCGCCGGGAATGATGTTGTGGTGCACGTACCTGTCCGGAACACGGGCACACGCACCGGGCGGGAGGTCGTCCAGGTTTACTTGGACCGCGCCGATTCCGTCGTGGAGCGGCCCGTTCGCTGGCTAGCTGGCTACGCCGGGACACACCTCGCTCCAGCCGGCACGGAGAGCGTGGAAATACGCATCCCTGCCAAGGCGTTTGCATATTACGACGGCGGCTGGCAGTTTGAGCAGGGCACGTTCCGCCTGCTGGTTGGTCGCCACGCGTCCGACGACTTCCAAGCCCTCCACATCGAACTTCGGTAATTACATGGAACTTCGGTAATACAGAGGCGAAAGTACGCTGGGTGGCGGGTTTTTTTGCCCGTCACCCACGTGGTTTTCGCCACAAGCTGCAGAACTGGGGTATGGTATGGAATTTTCGTGGCATGCTGTACGTTGCATACCCGGTAACCCCCTAACACGAAGAGGCATTAAAAAGTGGCAGCCGATTACGACGAACTCCGTACCGATGTAAAAGAGAACCAGGAGCAGTCCCTCCAGGCTCTCCAGTCCGCCAGCGCTCCCACGGCCAAGAGTGTCGTGCTTGAACTGGACGAAACCGATGGCCTCGATGCCAACGGCCCCGGCGGCGAAATCGTCGCTGAAGAACTGGTCATCCAGGTCATTCCGCAGGCAAACGACGAGTTCACTTGTCACTCCTGCTTCCTGGTTCGCCACCGCTCGCAGATCGCACGCGAAAAAGATGGCGTCGCCTACTGCACTGACTGCGAAGGCTAAAACCGCCCACCACCCCGGCGGACTTAACATCGTCAGGGAGTGCCGCCGTCGGGATTAAATTGCGGAAGGACCGGAGCAAGCGCTCCGGTCCTTCCGCAGTTAACTGCGTTTAGGGTGCCACTCCCGGGCCACCTGCTGCCTTCTTCCGGCGGTGGTTGTTCATCCTGAGCTGAAGGATGCGCGCCCCGCCCGCAAGGGCCACCAGGACCCCGCCGCCCACAGCCGCTATGAACAGTGTGGTGCCGAGGGCGAGTGTCCCCTCCAGCCCGAAGAACCGGACGGTGATCATGTCCTGGTTCTGGACGAAGAAGACGATCAGCATCACCAGAACCGCCAAGCCCACGGCCACCGCCACCCATAAAGCGGCCGTGCGGGTTGGCCTGTCGTGCCCCGAAGCAGGCGGGACCGCTCGATCCCGCTGCTCCGAGCTACCTCGATCCGGGCTACCCCGGTCCGGGCGCGCGGAACCACCCGGAATCCTTGCTGCATCGTCTTGGAAACTCATTGACGGCCCCCTCTGTAGACCAGCATTTACCGTACTACTCACATAATAAGCATCCTGATTAGTTGCTCAACAGTGGCACGGAAAAGGAATCAGGGTCAAGGTGGCTGGCCAGTCAGCGCGTTAGGCCGGTCAACGCATGAGGAAGGGCCGGAGTTCGCGGTCCGGCCCTTCGGCATCTCACGCCTCATTAAAGGCTGTAGTCGGTGCTGGTTGGGCCCGGATCATTGTTCCGGACTGCGTAGTGATGACCCTCAGAGTCGGTTTCGACGTCGAAATTCTTCAGATCCGCTTCGGAAGCGGTCTCGAAATCATCGTGCTTGTGCACCACGGGGCTGTCCGTGTCGCCGTGGGTTGCGGGTCCAAAAACGGACTGCAGCCGCTCGGTCACATGGACGAAGCCTTCCATTCTGCGTCCCATGTTTTCCACCTCCTTCCTTACCGGAGAGAGAAAAGCGGCATGGCTGGTGCGTGCCGTTCAGTGAGGCCAATTTTACGCCCCAAATCCCCCGCCGAGATGGCATTTAACGCCAATGTTTCCCAAAAACATGGGCATTAAGTGCCACCTCGGCGGGAGGCAGGGAACGCTACCGCAGCGATTTGTCCTCCGGGTTGCGGGGCACTACGTAGGTGCTGCCGTCGGGCCGGCGGAGTGTTTCCCACTGTTGGGTCTCAGCCTGGCGTTGCGCGAGCAACTTCCGGTTGGCCTCGGTCATCTCATGGTCGAGGGAGCTGCTGTGAGCGGGCCCGAAAATCACACGGAACTTCCCTGTCGCGCGCATGAATTTCCGTGTGTAGGATTCCTTGGCCACGCGGATCGACTCCTCTTTTAGGCGGTTCAGTAAGTCCATAGTACGCTAATTATTAGTGCACTAACTAATCGCCAAATGTGCGCTAATAGATCAGGCAGCAAGCACAGGAGGCAGCCATGACAGCCCTTGACGAGTCCACCCGGGAGACCGACGACCTCCTTCTGGAGCGCCAGCTGTGCTTCGCCCTGACAGTGGCCTCGCGCAGTGTTGTGGGCGTCTACAAGCCAGTGCTGGAGCGGCTCGGGCTCACCCATCCCCAGTACCTGGTGATGCTTGCCCTCTGGGAACGAAGCCCCCGGACGCTGAAGGACATCAGCGACAGCCTCCTCCATGAACCCGCCACGCTCTCCCCGCTACTCAGGCGCCTGGAGGAAGCCGAGTTGATTACCCGCGAGCGCGTGCCCGGCAATGAACGGGCACTGGCGGTCAAGCTGACAGACAAAGGTGCCGCCCTTCGCGAGCAGGCCACCGCAGTTCCGAGCCAGATCCGCGAGCGCCTGCAACTTACCCGCGAAGAAGTAGCTGAACTCCACCAGGCCATGACCGGACTGATCGCCGCCACCCAGCAGAAACCCGTCAGCGCAACTCCCTAGCCAAGCCCACAGCCTCGGTGGTGTCCTTGAAGCGAGCACCAAAAGTGCCACGTAAAATGGATGCAACCTAGGAGACTCCATGCGCATGCGATTTATTCGGCCCTTACTGGCAGTATTGGCCGTCGCCGGCCTCGCCGCGTGCTCAGGCAACCCCACCCCGGGTTCAACCAACAGCCCAACTGAAGCGCCGTCGTCGTCGGCCACTTCAAGCAGCAGCCCAAACATCACCCCAAGCGGGAAACCCAGCGTGTCAGCAGCCCCCGGCGCGGGCAATGCCGAACTCTCCATCACGCTCGTTGAAACTCCCGAATCCGCCCCTCAGGCGTTCACGCTCGTCTGCACAAATGGCGTGCCCGCCGCCGAAAGCAGCCACCCGTCGGCAGCCGAGGCCTGCACGTCACTCAAGAACGGCCCCTCCCTCCTGAGCCCCGCCCCGATGCGAACGGACCAGGCCTGCACCATGCAGTACGGCGGCCCGGCAACGGCCAAGGTGACCGGTTCAGTGGACGGCAAAGAAGTCAGCGCTTCCTTCAACCGGACGGATGGCTGCCAGATCGCCCTATGGGACGCCGCGAAGAGCGTCCTCGGATCAGATGGCGGCCTCTAGGCTTCGGCACCTCCCCCAGGAGCAATGGCTCGGGCTGGAGGCGGCCCACCATGCACGCGTCGCGCGTTACGCCGATCCCTATCTGGCGCGTCGTTCAGCGGGTAGGAAACACCCCGTGGAGGACTTCCTCTTCACCTACTACACGCAGAAGCCGGGCCAGTTGCAACGTTGGCATCCCGGCGACGGCGTGGTCCTCAGCGGCCAGCGCGCCTTGGAGCGCGTCACCTGGAAGTTCTACAGAGCGCTCGACGACGCCGAACTCGCCTCTGTGGGGCTGGCTCCAGGCACGCCTGCGGTCACCTTTGAGCGGGCCGGCTTCCTTGCCGACCGCGCCGAGGCTGTCCGCTTCGCGGGAATCATCCTGGCGGGTACGGCGAAGCGACCGGCACAGTTTGGGTGCTTTGGCCTGCACGAATGGGCCATGGTGTACCGGCAGGAAAAGTTTGAGCTGCGGCATGAGTACCTGAAGCTGAGGCTTGGCGGCGAAGGCACGGATGCTGTTGTTGAAGAGAACCGCATCCGCTGCTCGCACTTTGACGCCTTCCGTTTCTACACACCTGATGCCACCTCGCTGAATGAACTCACGCCCACCCGCGAGAACCAGCGCACCATGGAGCAGCCGGGTTGCCTGCACGCCAACATGGACCTCTATAAGTGGGCTTACAAGCTAACGCCCGCCCTGCCGAGCGAGCTGGTGATGGACTGCTTCGAGTTGTCATGGCGGATCCGCACCATGGACATGCAAGCGTCCCCCTACGATCTTCAAGAATGGGGCTACCCGCCCATCAGGATTGAGACACCGCAGGGCAAGGCCGAGTACGTTGAATACCAGCGGGCTTTCGCGGCCGAATCCCAGGAGTTGCGGGCCCGTGTGCTCCAGGCAGTAGGACCGCTCTTGGATGAGCTGAGCGGTTTGGCTGCCTGAGCACCCGCCGCCACCAGCGAAAGGTAACCATGGTTTCCGCAGATAACAGCCACGCAGACAAGTCAGGCACTAACAACCGCGGTGCAGATAAGAGCGACTACGACGTCGACCTGACGGTCACGCTGACGGAGGCACCTGGCGCTGAAAGCCGGGTCTTCCACCTTCGGTCCGCGGCAGGCATCCTGTCGCCTGACCCTGACTCGCTGGACTCGAACTTGCCTGATGCAACTGCGGCGCTGGCCGCCGTCGAGCAGTTCGGTGAGGAAGTCTTTTTTCCCGAGCCTCGGCCGGACCGGATCTGCACGCAGCAGTACGGCGGCCCACAGGTAGCCGTGGTCAAGGGGTGGTTCCGGGGACGCGAAGTCCATAGCCAGTTCAGTAGGACGGATGGCTGTGAGATCGCACGGTGGAAGGCGTTGGCTTCGCTGCTGGGCAACACCGGGGGCTCAACCGGCGCCGTGTAGGTCCGGCCCGTGACACCCAAACCGGCTCACGACACGCAAACGGGCTGAGGACACCTGGGTTCAGGTGTCCTCAGCCCGTTTCTGTGGCACGCACGAATTTGCGCGTCGCCGGGTTACTGCATCAAGCGAGCACTAGCCGGCGTTGTTGCCCTGTGTCGGCTCATCAGCGCGGATCTTGCCACCGTGCTTCTTGTCTTTCTTGTCCTTCTTCGGGTCTTCCTCGTCCGGAACCACTACGGTTCCGCCCGGGTTGACCAGGACGGTAACGAAGCTAGGCTCACTGGTTCCTGCAAAGGTCAGGCGGCCAATGTAGGAGCCAGGCTCCAGGTTCTTCCAGTTCAGCGAGATCTGACCGGTCTTGCCGTTGGCAAGACGGATCGGGTTCGGCGTCACGGTGGCGTTACCTTGGTTGGCACCCAGCACGGCGGCGTCAACGGTGGCCTTGGTGGCCTGGTTGTTGGGGCTCGCGTACAGGTTGGCGTAGACGTAGTAGTCGCCGGGCGCCGGGTTGGGGACGGACAGGGTTTCGCTGGCCGACGCCGTTGCGGCAGGCAGCTGCTGCCCGGACGGGGTGACCACCAGCATGTCGAAGTCCGCGGCCTCGTTGGAAGAGATCACCGAGAACTTGGCGAGCGCACTGCTCTCGCCAACGGTCACCTTTTTCACGTAGTTGGACGCATTGGTTTCGCCCGCGAACGGGCCGGGAACCAGTTCGACTGCCGAGGAGTCTGCCTTGGAAAGGCCATCAACGGTGACGCCTACCGGCAGGTTGGTGCCCGAGGTGATGTTGATGGTTCCGGAGCCGCTGGGGCCCGTTCCCGTGAATGTCAGGGCCTTGTCCGCGATGACGGACTGCGGCCGGACGGCGATCGGGGAGGTGACAGTCTTGTTGGCACCCTGCCAGTTCAAAGAACCCATGGCGAACTTGCCCAGTTCACCATTTTTGTTTTCGAACTGCACCTTGAACGTCTTCTTCTCACCGGGAGCGCCAAAGGTCAGCACGGACGGTGTGACCTTGACGTTGACACCCGGAACGTTGGCCGATGCACGGTACGTTCCCGGAGTCAGGGCAGTGAGGGTACGGGTGACCTCCACTTTGCCTGCGAGGTTGCCCAGCGCAAAGGAGGGAACGTTCATGTCCCGCGCCTGCGTGGTGCCCAGCCCTTCCATGCCCAGATCCATGCCTGTGCCCTGGATGAACTTCAGGTAGTCCTCGGTGGTGGCGTCGTACACCAGGCCCGGCGAGAGGACCTTGGCCGGATCCACCTGTCCGGCGCCCGTGGCGAAGACATCCTTGTTTATGGCGCCGTTGGCCAGTTTGACCGGACCAGCGGTGGTCATCATGGCTGACTTCACGGTGGCCGGGGACCACTGCGGGTTCTTGGCGAGGATCAGGGCGCCGAAACCGGCAACGTGCGGGGAAGCCATGGACGTTCCCGAGAGGAAGCCGAAGTTATCTCCACCGGTTCCGATGGGCGAAACGCCAGCGAGGATAGCGACGCCGGGAGCGGACACGTCAGGCTTCAACAAGTCCGAGTCGGTAGCAAGCAGCGGACCACGCGAGGAGAATCCTGCGATCTGCGGCTGTGCCTCAGCGGGCAAGCCCGTGGTGTCGCGGTTCAACAAGGAGACGGTGATGGCCGGGTTGGCCGTGACCTTGTCCTTGATGGTCTGAGTGGCGGGCGGGTTCACGTGAACGGTGGGAATGACGTGCTTGTCGGTGTCCAGGGAGGAATCGGTCAGGTTCACCAGGATCATGCCCACGCCACCACCGCGAAGGACCTCAGCGCTCTTGGCGGTCCGGTCAACAACACCACGGTCACAAACGACAACCTTGCCGGCTACCTTGGCCGGGTCCAGCGAGCCCGGAGCACAGAGCGCCGCGTTGCCTT
Organism: Paenarthrobacter sp. GQ52; assembly: GCF_059759005.1. Lineage (NCBI taxonomy): Bacteria > Bacillati > Actinomycetota > Actinomycetes > Micrococcales > Micrococcaceae > Paenarthrobacter > Paenarthrobacter sp. GQ52. The sequence continues at coordinate 85,424 of NZ_JCAXEJ010000015.1, forward strand.
CACCGCTTGCAGCGTTGGTGGAAAGCACGACGCCGGCCCCGCTCACCTCGCGGTTCATGATGCTCGCTCCGCGGAACTTGCTGCCATCGGAGAACTCAACAGTGCCCTGGAGCTCCTGCGAGAAGGACGTCGCGGCAACCGTGGTCAGCCATGGTGCTCCGTGGTTTACGGTGCTTGCGGTCGGTCCGGAGTTGCCCGCCGAGGTTGCAACGAAAATGCCTGCGGAAGCTGCAGACAGGAAGGCCAGCGAGACGGGATCGGTGGTGGAGGTGGTTGAACCCGAGATGGAGTAGTTCAATACATCCACACCGTCCAGGATGGCCTGCTCGATCGCATCCACGGATGCGGAGCCGTAGCAGCCACCCGTGGCAGGGTCCGTGTCCTCCCAGCAGACTTTGTAGACGGCGAGCTTGGCGGCGGGTGCGATGCCGCTGGTGGTTCCGAAACTGCGGCCATCCACTACGGCGTCAACGTTGGCATTGCCCGCTGCCGTGCTGGCTGTATGGGTACCGTGGCTGTCCACGTCTACGGGAGAGATTACTTCTTCAGGGGCACGGTTTTCCGGGGGAACGGTTTCCAGGAAGGCGTCAGCGAAGTAGTGGGTGCTAAGAACCTTGGAGTTGCAGGCGCTGCCATCGTAGTCGGCACCCGTGTCGGTACCGGGCTGGCATTCGCCGACGAAAGTATCGCCGTCGGCCTTCAGCATGGCGATCTTGCCGTCAGCGGTGCGGTACGGAACGCCCACCTGGGCATTGCCCACCAGCGGGCCAACAGGCTCACCGGCGAAGAAGGGGTTGGACGGGGTGTAACCGGTGTCGATCACGCCAACAACGGTGCCCTTGCCGGCGTTGTCCTGTCCGCCGTACTGGGTAGCCCAGGTGCCGTTGGGGCCGCTGAGCTTGAGGAAGTCGGTGGTGGAGTAGTCCGGAGCATACTGCGTGTCCGGTGCCACCATGAGGACCTTGGGGTCCTTGGCAAGGTTGATCGCCTGGTCTGCCGTCAGGTTGGCACTGAAGCCATTGACGGCGGTGGTGAAGTCGCGCACGATGGTGACGTTTTCCTGCTGTGCAACTTCCTGTTGCTTCTGCTGCAGGTGCTGCTGATATTCCTTCACCTCAGCGCTGTCGGCGTCGAGCTTCTTGCCTTCTTCGGGTTTGGTGGGCGCAAGCCCGGCCGTGCCGCCGTCGTAGGTAGCTGCAGGCTTTTCGGCCAGGACCACCATGTATCGGCCGTCCTTGTAGGCGCTGGGGTCAAGGTTCTTCTTGGCCACGCCTGCAACATTCCCGGGCGTCTCCGGGGCGGGAGCGGCCTGGGCGGGCATCGCCATCGACGAGAGCAGCAACGGCAGGCCAAGGGCAAGCGCCGCAGCCTTTCGAAGTCCCCCGCTTCTGACGAAGCTCTTTCCTTGTGATTTCACGAGTGGTTGCACCTTTCACTGAGGGAGGACCGGGCTCCATCGCCCAGGCCTGTCAACTTTTAGTTGGTTGAACCTTTGACAGTTCCTGTCAAAACCGCGCAACCAGCCGAGTCACAGAGTACCTAGTGAGAGCCAAATATGACATACAGCACATTTCAAGTTTTTTGTCTTGTCATAGGAGCGGTGATTTATTACAGAACCAAGGGTGCGGGCGGTAGCCTCAAGTGCGTACCGCCGAGCCACTTTAGCAACGGAGCCGCTGTGAAAATCCTTGTCCCCGACACCATCAAACTGGACCTTCCTACGCCGGATGACGAGGTGGTTGTGTATGAGGTGGACAAGCCCATCCCCGGCGAGCACCGCGACGCGGAGGTGCTGGTGGTATGGCGGAACACCCCGGACAACCTGGCTGATGCAGCCAGGGAAATGCGCCAACTGAGGCTTGTCCAGACGCTCGCAGCTGGCCCGGATTCAGTGCTGGCAGCAGGCTTCGGGGACAACGTGGCCATCACGTCCGGCCGCTCCCTTCACGATGGCCCCGTGGCCGAACACGCACTGACTCTGATTTTGGCGGCGGTACGCCGCATGGACCAGTTGATGGATTCCCAGAAGGGCTACACCTGGAACCAGCCGTACAACGCGGCCCAGTCCGCGCCTGACACGGAGCAGCTCTACACGCTCGACGGCGCCAACGTCACCATTTGGGGCTTCGGCTCCATCGCCGGACGACTGGCTCCCCTGCTGGCCGCTTTGGGAGCGAACGTTACCGGCGTCGCCAGCTCCAAGGGTGAGCGTTACGGCTTCCCCGTAGTGGCTGACGACGACTTCCCCGAAGTCCTGCGCACCACCGACGTCCTGGTCTCCATCCTGCCGGCGACCCCGGAAACCGCGGACGCCCTGAACGAAGACATCCTGCGCGCCCTCCCGAACACCGCCATCTTTGTGAACGTCGGCCGCGGCGCCACGGTGGACGAAGACGCCCTGCTTGCAGCGTTGCACGAAGGCAGGCTGCGCGTAGCCGCCGTCGACGTCACCAAGGACGAACCGCTTCCCGCCGACTCCAAACTGTGGAGTGCACCGAACCTGATCATCACGCCCCACGTGGCCGGCAACCGCCCCAAGGGCGCCGCCAAGCTCGTGCTGGCCAACATCGAGGCACTCAAGGAAGGCAACGCATTGACCAACCAAGTTGCCGGCTAACGCCTGGGAATCAAATCGATATTTTCATTGCCTCCAAATAGTAAGCATGCTTATGGTGGGTGCGTCCGGGGTGGCCAGCAGAGGGTTTCCATCCCAAACACGCAGCATGAACAACGTGAGGAATCGCAATGTACCTGCACACCCAACTTCTCATCAACGAAATCGCCGCAGACGAGCCCGACCCCGCCGCAGCAAACGCCCTCCAGGAAGGTCTCGGCGGACAATTCGGTGAGATGCGCACCATGATGCAGTACCTCTTCCAAAGCATGAACTTCCGGGGCGACGCCGCCTCGAAACCCTATAAAGATCTCCTTCAAGGCATCGGCACTGAAGAGATCAGCCACGTGGAACTCATCGGAACCACCATTTCCCAGCTCCTGGACGGCTCGCCGCGCTACCAGGGCAAGAAAACGGATCCTGTGGACCAACCGGGCGCCGGTGGTGCCACTCCCCTGAAGATCGCGCTGGACACCAGCAACATCCATCACTATCTGGTGGGGGCCCAGGGCGCCCTTCCGGTGGACGCTGCAGGCAACCCATGGAGCGGCTCCTATGTCTACAACAGTGGCAACCTGGTGCTGGACCTGCTCTACAACCTGATGCTTGAGTCAACGGGCAGGCTACAGAAGTGCCGCATCTACGAAATGACGGAAAACAAGACGGCACGCTCCACGATCGCGTACCTCATCGTTCGCGACCAAGCCCACGAGAACGCGTACGCCAAGGCCCTGGAAAGCCTGGGAGTGAACTGGGGCAAGGTCCTCCCCATTCCGAAGACCAACGCCGAGCAGTTCCCCGAGGTGAAGAAGCTGTTGGATAAGGGCTTGCAGAGCATCCAGTACACCTTCAGCGCCGACAACCTGAGCGAGGCCGGCAAGCTCTACCGCGGAGCTTCCCCGTCCAACGATGGCACCGAGCTAACCACCGATGTCATGCCCGACGGCTTCCCGATGACCATGTCCCCGGAGCGCAAGGAAGAGTTCGCACCAGGACTGGATCCTGAACTGCTGGCTCTGATCCAAGCCACGGCGGAACAGGAAATGAAGGAAGCCGACAGCCCCAAGGGCGGCTAGCCCAACGGTAGGCGCATGGAAAAGCGGGCCTGACCTCCAAGGAGGTCAGGCCCGCTTTTGCAAGAACTATCAGGAGTGCTCGTACGTCAGGCAGTCGGCGGCTTCGCGGCCGGGCCCGACCTTGACGTCGTGTGCCTCGCACATGAGGTTGTTGTTGTGGACGCACTCCGAGCGCTGGCAGGCACCTACGTGGGCGAGGACCTTGGGAAGGCCGCCCATGGCATTGGTGTCAATGAACGTTGCGCAGGAAGCGTGGTCCTGGCTGCCGCCGATGGTGATTCCGAATGCGGTGCAACCGTTGTGGTTGAATCCGCACGTGCCAACGCTACAGGCGGATACTTCGGCAATGTGTTCGGTCATTGTTCCTCCTGGTGTGGATCCTGAAAGGTACTGGCCCTTGAAAGGTACTGGGGCTGAACCCCTGGTGTCCTTCCAAACTACGCCGGAATCACACCATTTAACCGCTTTGAATAGCGCATTTGTATGTGCCCTAATCCGCGCCATTCCGCCGAAAATCGGCCCTCCGGAGATTAGGACCTACTTACTTGGAGTGCGCAGGGCGTCGCTGATCCTGGCCCGCGTTTCCTTGTCCAAAGGCGCGGTAACGCGATGCTCCCGGGCGGCTCTGTCCGCCATGATTTTCTGGATGACCATTCGGCCCAGACCTGCAAAAACGGCTGCGGCCACTACGCCCAGCACCATCGATTTCGGTTTCTCAGCCATGCCGCAATCTTAGTGACGGCGGACAACCGCGGCCAGCAATTTCTGCCATCACGGCGGGGTGCCCTCGCGCAATCCGGCTGAATAGGGTATGTGCGTTGATCCCGGTAGAATAGGTGTGCAAGCTCGCGGAGCGCCCCCCATGCCGTTCAAACATTGCAGTTCACAACGTGTTTAGCCCTGTGCTAAAACGCTGTTTGGATGCGGCTGAACGGCGTGAGACGGCACCTCCGCGGCAGCCTTATTTAAGGTTCACCCAACTCACGCACAGGAGTTACCGGATGCCCCGGATCGTCGTTGACGTCATGCCCAAGCCCGAGATTCTGGACCCCCAGGGGAAGGCCATCGTGGGTGCTCTGCCCCGCCTCGGCTTCAACAGCTTCAGCGCAGTCCGCCAGGGCAAGCGCTTCGAACTGACCGTCGACGGCGAGGTGACCGACGCTATCCTGGCCCAGGCCCGCGAAGCTGCCGAGACTCTCCTGTCCAACCCGGTGATCGAGGATGTTGTCAACGTCGAGGTCGTCGAGGCCTGATATGACGTCGATTCCCCTGATTGGCGAGGCAGTGGCCGTCGCCGCAGAACCCCGCTTGGCCGGCGCCACGATCGGCGTCGTGACCTTCCCCGGCACCCTTGACGACCGCGACGCCGCCCGTGCGGTGCGGCTTGCAGGTGGCACAGCGGTTTCCCTGTGGCATGCAGATACCGAACTAGGCGACGTTGACGCTGTCATCGTCCCCGGCGGTTTCTCCTACGGTGACTACCTCCGCGCCGGTGCCATTTCGCGTTTCGCGCCGCTGATGTCCAAGATCATCGATGCTGCCAACTCCGAGGCGAAGCTCCCGGTCCTGGGTATTTGCAACGGCTTCCAGATCCTGACCGAGTCGCACTTGCTGCCCGGTTCCATGATCAAGAACGACCACCTGAAGTTCATCTGCCGCGACCAGACACTTCGCGTGGAGAACGCCAACACTGCCTGGACCGTGGACTACGCGGACGGCCAGGAAATCATTGTGCCGTTGAAGAACCAGGACGGCCAGTACATCGCTGACGAGAAGACCCTGGATGCCCTTGAGGCTGAGGGCCGCGTGGTGTTCCGCTACGTGGGCTTCAACCCGAACGGCTCCCGTCGTGACATCGCGGGTATCTCCAACGCAGCCGGCAACGTGGTGGGCCTCATGCCGCACCCCGAGCACGCTGTGGAGACCGGCTTCGGCCCGGAATCGCTTGACGGTGCACCCCGCGACACCGACGGCCTCGGTTTCTTCACCTCCGTTTTGACCAAGATTGTGGGAGGCGACAAGTGACCACGGAAACCACCAAGAAGTTCAACATCGACACCGTTGAGCACGCTGCCAAGACCCCGGACACGGAACTCCCGTGGGCTGAGCTGGGCTTGAAGCAGAACGAATTCGACGAGATCGTCAAGGTCCTGGGCCGCCGCCCCACCGGCGCCGAGCTGGCCATGTACTCCGTCATGTGGAGCGAGCACTGCTCCTACAAGTCCTCCAAGAACCACCTTCGCCAGTTCGGCGAGAAGGTCACCGAGGAAATGAAGAAGGACATGCTGGTTGGCATCGGCGAAAACGCCGGCGTCACCAACCTCGGCGACGGCTGGGCCGTGACGTTCAAGATCGAGTCCCACAACTCGCCGTCGTTCGTTGAGCCTTACCAGGGTGCCGCTACCGGCATCGGCGGCATCGTCCGCGACATCATTTCCATGGGCGCCCGCCCGGTTGCCGTGATGGACCCGTTGCGTTTCGGCGCGATCGACCACCCGGATACCGCCCGCGTCATGCACGGTGCCGTTGCCGGCATCGGCGGCTACGGCAACTGCCTTGGCCTGCCGAACATCGGCGGCGAAATGGTCTTCGACTCCGTCTACCAGGGCAACCCGCTGGTGAACGCACTGGCCGTGGGCGTCATGCGCCACGAGGACATCCGACTGGCCAACGCCTCCGGCAAGGGCAACAAGGTTGTCCTGTTCGGTGCGCGCACCGGTGGCGACGGCATCGGCGGCGCTTCGGTGCTGGCCTCGGAGTCCTTCGATGACACCAAGCCGTCCAAGCGTCCGGCCGTCCAGGTGGGTGACCCCTTCGCTGAGAAGGTCCTCATCGAATGCTGCTTGGAGCTCTTCAAGGGCTCTCTGGTTGAAGGCATCCAGGACCTCGGCGCTGCCGGCATCTCCTGCGCCACGTCCGAGCTCGCCTCCAACGGCGACGGCGGCATGGAGGTGGAATTGACCTCGGTCCTGCTCCGCGACCCCACGCTGACCCCGGGCGAGATCCTCATGTCCGAGTCGCAGGAACGCATGATGGCCGTTGTCACCCCGGAGAACATCGCAGCCTTCGAAGCTGTCATGGACAAGTGGGCCGTGGAGTACTCCTGGTTGGGTGAGGTCACCGATACAGGTCGCCTCATCATCACCTGGGAAGGCGAAGTAATCGTCGACGTCGATCCCCGCACCGTTGCGCACGACGGCCCGGTCTACGACCGTCCGTTCGCCCGCCCGGAGTGGCAGGACTCGGTCCAGGCCAACTCCTTCACCGGATCTGTTGAGGATGCCGGCCGTCCGTCCGCTCCCTCGGAGCTTGCTGCAGCCGTCACCGAGCTCGTGGCATCACCGAACATGTGCAGCAAGGACTGGATCACCAAGCAGTACGACCGCTACGTTGGCGGCAACACTGCCATGGCGTACCCGGACGATGCCGGCGTGGTCCGTGTTGACGAAGAAACCGGCCTGGGCGTCGCCCTGGCAACCGACGCCAACGGCCGCTACACCTACCTGGAGCCCTACCAGGGTGCACAGCTCGCGTTGGCTGAGGCCTACCGCAACGTTGCCACCTCGGGTGCTGTTCCGATGGCCGTCAGCGACTGCCTGAACTTCGGTTCCCCCGAGGACCCGGATGTTATGTGGCAGCTCGCCGAAGCCATCCGTGGCCTCTCGGACGCCTGCATGGAACTCGGCATCCCGGTCACCGGCGGCAACGTCTCGCTCTACAACCAGACCGGCACCACGCCGATCCACCCCTCCCCCGTGGTGGCAGTTCTGGGCAAGCTCGACGACGTCGCCCGCCGTACGCCGTCGGGCTGGCGCGAGGACGGCCAGGCCATCTACCTGCTGGGCACCACCGCAGCAGAGCTGGACGGTTCCGAATGGTCCAACCTCCGCGGACACCTTGGTGGCCTGCCTCCGAAGGTTGACCTCGCAGCTGAGCGCGGCTTGGGCGAGATCCTGATCAACGCTTCACGTGACGGCATGGTTGACGCAGCACACGACCTCTCCGAAGGTGGCCTGGCGGCCGCCCTGGTTGAGTCCTCGCTGCGCTACGGTGTCGGTGCCCGCATCGCCCTTGAAGAACTCATGGAACGCGACGGCGTGGACCTGTTCACCGCCCTCTTCTCCGAGTCGCAGGCCCGGGCCATCGTGTCCGTCCCGCGATCCGAAGAAGTCCGCTTCAAGGACATGTGCACCGCCCGCGGCTTCGCCCACCTCCGGATCGGCGTTGTTGACGCTGCCGGCGGAAAGCTGGAGATCAACGGTGTCGACGAGCTCTCCCTGGACGCTCTCCGCGAAGCACACGAAGCCACCCTCCCGAAGTACTTCGGCTAAGAGCAGGCAAAAACAACGCGGGGCCACCTATATGTGGCCCCGCGTTCCTGTTTAAGCCGGCCACACCACTTGGCGGGCCAACTGCTCCGTGAATTCCTTCTCCGGCAAGGGCCGCCCGAAGTAATACCCTTGCCCGCTTGCGCAGCCGATACTCCGGAGCGCCTCCGCCTGTTCGGCGGTCTCGATCCCCTCCCAAACGCCTTCCAGGCCACAGGAGCGGATGACTTCCTGGATGGCGGCCACGAAGCCGAGCTGCGAAGGGTCCTTGCCCAGGTCCTTTACGAACTGCCGGTCCACTTTTACCCGGTCCACAGGAAGTTTCCGCAGGTAGCCCATGGAGGAGTACCCGGCGCCGAAGTCATCGATCTCGAGTCCGACTCCCAGCCTGTGCAGGCTTGCCAAGGTGTAGCGGTCCAGCTCGTTGTTGTGGATGATGGCACTCTCGGTGAGCTCCAGCACCAGTGATTCCGGGGCCAGGCTCTCCTCCGCCAGGGCTTCACCGACGTCGTCCACGAACTCGAGGCTTTGAAGGTCGGCGGCAGAAACATTGATGCGCATGGAGAAGTCGTGCTGTTTGGTGGCCGCATTATCCCGCCACCGTCGTAACTGGCCGACGGCCGTCCGCAGGACCCACCTGCCCAATTCCGCGATCAGGCCAGTGGCCTCCGCAACGGGAATGAACTGGTCCGGCATGATCAGTCCATGAACGGGGTGGTTCCAGCGAACCAAAGCTTCGCAGCCTTCGATCCTGCCAGTGGAAAGCTCCACGATCGGTTGGTAGAAGAGGACCAACTGATCAGAACGGATGGCTTCGCGGAGCTCTCCCACTATTTGCCGCTGGAGTTGCCGCGCGTGAAGGGTGGAAGGATCGAAGACTTTGAGCTTGTTCCTGCCCTCGTTTTTGGATTCTTCCATGGCCAGATCGGCCTCTTGCAGAAGGTCCTCGATACTGTGATGTGGTTCAGCGGTGCGCAGCCCAAGGCTTGCGCCGCAGCGGATGCTGTTGTTGCCCAGGTCGATGTTCGGTTCCAGCGCGGCCAGGACGCGGTTCCCGACGGCGGTGGCCCGGCTTTGCGGGGTAGCGGGCAACAGCACCGCGAATTCGTCGCCCCCAAGGCGGGTGACGACGTCGTTCTCCCGGACGGCCGAGCGGATGCGCATGGCAACGGTGACCAGGATCTGGTCCGCTGCGGCGTGGCCTGCGGAGTTTTTCAGTGCCTTGAACCCATCCAGGTTCAGGAGGAGAAGTGCCGGCGGGACGGCGCCGTTGGCCGTGGCTGCTTGGGCTTCGATGAAGGAATTCACCAGTGCTTGGCGGTTGCCGAGCCCGGTAAGGGCGTCCGTAAGGGCCTCGCGGCGTTGTTCATAGCGTGCTCTGTGGAGCTCCTCCATCAGCGCCTGCACGTGCCGCTCCAATTTTTCGATCCGTGAATCAAGGGGGATCAACCTGTGGGGCTTGGAGCCTCTCACGACTCTTCCAAGCGTCGCAGGCTGGAGTCGGCGACAGCCTGCGGTTTGGCCACTGGGTTACGGCGTTCGTCCAGGAACAGCCGGTATGACGCAATGTCCAGCCTGCCGTCCGGTTCCACCTTGTTTCCGGCGCGGTACACGTGCGTGATCCATGCCCCGCCTAGGATCGCCTCAATCCAAGCGTCGCATTCTGCGAGGGGGAGGTGCACGCGGGTACCGGTGTTCCTGCGGTGACCGGCAATGGACACTGTGATGCAGCTGCCCAGGAGGCCCTTGTCCGCCGTGAACCAGGCAAGGCCTTCGACGTCGGCCACGATGGTGAGGTTCGCGTTGCTGTCCTCCACCGATTGAACGGGACTCATCCTTACCGAACGCCGGTCCGCGTTCAGCATTGTGGGTGTTCCAGCTTTGTAAGGAGGGCTTGTGATGCCTTGCCGGAACGCGGATAGTTCCTGGGTGTGCTGGATCTGGATCCGGGTGGTGAGTTCGTTGAAGGTCATGATCTTGCCTCATCCGCGATAGTGGCCGCCTCGGGGCGGTGGGCTCCTACAATCCTGTTTCTTCCTTGCGCTTTCGCGCTGTAAAGGGCTGCGTCCGCTACCTCGATCATGAAATTGAGGTCGGCTGCAGCGGGAATGCTTGATGTGACTCCGTAGCTGATGGTGGGGAAGACAACGCCCTCTGGAGTCGGCAAGGCTGCCATCCGGCGGCTGATTTCCGTAGCGATGTTCTCGGCCCGGTCCTGCGTAGCTCCCGGCAGGAAGAGGACGAACTCTTCGCCTCCATAGCGTCCGATGAGATCTGTGGACCTGACCGAGGCTGTGCAAACATCAGCGAATGCCTGCAAGGCCACATCCCCTGCCCCGTGACCGTGTTCGTCGTTGACGGCTTTGAAGTGGTCCAGGTCGGCCAGGACTACGGCGGCGCCAGACCCTGTGGAGTGAAGGCGCTCAAGTTCCGTGGTGGCGAGGTCCAGGAATGCTCCGCGGTTGAGGAGTCCTGTGAGATGGTCGCGGGTGGCACGCTCCCGGAGGCCTTTGATGAGTTGGTCGCTGGTCAGGGCCGTCATGCTGAAGGACACCGTGACCAGGAGAACCATCGATATCAGCGCTGACGGTCCGGGCCCAAAATACGTGCGGAACGTGTAACTGCCCGGCCCTTCGAGGGCATAAACCATCCAGCGGCCCAGATAATAGGCTGCCAGCAGGCCTGCGGCGATGGACAGGGCTTTGTGGACTTGCGAATGCGAAGACTTGATGAACCAGAGATCGTACGCGGCCAACGCTATGCCCAACGTCATCATGGCCAGATAAACGAGGCCTCCGGACCAAACGTTACTCCCGGGGCTTTCCAGAAAGGATGCGATAGCCGTGACGGCCGGACCAAGAGCCAGCTGCCATGACGCGGCTTTCCGGTCCCGGAGGGTCTTCGCTCCGGCCCACACGCTGAAAGCGCCTGCCACCACCAGGACGTTGCCCAAGGGGTTGGCCCATTGCTGGTGGGGGGTTCCGTTGAGGAGGAAGGCGGCATTCCCCGCCATGAACTCGAGCAAGGCTAGGCTCCACCAGCCCGCATACGGCGAGCGCGTGCGGTGGAATGAAGTACAGAACAGCACCAGGAGGGTCACCGTAACCACGCCCAGCGCGACCCTCACCGAGAATGCATCGAGCTCCATGTCCAACCCCCTCAGCTGGTCACCCTCCGGCCTTTGAGTTCAGTGTCCCGGGGCTTACTCAACCTGGATGCGAATTTTGCTCAAGATTGGCTCAAGATGCAGGCAAGTAATAATGAACCATGTGGATCGGTTGGATTGAGTTCGACGTCCTTTTGGGCGATGTCCATAGCCTCAAGGAGAAGCGGTCGCTGGTACGGCCCCTCGTGGCTGAGCTCAAGCGGCGTTTCGAGGTTTCTGCCGCTGAAACGGGCATGCAGGACCAACATAGGCGAGCGCTGGTGGGGGCAGCTGTGGTGGCCCCCGACCACGCGCGCCTTCAGCAAGTGCTCGACGCCGTTGAACGGTTCGTGGCTGCCCGGCCTGAGTTTGAGCTGCTGAGCGCACGGCAGCGGGAGCTGCACAGCGAGGACTAGCAGGGCTCAGTAGCCGATGACCGCCAAGCGGGTGGAGTCCAGATGGGCATCAATGGCCTGATGCGCGGCGTCGAGGATTCGGCTGCGGAGCGCGTCAACGATCAACTGGTGTTCACGGAGGACGTCCCCGGCGCGATCGGCGCCTTGGCTGACTGCCTTGACGCCGATCCTGAGCTGCTTTTGCCGGAGGGAAGCATAGAAATCGGCAAGCACGGGGTTGCCCCCTGCCCGGACCATCAGGGTGTGGAATTCGGTATCCAGTTCAATGAACCTGGCTGGGTCTTCCCGCGCTTCCTGCTGCTGGTCAATGATGCGCTGGAAGGCGTCGATCTGGGCGTCAGGCATGGTCTCCACGGCTGAGACCGCCCACTTTTCCACTACCGCCCTGGCCTGCAGGATGGCGCGGACATCGGGGTCTGAGATCGGCGGGACGTAGGCGCCTTTATGCGGGACGCGCTTGACGAATCCCTCGGCTTCGAGGCGCAGCAAGGCTTCACGCACAGGTGTCCGTGATGTGCCAGTGGTCTTTGCCAGGACCCCTTCATTGAGGAAGGTTTCCTCCTCGCGAGGGAGCGCTGCGATGTAACTTTTCATCCACTGGTAGGCCACTTCTGGCTGCGACTGCGCAGTGGGGGTCATCTGGATCATGCAGAGCCTTTCTCGCTAGCCCAGTATACGAGTTGCATTCAGAACGGAGCGGAGTGCTGAAAAAACTTCTGTTTCAAATATAGACAGGTTGTATACAACTCGTCTACAGTCTTCTTAGTGACACCGCTCACGCATCGGAATCTCCCCGCAAAAGGACCCCCACAATGACCGAATTGAAGAAAGCAGAACTGAGGCGACAGAAGCACTCCAGCCTGCCCGTCGTTGCTGCTTCGAGCCTCGCCGGCACCGCCGTCGAATGGTATGACTTCTTTCTCTACGGCACCGCGGCCGCGCTGGTATTCAACAAGCTCTATTTCCCCACCGACGATCCCATGGTTGGCACCATGCTTGCCTTGGGAACGTTCGCAGCCGGTTTCCTTGCCCGTCCCATCGGCGCAATAGTCCTGGGACACCTCGGCGACAAGCATGGTCGTCGAGCCACCTTGGTTGCCAGCCTGATGCTCATGGGCGTGGCTACAACCCTGATCGCCTTCATCCCCTCCTACGCCGCTATTGGTCTGGCAGCACCTCTGCTCCTCCTGCTGCTCCGCCTGATCCAAGGCTTTGCCCTCGGCGGTGAGTGGGGCGGTGCCGTCCTGCTGGTTTCCGAACACAGCAATGAGAGCACCCGGCGCGCTTTCTGGTCCTCCTGGCCAAACATGGGTCCGCCCCTGGGCAACCTGATGGCCGCCGGCGTCCTGGCCATCCTGGCCGCCACCATGCCGGAGAGCGAATTCCTGGCATGGGGCTGGCGCATTGCGTTCGGATTGTCCGCACTGCTGGTTGTCATTGGCCTCATCCTGAGGCTCTACGTGCAGGAAACCCCGCTGTTCAAGGAAGCACAGCGGAAGCGCGAAGCCGAAGGCAACAAGGAACGGAAGCTGCCACTGACCATCCTGTTCCGCCGCAACTGGCGTGAAATCCTCATCGCCACCGGCAGCCGGATGGGCGAAAACGCAGGCTTCTACATCTACTCGCTGTTCATCATCACGTACGTCACCCAGATCATGGGGCTGCAAAGGCAGACAGGCCTTACCGCCGTCATGATCGGCCAGGGCGTCGCCGTCGTCGCCATTCCCATCCTCGCCGTCTACGCAGACAAGGTGGGCCGTAAACCAATCCTGATTGGTGCCTCGATCGCCACCATGGTGTGGGCCTTCGCGTTCTTCTTCCTGCTGAACACCGGCCAGGTGTGGGGCATCATTGCCGCAGCTGTGGGAGGGCTCCTGATCTTCGCGGCCTACAGCTCAGTGATCGGAGCGTTCTTCTCCGAACTCTTCCCCACGGACGTCCGGTACAGCGGAACCTCAGTGTCCTACAACCTGGCTTCGCTGATCGCAGGTTCATTGTCTCCCATCATCGCCTTGGCTCTCTACAGCGCTTTCGGCACCGGCTACGCGATCGGCATCTACCTCGCGGCCATGGGCCTGATCTCCATGGTCTCCGTGATGTTCGCCAAGGAAACCAAGGGCCTGAAGCTCAGCGACCTGGACAGGGACCCGACCCCAGCCCTGGATAAGGAACAAGCATGAAAATCGCACTCGTCCAAGTGGCCAGCCCGGACTCCGAAACCCGTGAGGAACGGATTGATCGCGTGGAAGCCATCCTTCGGGGCATCAACGGTGCAGAGCTCATCGTGCTCCCTGAACTCTGGAGCGCTGGCTACTTCCACTTCGATGCCTATGAGGACCTCGCGGAAACATTGGATGGACCAACGGTCTCCATGTGCTCGCGGGTAGCGGCGGAGTTGGGTGTCTACCTTCACCTCGGCAGCATCATCGAGGCCGGTGAGGACGGCCAGCTCAGCAACACCTCCATCCTGCTGGGGCCGGACGGCAAAGTGATCCACACGTACCGGAAGATCCACGTCTTCGGCTACAAGTCCAAGGAGGCCAGCCTGCTCACTGCCGGCTCCTCACTTCCCGTAGTCCCGCTGCCGTTCGGCGCCGTTGCCGGCATCACCTGTTACGACCTCCGCTTCCCCGGGTTGTGGATGGAGTTGAGCACCCGCGGCGCGGACATCGTGATCGTACCCGCGGCCTGGCCCGCTGCCAGGCGGGAACACTGGCGGTTGCTCACCACAGCCAGGGCACTGGAACACCAGATCTTCGTGATCGCCTGCAACGCTGCCGGTAACCAGGAAGGTGTAGACCTTGGTGGGCACAGCCGGGTGGTGGACCCGGGCGGCAATGTCATCGCCGAGGCAGGCTCAGACGAAACGGTGCTGATGGTGGACATCGATCCCCGTCAGGTCCAGTCAGTCCGCCAAGAGTTTCCCGTCATTGGCGATCGCCTACCCGCTTACAACACGTTGACTGTTTAGAGGAAACCCAATGCAAACACAGCAAACCACAAGGCAAGTCCCGCTCACCTTCAGGGTGGTGGGCACCGACCAGACAATCGTCATCACCGACTTCCATGCAGTAGTGGCCGGCTACACGGGCCGCGATCCCAAGGCAGTCCAGCATCACATCGATGAGCTCGCCGCAATCGGCGTGGCTCCCCCACCGGAGGTTCCCATGTTTTACCGGATGGACTCGGACCTGTTCGAGACCTCGGGTGAACATGACACCACCGAGAACCTGACGTCCGGCGAGATCGAGCCCCTCTACATCCGCCACGACGGAAAGTACTACCTCGGTATCGGCTCCGACCACACAGACCGGGACATCGAAGCCCGCGACATCGGCGACTCCAAGCGGGCATGCCCCAAGCCCGTCTCAAACGAGGTGATTGCCGTCGAATCACTGAAAGACCTGGATCTCGACGAATGCACAGCCCGTTCATGGGTTGACGGCGCCCTGTACCAGGAAGGTTCGCTGAGCGGCCTCCTCAAGCCGGCCGACGTCGTCGAGCGCCTTCTCGCACGAACCGACATCGGCGACGCTGATTTCATGTGCTTGGGAGGCACGCTTCCGCTGCTGAACGGGAAGTTCGTCGACGGAACTTCCTGGAAGTTGGAGCTCTCCTTCCCGAATGGGACCACCATTGAACATAACTACAAAATCAAGAAAGGCTCACTCCGATGAGAACCGGAAAGCAGTATTTGAAGTCCCTGAACGACGGCCGGACAGTGATCCTCGACGGCGAGGTAGTCGGCAACGTCCTGGAGCACCCGGCCTTCGCGAACGTTGCCCGGACCATGGCCGAGCTGTTCGATATCGCAGCCGATCCCGCCAACGGCATGCAGTTCCACTCGGATGAGATCAATGGTCCGGCCAACCGCACCTTCGCCGCCCCCCGCACGCAGGAAGAGCTGGTCCTTCGCCGCCAGGCAATCGAAAAGTGGGCCAAACACACCCATGGCTGGGTGGGCCGCAGCCCCGACCACGTCGGAACGTTCTTCGCGGCGTTCGGTTCCCATCCGGACGTCTTCAAGAACGACGAACGTGACTTTGCCGGCAACGTGGAGCGGTACTACAAGAAGATCCTCTCCGAGAACCTGTACCTCTCCTATGCGATCATTCCCCCGCAGGTTTCCCGCGCAACCACGGCGTCCGGTTGGGAAGGCGAATACCTGCAGGTCGGCGTCGTGCGTGAAACCGAGGAGGGCATCATTGTCCGAGGTTCGCAGATGCTCGCCACAGGCGCCGCCATTGCCGACGAAGTCTTTGTCACCTGCATCAAGCCCCTGGGCCCGGACGATGTTGACTTCGCGGTCAGCTTCGCCATCCCGGTGGCAACCGACGGACTGAAGCTGTACTGCCGCCGTCCGTTCGCGCCGGCTGCCACCAGCGAGTTCGACTACCCGCTGACCAGCCACTACGACGAGCCTGACGCCTTGGTTGTTTTCGACGACGTGCTCATTCCGTGGGACCGGGTGTTCATCAACCGGAACATCGAAACCCTTCGCCGCCAGTTCTTCGACACCGGCGCCCACGCCCTGGGCAACTGGCAAGCCCAGATCCGCTTCTCCACCAAGCTGAAGTTCATCGCCTCCGTTGCCCGCAAGGTCACGCAGGTCAACGGCACGGACAAGATCCCTGGCGTGCAGGAGAAGCTCGGCGAGCTCGCCGCCATTGTGCAGTCCGTTGAGTCAGCCGTCCTCGCCGCCGAATACACAGCAACCACGGACGACGCCGGCATGAGGGTTCCGGGCAAGAGCGCACTTTACGGGGCCATGGGCTTGCAGTCAGAGACCTACCCCCGCGTGATTTCCATCCTCCGCGACCTGGTAGGCGGCGGTGTCCTGCAGCTGCCGTCCAGCATCGCCGACATGACCAGCAGCGTGACCCGGCCGGACATGGAGCGCTACGTCCAGTCCCCGGGCGTTGCCAGCGAAGAACGCGTCAAGTTGTTCAAGCTTGCCTGGGACATCATCGGTTCCGAGTTCGCTGGCCGCCACCAGCAGTACGAAATGTTCTATGCCGGCGCTCCGTTCGTGGTCCGCGGTGCTTACACGTACAGGAACTACGGCTATGACGCTCTGGTTGCGGAGCTGGACACATTCCTGGGTTCGTACAGCATCGAAAGCACAGTCAATGGGGCCGGCGACGGCATGGAAGGAGCCTAGCCATGGCAAAGCCCGAAGTGGAGTTCACGCCTGTATCCTCGGTGGACTTCGCACCCTGCAACCCACACATTGAGGGCCTCTCCGAGGCCATCCTCGCCCGCGACTCGGACAACGACAGCGTCACGCGCATCCTGAAGTTCGAGCCCGGAACGGACACTTCCCCCAACGGAGTTCTGACTCACGATTTCTGGGAAGAGGTCTTCATTTTCGAAGGCTCGTTCGTTGACCAGCGCCTCGGCAAGACCTTCAAGGCCGGCGACTGGGCAACGCGGCCTCCCGGGATGGAGCACGGACCATGGGTTTCCGAAAACGGCGCCAAGATGTTCGAGGTCCGGTACTACGCGGAGCGGAGCAACTGACATGAGCCTGGCACCAGCTTTCACCATCCCCGACGCCATGGGGATGCGCCGCGCCATGGGCCGATTCCTCACCGGCGTCGCCGTGGTCACCACCCAGCACGAGGACGAGCAATACGGGATGACCATCAGCTCGCTGACCTCCATCAGCCTGGAACCGCCCATTCTGATGATCTCGCTGAACTTCGGTACCCGGACGGGCGAGGCCCTGATGGAGAGCGGTAAGTTCGCGGTATCCATCCTCGGCGCCAAGCAGGAGTCGGTGGCCCGGCGGTTCGCTGTCCGCGGCGGGAACCGCTTCGCTGAAGGAGACTTCGACGTCACAGACAGCGGGCTTCCGGTCATCAAGGGCGCCCTCGCCCAAGCTGATTGCACCGTTGTGCAGCAGTACGACGTCGGAGATCACCAGGTCTTCTTCGGCCAGGTCACCACGTGCCGGGACCGGGACGGCGAGGTGCTGGCGTTCAAGGCCGGCCGTTTTGGCTCATTCAGCGACTTCGGCCATGCCGAGATTCCCTGGATGTTCTGAGTAGTACGGTCGAGGGCCTGTGCCGCCACGACCTTCTTTGAATCACAACCGCCCCCGACACGCCTCTTTGAAGGTGTGTCGGGGGCGGTTTTGGTTCCAAAGTGGGTGGATGCGGTACAGCCGCTAGTCGATAGTCAGCTCGCCCATGCGGTCCCAGCCACTGCCCTCGAACTGGCGGCTGATGATGTGGGGAGTCTCCGCGAGGGCCTGCGGCATGTCCGCCATGGCCTTCTTGAAGTGCTCGCTGTTCACATGGGCCTCAGCGGCATCATCCTGGAAGGCTTCCACCAGGACGAACTCGTTCGGGTTGTCCACACTGCGGGACCAGTCGAACCACAAGTTGCCGGGCTCTTCGCGGGTCGCCTTGGTGAAGTCGGCCACCAAGTCCAGCCAGCGCTCAGACCAATCGGGCTTGACGTTGAACTTGACCACAATAAAGATCACGGGCTGCTGCCTTTCGTTGCACTACAGAATCCGTTCCATCTTTTCAGAGTCAACGCCCGACGGCGGCCCGCACCTTAAGGTGAGGACCGCCGTCGAAGGCTGTTTTAGCTTGGTTGTGTTACTTGGAGGTGCCCTGCGAAACGGAACCCTGCAGCTGGCGCTGGAAGATCACGTAGACGATGAGCACCGGAATGACGGTGACACTGACGGCCGCGAACAGCGCGCCGTAGTCCACGGCGTAGCCCATCTGGCCGGCGAAGGCCGCGAGTTCCTGGGAAAGGACGCGAGGACCGGCTGCGTTGATGGACACCGGAATGAGGAACTGGTTCCAGAGGCCCAGGAAGTTGAAGATGGCAACCGAGGCGAGGCCCGGCTTGGCCATCGGCAGCATGACCTGGAAGAACGTCCGCCACTCCCCTGCTCCGTCGAGGGCCGCTGCTTCAGTGATTTCGTGCGGCAGCGACTTGAAGAAGGAGAACAGGAAGAACACGGTGAACGGAAGCGCGAAGCCCACGTACACAAGGATCAGTCCCGGCAGGGTGTTCAGGAGGCCCATGTTCCTCAGGACGAAGAACAACGGCACCATGGCGAGGAAGATCGGGAAGGTCAGGCCCGCGAGCATCAGGTAGTAAATGGCCCGGCTGCCCCGGAAGGTGTAGCGCGCCAGAACGTAGGCGCACATGGCCCCGAGGACCATGACGATCACCAGTGCCACGGCCACCACCAGCACCGAGTTGAGGAAGGCAGATCCGATGCCTGCCTCGCTCCAGGCCTTGACGTAGTTGTCCAGCTTCCATTCACCCGGCAAGGCGAACGGCGACGCGAAGATCTCGCTGGACGTCTTGAAGGAGGACATGAACGTCCACAGCAAAGGAAGAATGACGATGAGGGTCCAGATGGTCAGCGCTGTGTGCGAGACCGCTCCCACCACTTTGTCGCCCGTAGTGGTTGCCGGTGTCCGCGGCTGGAAGTGAAGTGACTTCATTTCCGGAGTTGAGACTTTGGTACTCATTACAGGCTCACATCCTTATCGCCGCCGGTGAGCCGGTTGACCAGGAAGACCAATCCGGAGAAGATCAGCGTGGCAACGGCCAGCACAACGCCCATGGCGCTGGCGAGGCCGAACTGCCCCTTGCTGAACGCGGTGAAGAACAGTTGCTGTGCCATCACGAGCGTGGAGTTGTCGGGGCCGCCGCCCGAGTTCAGTGCCGCCATGTAAACGAACGCGTCCAGAGCCAGGATGCCCATGTAAATGTAGGCAGTCTGGATGTTGTCGCGAATCAGAGGAATGGTGATGGACACCGCGGTGCGGAAGCGACCGGCACCATCGATCCTGGCGGCCTCGAAAAGCTCGGCAGGAATGCCCTTGATACCAGCCACGAACAGGACCATGTAGAAGCCAACAAAGCCCCAGACAATCACGAACATGGTGGCGATCATTGCGGTGTTCTTGTCACCCAGCCAGGCAAAGTCCTTGAACTGGTCCATGCCCAGCCCTGTGAGGATGCCGTTAAGCAGGCCACCCGAGGGATCGTAGATCTGTCCCCACATGATGCCGATCGCGATCGCCGGAATCGTGTAGGGGAAGAACGACACAACCCGGTAGAAGCTGGAGTTCCGCAGGCCCTTGATCTGGCCTTTGCTGCTGCCGCCAACCGTCACCAATGATGCGAGCACCAGGCTCAGGATGATGGTGATGATGGGGAGGAAGATGACCAGGAGGATGTTGTTTCCCATGGCCTTCATGAAGATGTCGTCCGTGAAGATCTTGGTGTAGTTCTCCAGGCCGATGAAGTTCTGGTTGGGAGAGAAACCGGACCAGTCCGTCAACGAATAACCGAAGGCTTGCACGAAGGGCCAAATCACGAACAACAGGTAGATCGCCAGCGGCAGTCCGAGGAAGACCGCGAAGAAGCTGACCTTGTCCCATGTCAACGGTTTCCGCCGCCGCTTAACCAACTGCTGCGGAGCCGTTGCCGGAACGACGGCGGCCAGGCCGTCGTCGCTCCGGCTCTGCTGAGTTTTCACTGAAGTCACTTCACTTCGATCTTCTTGACCGAGCTGTCGTTACGGACCTTGTCGGAGATGTTCTGCAGTGCGGAAGTGAGGGTTGCGACGTCCGACTTGCCGTCAAGGAAGCTGTTCCAGACCACCAGTTGGTCCTTGTTGGTTCCGTAGAGGTCAATGAAGTTCCAGGTGAAGATGTCCTCGCCGGCGTCAGCGAGCAACTTGGTCTGCGAGACCAGTGCCGTGGAACCGAAGCCGTCGGCCGGGACCGTGTCCTTGACGATGGTGGGGGCCAGTTTGGTCTTGGCGAAGTTGGTTGCAGCCTCCTTGGACAGCATGATGCGGAGCAATTCCTTGCCACCGGCAGCGTTCTTGCCCTGCGAGGGAACAATGAACGGCTCGCCCGCAGCGCTGTGGAGGGACGTGTAAGGCAGCTTGGGGCTGGCGCTGACCGTGGGCACGGGCGCTCCCATCATGTTGAAGCCGGCCTTGGTCTGGTCCTTCATTTCGTTTTCAATCCAGGAACCTGACGGGTAGAACACGGCCTCCTGGGCGTTGGTCCACTGCGCCTGAGCTGCCGTGAACTGGGTGCCGGAGCCACCGGGCTTGAAGAAGCCGGCCTTCACGATCTTGTCCAGCGCAGTGAAAACGGACTGGATAGCCGGGTGGGACCACGAGTCAGCAGTGAGGTTCTCCAAGCCGATGCGGACTTCGTCGCCGCCTTCCTTGACGGCGGACGCGATCGCCATTTCCTGGTAGTACGTGGCAGCTTCCTTGCCCCATACGAACAGGTACTTGCCCTTGGCCTTGGCCTGCTCGCCCAGGGTGTACATCTCATCCCAGGTCTTTGGCAGGGTCCAGCCGTTTTCCTTGAGGAGGGAATCCGAGTACCACATGGCGAACACCGTGAGCACATAGTTCAGGGCAGCAAGCTTGCCGTCGAAAGTACCTGGAGCCAGTACGCCGGTGTACAGGGTGTCCTTGATGACCTTGCCTTCGAGGTTCTTTGCCTCCACAAGGGGGGTAAGGTCTTCGAGCTGGGCCAGGATGGTGCTGAAGCCGATGGCTTTTGCACCGGAGTTGTCGATCAGGTCCGGCGGGTTGCCACCGACGAACCGCGGCTGGAGCTCCTGGGCGATATCGGTGGACGGGGCGATCTTGGCGGTGGAGCCCTCGTGCGTCTTTTCGAAGATCTTGCCGGCGAACTCGACATAGTCGATGCCGTAGCCACCCTTGAAGATCACGGCGTCGAGGGTGGCCTTTTCCGCCATGCCGAACGGGTTGGTGTCCGAAACAGTGCCGGTGGGGCCGGTGGTAGTGCCGCCGCCACCTGCGGCACAGGAAGCAATGGTTCCACCCATGGGCACGAGCACGGCTGCTGCGAGTGCTCCGCGCAGGAATCCACGGCGTCCGACGGACTGGTGCTGAACGTTCATTTCTAAACCCTCCAGTGACTCGTAGTGTCGACTGTTGCGGCGGGAAAGCCGTTCAGTCAGACAGTCTGGGTAGGCGCTCTGGCAGCACCAACCTTCTGTGACATAATTCACCACGAATGATCGAAAATCAATCTTTCTTGGCAGTTTCGATCAACATTTGTCAAAGCGTGATCTTTCTACGGCCCTTCTGCGAGGGCTTTTCCACACTGTGATTGCCTGCCGTGCCATGGCCCTCTGCCGCTCAGTTCCCAGTCGTGCCGCCCATTGTTCGGCCAATTGGAACTCCACCAGGGCTTCGGTGAGCCGGTTTTTATCCTGCAGAAACGCACCAAGGCTTGCGTGCAAAGCAATCATCCAATGCTTGGTTCGCTCATCATGGGCTGTGGACGCATATTCAAGGGCGCTACGCATCCACACTTCGGCGTTGGCAGCATCTGCGATGGAGAGCATGTGCAGGGCATCGACAGCCAGGAATTCCTCACCAAGATGGTCCGCCAACTCCGCCGCCTGCTCCAAGAGAGGCACAGCCATGGCGGCCCGCCCGTCGGAGTTAAGAACCCGACCGCGCTCAAGGAGGATCCGCACACCAACAGTTGGCTCGTCGTCGTCAATTTCGTCCAGGAGGGCATCGGCCTCTTCAAACCGGCCCTGCAAACCAATGGCCCGCCCAAGCTGGGTTGCCAACTCAGCGCGCTCGTCGGCGTCGTACATTTCCTCGACCATCGCGGCGCGGAACGCTGCCTCGGAAGATGCAGGATCGCGAAAGTTCCATAGGTGGTCCAGTGTCTTCTGATCCAGCATCAAACCGCTCCTGACCAGCCAGTGACTGAGGTCTTTAGGTATGCAGTATCAATCTAGTCCCATGTCAGCGCCGTGGGGAGGGGTTTGCGGGCGTGTCAGTTGCGCTGTGGTTTTGCGAGCCTGGCCCAGCCAAGTTGTTCCTGCTGCTTGCGGCTCAGCGTCGCCACCACCAGGTCATACGAGTCCTCCACCATGTCCCGGATCATGTCATCCGGCAGGGCGCCGTCCAGGCGGACACCGTTCCAGTGCGTCTTGTTCATATGCCAGGCACCGGTGATTTCAGGGTTTGCTGCCCGGAGTTGTTCAGCCAACGCCGGCTCGCATTTAAGGCTCACGGACCAGTTGTCCGGATCCATGGTGGACAACGCGAACATTTTGGCCTCCTGACGCGAACCACCCGCGACGGCGGAACGCACCTTGAACACGGAGGTCTCGGGACCGAACGGGAAGTCTTCGAACGCGCCGGGAAAGCCAAGGCAAATCGAGCGGAGGGTGGAAACATCCATGGGGAGAGCCTACTGGCGCTCCGGGCGGCGGGCCATGCTGATGCCCCGCCTACGCCACGCCCAGGAAGTCCTCCAGCAGCACCACTTCAAGTCCCGCCGCCAACTGGGCAGCGCGGAAAGCAGCGAGGTCAGCGGCGAACTCAGCCCGGAAATGCATGAGCACAATGTCACCGGGACGCAGTGAATTGCCCACCTGGTAGTCCATCTTCCCGGCGTTCGCCTTCGCCTCCCACGTAACGATTGCCTTCATTCCTGCATCAGCAACGGCCTGGCGCATCACGTTGGAGTAGGCGCCTCCCGGGGGCCGAAAAAGCGTAGGACGGCGGCCGTAGTGCTGGAGCGCGTACTCCTGCATTCCCACCATGTCGTTCAATTGCTGCTGATAGCCCCACTGCCTCACCATGTTGATGTTGTGAGTGACCGTGTGGTTCTCGATCAGGCTGCCCTGGGCTTTGAACGCGTTGAAGAAAGCCGGGTTGTCCGCGATGGTGTCCTTGGTGAGGAACAGCGACGACGGATAGTCGTACTCCGCCAGGAGCTTGATCGACTCCGGCGTTTTGATGTTGCCGTCATCAATGGTCAGGAAGACCACCGGATGCTTGGTCTCGATTTTGGTGATCACCGGAGCCAGCCCACCAACGATCGGCGGCAGCTGGTAATCCGGGATAAACGTGCGGCGGATGCGTTTGGTGGCCGTCAGCGTGGGAGTTGGAGAAGCGGACGACGTCGGAACCTCGCCTCCGACTGCCAGCGCACCGTTCGCCCCCGGCACCTCGGGCGATACAGCAGCGCCACTGGGCGTCAGCGCCGGCGTCGAACTTTCAGCGGCAGTGCACGCCGTCAATCCGGCCACCACGGAAGCGCCTAAAACACTGAAGACGGCCCGTCTGCTGGGCGTGGAAACAGGCACCGCAGAATGGCCACCGAACATGGTTGTCCCCCAAGACTCAAGAAATGATTCAGCTGCAATCTAGCAGAGGAATGTGTCCCCGAATCACAGGCCGTACTGCCAGCCTTCACGTGCCGGGCAGGAGTTGACCACCACGTCGAGTCCGGCCTCACGTGCACGCTGCACGGCGTCGTCGTCAAAGACGCCGAGCTGGAGCCAAACAGCCTTTGCGCCGATCGCAATCGCCTGGTCAATCACTGCGCCCACGCGTTGGGAGTTCACGAAGCAGTCAACAACATCGATGGGGTGCCTGGCCTCGGGGATGTCCGCGAGGGTTTCATACCCTTTTTCGCCGTGCACGTCCTCGCCCTTGAGGTTGATGGGGATGATCTCCATCCCCATGGTGTCCCGTACGTACAGCGAGACGTCATGCGCGGAGCGCCACGGGTTGGTGCTGAGGCCAACGATGGCCCAAGTGCCTTTTGTTCGCATCAACCGCTCGACGACGGCCGGATCGTTGACATGCATCATGACCCAAGCCTACTCCGGCCTTCTACGAGCAGCTTTGCCGAATATCCTGCACGTTAGGCATGGTTTCCTTAGTCGGCCGTTCCCTTCCTAGCGTCGGTCGCCGTGCTTAAGCCACTGCTTCCACTTGTCCGCAGCTGTCTTTAACTGTTTGTCGGTCAGTTGCTTGCCCGTCAGTTGCTTGCCCGTCAGTTGCTTGCCCAGACCGGGAGGCACGTGTGCGGGCTTGGTGGCGTTCGGTCCCGGCAAAGCAGGCGTCGGCTTCCCGGCACCCTGCAGTGAAGCATCAGGCTTAGCGGATTGCTGCTTCTCCGCCTTGATCGGGGCGGGCTTTGTCTGCAGGTTCGGCGCGGCACTGCCCGGTGTGGAGCCACCCGGCGCGGAGCCACCCGGCGCAGAGTTGCCCGGTGCGGAGTTGCCCGGCGTGGAGCCGCTCTGTGCGGGGCCGGCGGGAGCGGGGACGGGAAGCACATCCTGTGCCTGTGCCTGTGCCTGTGCCTGTGCCTGTGCGGGAGTTTGGGTAGGTTCAACGCGGCTTGGCACGGGTATGGATGAAGCGGTTGGGATCGGTGGAACAGCTGCAGGATCCACGACAGGAGCGGGTTCCGTGCTAACGCGCGGGGCGTCGGGAATCGGAAATACCGGTGCGGCGGCCACTGGCTGAGGCCGGACGTTGCCCAGAAGTTCATCAACGAAGGAAGGGTTCCGGGTGAAGCCGGAACTGGCAGCGGCAACACCGCTGACGCCTAGGCCCATCGCTGCCACCACGGCTACGCTCACTACCG
The DNA here is from genome assembly GCF_059759005.1 of Paenarthrobacter sp. GQ52. NCBI lineage: Bacteria > Bacillati > Actinomycetota > Actinomycetes > Micrococcales > Micrococcaceae > Paenarthrobacter > Paenarthrobacter sp. GQ52. The sequence continues at coordinate 110,445 of NZ_JCAXEJ010000015.1, forward strand.
CCGTGCGGTGTTTGTGCCTCCAGCGACGTTTGGAGACTTCATCGTGCGGACCAGCCAGCATGGCGGAAAGCTCCGCACTCGGAGTTGGGGCTGCAAGGTTGGCGAAGGAACTCAATGAGAGGAGCGCCTGCCGGACGCCGGACGTGGCATCAGCATCAGCATCAGCATCAGTGGCAATGACAGCATCGGCGTCGAGTAGCAGCTCCTCCACGATTGCTTCGCGTTCACTATCCCTGTATGTCATGGCGACACGTATTCCTTTACTGCCGAGTGCTCACGGAGCGTAATAAGTGCCCGCCGCTGCAGTTGTTTTACTGCCCCGGCGGATTTCCCCATGATGTCGGCAACCTGTTCAACGGTCAGGCCTGCCACGATTCGAAGCGTCAAGACCTCCCGCTGGTCGTCACCAAGGTAGTCCAAAAGCCTCATGACCTCTTTGGGCGCCAAAAGACCCATGGCTTCCGCCTCCGCGGAACTCACTTCCCGAGTATCCCGTTCCGGCTCAAACTCGTGGTGTTCCGGTGCCCTGCTTTGCTTCCGATGCTCATCCACCATGCGGGCATGAGCCACCGAGAAGATGAAGGTCCGGAGGCCGTGAATCCCGCCGCTGATGTCATCCAGTCGGGGCAGAACTGCCAAGAACACGTCCTGGGTGATTGCTTCCGGGTCTTGCACACCTTTGGCCGTCAGATAGCCGAGAACCTGGCCGGCATAAGTCTGGTAGACGGCGCCGAACAGTTCCGCGTTATTGCCCTTGAGTGCATGTAGCGCTTCATCGGTCAATGCGTCGGTCACAGAATGAGGCTTTCGATCGGCGGCAGGTCCGTTACTTGGGCCTGGACATCCGCCTTGTCACCAACGGACGACCCCACCAAGGGTAACTGCTCTCCGCGCCCTTCCGTGGAAGGACCCGCTATCCCGACCAACTCCCCGGCCAACTCGCCGGAGGCCAAACTTTCCGAGACCTCCCCGGAGATCAAACTCTCCCGAAACAAGGAAGAACCGAGCTGGAACATGATGGGGGACAAATTCCAGCTCGGCCCTTTCAATGACGTAATCGTCGCGGCACCCCAAAGGGTTACGCGGGCTACGAACTTTTTTCAGAAGTTTCTTGAAGGCGCATTGAGGTGGGCAGCACCAGGACATCTGCGGCGTATGTCTACGTTCTGGAGGGGTGGTGTCCGGGTAGGGGTGGGGCTTTCGATTGATAGCTGTGTCCGGTGGGGGTGCTGATTTCCAGGGTGTGTATACCCCCGTGCACGTCAGCATGGACGGTTTTGCTGGTCCAGCCGGGGTTTTCCTTGGTGTGGTTGCACGCCTCGCATAGACCTGCACCGTTGGCGAGGTTTGTTTTCCCTCCGGAACGCCAAGGAACCACATGGTCGATATGCCGGATGGGCGCATCGCAGTACGGCGTGCGGCAGGTGTGGTCGCGGGTTTCGATGAAACGCCGAAGCCTCGCCGGGAAGAGCCGGGCTTTGGAGTCCATGCTCAGGAGCTCACCACTGGCCGGCGCGGTGTAGAGCCGGCGAAGCCAGACAGTGAGCTCTGTATCCGCCGTTCTCGCGTGGACCTGGCCAGCTTGCCCCGAACCGACTATTTCCCTCCCCCATTCTGCCGGGACGATTCCGTAGCCCTTGAGCCGGGCCGGTTCGCTGTCGCCTTGGAACAGGGTGCGGTCGGTCATGACAAGGTCCAGGTTGATCCCTGAAATCCCGCCGGGTGTGCCGGTGACGCGCTCGACCAAGGTATCGGCCATGACTTGACCACGGGTCGGGACAACACCAGAGCCCGCATCCCCGCTGGAACGGGCCGAATCAGCAGCCTGGCAAAGAGCAGCGTAGACCGCCACCCCTTGGGCCACAGGAAGCAGCGCCGTCAGGTACGTCATGGTGTCCGGCGCCGGG